>NZ_KV793038.1:179013-530339 GCF_001808345.1 Staphylococcus sp. HMSC06C11
TAATTTGTTGAGCAGTTGCATCCCCATTATTAATAACATTAGTGGCATTTTGAATCGCTTGTTCAGCTGCTTGATGTTTATTATTGAAGTTTTGAGTACTTTGTGCTGTCATACCATCAGTTGATACAGTTGTTTGTAATGTTCGTTGTAGTTGATTTTTAGCAGAAACTAATTCACTATTATCTGCTTTATTTTCTAGCAAGTTATTGGCACTAGTTATTTTAGGTTGAACAGCTTTAATTTTATTTAAAGCATCATTAACTTGCGAAACTGTTGGGTTACTGCTATCTAATACATGTTTTGCCTCATTTTTAGCAGAATCAATTTGTGATTGAATTTTAGCAATAGCATCATTGTATTTATGAATACTAGCTGGTGTTTTACCCTCTGTGCTAATATGTTCAGTTAATTTGTTGTAAGCAGTTTGCAATTGAGATTTATCGGCTCTTAAACCATCTTTTGCATTATTTAAAGCTTGTAACGCTTGATCGACTTTAGTTTTTTCTGCAGCAATTTGTTGAGCACTAGCATTACCATCATCTATTACATGTTGAGCATTATTGAGTTCTGAACGAGCTGCTGCTTGTTTAGCGTTATAAATGTCTACAGTTTGTTGAGTCATTCCTGTAGTTGAAGGAACTTGATTTACGGCATTTTGTAATTGCTGTTTAGCTTGAACTAATGCAGTATTGTTTTCTTTATTTTGTAATAAAGCTTTTGCTTCATTAACTTTAGTTTGCATTTCTCTAACTTTACTTAATGCGTTTCTTACATCTGCTACGCTTGGGTTACTAGCTTTGAGAACATTATCTGCCTGTGCTTTTACATTATTATATTCATTTTTAAACTGATTAAATTTATTATTATAAGCTTCTATTGAAGCAGGTTTTTTATTATTTGTATCTGCCGGTTGAATTAATTGATTATAAGCGCTTTGTAATTCTTCTTTATTAGCTCTCAAACCACTTTTGGCGTCGTTTAGAGCTTGTAAAGCCTGATCGACTTTAGTTTTTTCTGCAGCAATTTGTTGAGCAGTAGCATCGCCATTATTAATTACATTCTGAGCTTCTTGTATTTCGTTTTGAGCAGCTTGTTGTTTTGCTCTATATACATTAATACTTTCTTGAGTCATTCCTGTAGTTGAAGGAACTTGATTTACGGCATTTTGCAATTGTTGTTTAGCATTTACAAGTGCAGAATTATTCTCTTTATTTTGTAATAAAGCTTCAGCTTGATTAACTTTTGTTTGAACAGCATTAACTTTATCCAAAGCGTTTTTAACTTGTGAGACTGTAGGATTGTTATTGTTAAGTACACCACTAGCTTCAGATTTTGCAGCGTTTAATTCATTTTTAAAACCTTCTAAGGCTTGTTTATATCTTGTAACAGAAGACGGTGTTTTATCTGTTAAGTTCACTTGTTGATTTAAGTGATTATAAGCTGTTTCTAATTGAGTTTTATCTGCTCTTAAATTATTTTTAGCTTCTGTATACTCTCTTTCGGCTTGGTCAACTCTATTTTTAGCTTCAGTAATTTGTTGAGCAGTTGCATCCCCATTATTAATTACATTAGCAGCATTTTGGATCGCTTGTTCAGCTGCTTGACGTTTAGCATTATAATTTTGAGCACTTTGTTGAGTCATTCCATTCGTAGAGGCAGCTGGTTGTAAAACTTGTTGTAAATGATCTTTAGCTCTTACTAATTGACTATTATCAGCTCTATTTTGTAGTAAACTTTTAGCTTCATTAATCTTTGCTTGTGCTGCTTTAACTTGGCTCAAAGCGTTATTTACTTGTTGAGGTGTTGCAAATTCTGTATTAATAACTTTATCAGCTTCATTTTTAGCTTGATTAATTTGAGCTTGAGCTCGAGCCATAGCTTGGTCAAAGTTTCTAATACTAGCCGGTGTTTTATTTTCTTTACTGATAGTATCATCTAAGTGATTACGAGCATTAATTAATTCAGTTTTATTAACTTTTGTTCTAATAGTTTCTGTGATCTCTTGCGTACTACCATCATTATAGTTAATGGTTACAGGTATTTGAGTTGTACTTCCTCCTGCAAGGTGAGTGGGAAGTGTTGCACCCCTTTTAATTACTGCATTACGTTTATTGGCTACTTGAACAGCATTATTCACATCCTCATTACTTACATTTTGACCTTGTTCTTTAATGATTTCATTAATAACTACGGTGTGAAGTGGAGGTGCAGCTACTGTGTTAGTACTGCTGCTCTCAGTGTTTCCGCTTCCTGCTCTAGAGATAATTGTTACTTGTGATTCAGGTTTAATGCTATTAGCATTGAAAATAATTATTCCGTTGCTTTGATTGAAGGAAACATAGCTAGGTTTGTTAGTAATTGACCAAGTGCCATTATTATTATGAGTAACTGTAAATGATTTAGATAACTCATGGCTATTTTCTAATTTTTCTGTATAAGTAACTTCTACTTTAGCAGTTGGATTATTAGAATGAGCTCTATTATCTGGTGTTATTTCAAATGTACCGTTTTCCCATACTTTAGCACTTGCTTGCTCTGGCTGAGGAGCTTTTACAGTGAATAACCCGCTCTCTGCTGTTGGACTAATAGTTTCCCCAGATCCTTCAGTAGCTAATGCTTGAAGTGTGTCTCCTGTCGCGATAGCAGGTCTATTTATTAATATTGAACTACCATTATCGCTAGCCAATACTCCTCTTACATTTGGCTCACCATTTTGAACAATCCATCGACCTTCATTATTTTTAATAAATGTTGTTAGTTTGTGGCCGTTTTTATTAATTACAATCTTATCTGCAATCGATTGAGTGTGAGAAGTTGTGCCTTCAATTGGTACTTCTCTCACTGCACCTGGAGTTATGGTAACTTCTCCTGAATTAGATTCAGTGATAATTGCATTGTTAGGCTGAGCACTCGTTACTATGAATGTACCAGGTTGTGATTCTTGCCAAGGGTGACCACCAGCATCTAATACATCGTAAGTACCTGTCTTTACAAACGTTTGACTAGTATAAGCTAAACTTTGCCATTGTGAAGTATTTGAACCTGTAGTTTTAGGGTTCCAGTAAAATAAAAAGCCGTTTGTAGGTAAGTCGTCTCCATTTTCTAAATGTACATATTTTTTAACCCAAGTACCTCCAGGGAAGGTTTGGCCAATTTGAATTTTATATACTGAATTAGCAAAGTCAAATTTATACACCCATACTTTTACTGGTACTTCTACTGGTGTGTCAATACCTGGATAATGAATTAAAGCAGTTAAGTTTTGTATACCTGCAACATTTTTGTCTGGTTGGCGATTATCCTTCCAAGAAGTTGTTGCTCCATATCTATTATTACCTTCAAAAATTATATAGTTGTTTACATCAGTTCCTCGACTTAAATCAATACCAAATTTATCTCTATTTGGTGTAACAGCAGATATTGTTGGATAAACCATTACTGGAATATTAACTGTTCGTGTACCTTGATGATTCGGTAAAGTGACATTTATAACTTTTTCTGATTCTCCGATAGTATTTTTCCAAGTGTCAGGACTGTCGACCCAAGAGAACTGTGAACCTGATGGAGCATTACTTATAAAGTTATTAAAGTTATTAAAATTGAAATTAGAACCTTTTACAAATTTAATACCACCATTTTTAGCATGTATACCTTCTGTAACATTAACAGGATTACTAGCATCAGAGGTAACAGTAATATTCTCAGTCACATTATTTACACCATTACTAGTGACTTTTGCGTAAGTTAAATTATTTTCAGTAATTGAGACTTTTGCTGTTATATTACCTGTAGGTAATATGCCTTGAATAGTTACAGTAGCCACACCATTAGAATCTACTGTTTGCGTTGTATTTTGAATAATTGAACCATTAGATTGGTATAGAGATACATTAGCATTATTTGGTACGTTTCTAACTAAAATTTGCTGATGAGTTAATCCGCCTCTATAAATAACGCTATTACTATCTATGACTGGTTTATTAGGTTTAACTTCGTAAAGTACATTCACATTTTCTCTTTCGCCATTAGGATAAATGACTGTTGCAACTCGAGTAAATGCCCCAGGAGTTCTTGAACTTGGTGTTCCTAGGTTGTCTCCCCATTCAAAGTTCATACCTTGTGTCCATGAATGATTGAATGGTTGCACATATGAACCAGCAAAATCAGCATTATCTGGACGAAAAACAAATTGTCCATTTATCGTCGTTTCAAAAATCCTTTTAGGTTGAGATTTGACAATTTTATAGGAAGTACTTTTACGTATTGGCGTAGATTCTCCGTCAAATAAAATATCTGCTTCTAAATTTTGTTCGACGCCAATTTGATTACTATTTATATTTGGACCTCTATTATTAACCCAAGTTAGTCTAGCTTCTATAGGACTACCATTTTTTAGTTTAAAGAAGTCTTTAGGGTTAGCACCTTTTCCTTCAGGGAAATTTTGGCCCTGTACAGTGTATCTAGGTTCTGCAAATATTTCCGGTATGATTTGTTTAACTAATACATTTATTTGAGAAGTCGTATTATCTGCGTAAGTGATTGTAACTGTAACACTTGAATTATTATTTGTATTTGTGACGTTACTGACTTCTTTAGAACGAATTTCATTTTTTGGAGCTGTGACATAAGTTCTATTAGGTTCATTATTAGTAATTGTTAATGAATTAATTACAGTATTCTTTTCAGTTTGAGTTAAAGTGGTACCATTTCGTATACTACTAATTCTAATAGGGTTCTGAATTGTTGAACTACTAGTAACATGATATTTATCTTTTAAAGGTTTAATAAGCACATTAAATGATTGTTCTGTCTGATTATTACTTTTATCAGTGGCAATAACTTTTACTGCCTTAGTAGTTTGACTCGTTACATTAGGAGCTGTGCCTGTTATTTCTGTATTGCTGTTATTTTTTGACACTGCGATATCGCTAGTTTGCGGAATTGAGACTGATTGTACTCCATAATTATCTGTTACAGTCATATTATTTCTAAATGTTTCACCAGAAAAAACGACGTGGTTATTATAATTACCAAAGCTTATTACAGGTTTGACGTTATCACTTGGCACGAAATAAACATCTATTACATTATTAGTGACCTCCATGAGATTAGCAGAGTCATCTGTTGAATCTGTAATGTTATCAATATATTGTTTAGCTCCATATGGCGTTAGTACAAGTTGAGCTTTGTATATAACACCCATAACTCCATTGTTAGACCCATTAGCTTTAATAACTTTGTCGACATTGAATGCTTGAGCACCATTAGCAGCAGGTACTTCCCCACTTGAAACTTGAGAGTTTCTTTCATTATAAATGCTATTAGAGTGACTTACTTCAGCATTTTCAATTCCAGTACTAGCCTGAACTAAATCTAATACTTGTATTACTTGACCATCTTTAGTATAAAAACGCAAGTTATCTAAAGTATTGAGTTTAGTTGAGAAACCAGTGGTTTTATATTTAGGTGTTCCTCCAGCAATTGCTAAAGCCTTATCGTCACCTGATATGTCGTTTCTCAATGAAGGTATGCTTGTGCGAGCAGTTAATAAAGGCAATATTTGATTTAAAGTAATTGATGATCCTTTAGTTGCATCGTATCTATAAATAATCGATTTGTGATCTGGAGACCATGATAAACCTCCATCTGTATCACGGTGAGCTATTTTATCATTCGACCATGAGATAGTATAATCATCTCGAATATTTGTCCAACGTAAAAAGTTCATATCACCTGGATGTGATGTAAAAGTTTTATTATATTTATCTTTTCGAACTACAACATTTACAGTACTTGCACCACCACTAGTTGGGTTATTTACAGTAATATCACTAAGTTGGATGTCTAATCTTCGATTGGCTTCAACAAAAGCTTGTTTAACCTTGTTAACCTCTTCATCACTTAGTGTTGATGGATTTAATCTATAAACTCGTAAATTACCAGATGGCGCTATAACATCCACAGCTTTAACACGCAATGTAAGTGTTGTTGCATTTTGATTATATGCATTGACCGCTGTAATACTATAACTATGCGTTTCATTTCCAAAATGAGCTATCTGATCGCCTGTTGGTAATGTGTCATTAGGGTACATAACTGTAAATGTCGTATTTGTTGGAATATCTTGACCATTACTCAATGAGAAGTACTTTCTTAAATCTCGTCCTATTTCATATCTTGAGCCTTTAGGTACGAATATTGTTGCAATTTTAGGGTCAGTGACATCTGTATCAGCATATATGTCTTTACGAATTGGATCATATGTGTAGATGTTACCAGCATTCACTGTCCCTTGAGACCCATCTTTATAATTCACAAGAATGTTACCGTTATCTTGAGGAACTAAAGCATTTGAGCTTGCTAAGTAAGTCGATTTGTTAGTATTTAGTCTTTGTACTTTATCTTTACCTTGATTTTTTTCTTGTGTAGTAAAATTAGTAGGATTTACTACAAGAATTCTATTACCAGCAGACAAAGGAGTAAGTGGATAGTCAGTCGCTAAGCTCCCAACATTTACATTGATAGTTTTAGTTTGTTGGTTATTATCATTATCAGTAGCTGTTAATCTAAGAGAAATAACACTATTTAGAGCTTGACTACGACTGATAGTACCTGAAACTGTTAAAGTACCAGTTTCGTTATTAGAATTCTTAACAAAGGTCTGAGTCCATCCAGATGGTAATCCCTCTACACGTACTTGATTAAGTCCAGAACCTCCGTGATTTTCAGTTACAGGTATAGAGAATGAGACATGATTATCTCTATAATATTTTGCGTTTAATCCTACAGGTTCTCCAAATGTCGGAGGCGTGCTATCACTTGATAAAGTAATGATATTACTAAAGTTAGATTGAACATTCTCGTTAAAATAAGTGATAGCTTTTAATTCAGCAGCTCTTGGAAGACCTTGTATATAATCGCTAGCTGTAAAAGTAACCGTTCCAGTATGCGTAGCATCTGCACTTGCTATCACTGTATAGTTCTCAGGTTTAGTATAAGGATCTGAGAAAGGATCAGTTGAACCGTTTTGTCCTCCAACAACAAGTAAAACTTTAGCATTAGTTTCGTGTGGCACATTAGTAACTATAATTTCTGGTTTTTGACCTGCTTTGCCTCTAAGTTGCATTTCAGTTGTTTCAATTGTCGGAGGATTAGGTTTAGCACGTACTTCGAATTGTTCTTCTCTATCTCCTAATCTTACTGTAATAAAATAATCTCCAGGTGCTAATGTTCCCACTAAAGAGAAGTTTTTCTCGTTGGCATTATTAGTTTGACCTTTAGATTCTTCTAATCTCAATGTATTTGGGTAGCCATATACCGACCAAGTATTATCTCTAATAGGTTCATTACTTGTTAGTTGAACACGTATATCTTGTTGTTTAGGCGAATTATTATGCATATTTCCAGCCATAACTTCGTATACTGGATGACCAGCTTTTTTAGATTCTGAATAACTTTCAATACTTTGTCCTTCATTGTTATGCCAATAAGAAATCTTTTGTTTAAGAGCTGGTTTAACATACAAATTTACTGGAACTAGAGTTTCTGGGTTATGGTGACGATCTCGCGCGTTAAATCCAATCATTAGCTTAATTGGATTTCCTGTGCGAGCAGCTTCCTCCAGATTATTCTTTGAGAATGTACTCTCGATTTCAACTGGATTTAATTCATCTGCACCGAAAATGCGTACTTGGTCGTAAGCATCATTATATTGCATGAATCCAAAGATAGATTGACTTATATGTTTTACATAACTTAAAGGATCGTCGGCATAATCAATAGTATGATCTCCATCAGAGTCCAATATAGCTCGATCGGTATTTTTACCTATAGATGGATCATATACATACTTAGTATTACCTAAATGCATAGTACGATTTTTAACTTCTACGAAAGATTGAATACGATTTTGATATTCTTTCATTGGTTCAACATATAATTGGTTGTAATTAAATAATTGTCTAAATTCTAGTGCACGACCGCCTGCTGCATAATAAAGACGTTCTGTTGGGAGACCATTAGTTTTAAAGGAAATTCTATAACTTACGTCCCCTTTACCAATAAAGCTATATATTGAATCTAGACCTTGTCCTTGTTCAGGTTTCTCACCATTTAAGAAAGCAAAGTTTTCGTCACCATAATAACGCGCTGTGGATGATGCACCATTTCGGTTGAAATAAGAATTACGATCATATTCATTGCTACCTCGAGCAAAATCCCAAAAGTTATTTATATGAACGGTAGGCGTATTATAAAATGGGTAACCATGAGCGGCACCATGTCTAAAATAATTAGCCACAGATGGTTTAATTCCATCAGCGGTTTGCCAAAATTTAGGCAGAGGTGCGCCTGAACCTGAGCCCACACCACCATAAGCTGTGCTTGTTCCATTTTTGTTTATGATAGAAAATGTCACTTGACCTACCGGTGTTTGATCACGTGGGATTCCAAACCAATAAATCATATTTTCATGATTTGAGTGTCCTTTGTTAAATAGTATATCCCACTCGTAACCATCTTTAACCCTTTTAGCAGTTATATAAGCGATACCTTTGACATCTGATGCATGTAATGTGTTATAAGGTGTTGATGGTAATAGATAAGGCGCCCCTTTATTAGAAGCGTGTAAAAATGTTCCTATTGGATATCCTGAACCATCATCATCGCTCGATACATAATATTCAGTCCATGCATCTAAATAAGCTGAATTAGATTTACTACTAGCCCGATCTTTATTAACACTTCTAGTAGAACGGTTGTTTTTATTTATTTTAGTTGTACGCGTTGGTAGTGTACGAGCTAATTCAATCGCTTGTTCTAATTGTTGGTACATCAAATCAAGCTGTTTTGATTCAGGATTATCATTATTACCAAGATAATCATTAAGTTTGTCAAAAGTAGCTTTAACTTTATTATATTCATCTGTATTAGCTTTATCAGTATCTATCATTCTATATTCATGATATGACGCATCATATAAAGCTTGTAGTCTAGTCTTATCCAAAGGCGGTTGAACAAATTTTGGTTTGTAAGTATCTTCAATTTGTTTATTATTTGAATCTTCTTTAGTAGATTGTTTATTGGTAATTGATTTTTCTTTTAAATTATCTTTTTGTTTTTCTTTATCATCTATTAAAGATTTTACAGCTTGTGTTTTTACCTTATGGCTGTTTTTATCATTAAGATAGTTAGATGGTGAGTTCTTAGTATTTTCTTTCGCGCTCTTTTGAGTTTCATCACTATTGCTAATAGATGTTTGTACATTTGTTAAAAGCTCAGTATTATTTTCTGAAATTGTATAGACATCATTTTTATTTTGGTCAATTTTAGAGTTAGTTTGTTGTTTTGCAGTGGAGTCTTTTTCATCTCCATTAAGTGCAGTTTTTTTAACTATTGTAGCAGGTTGATCTGATTCATTTGCTTGAGCTTGACCCGCATTAAAACCAATAAATACCAGGGTTGCGATTACAGTCGAAAATGTTCCAATGGCATATTTTCTGATACTAAATTTCTGTAATTTATCTCGATTATTCAAAGCTATTGTTCACTCCTATTCTAGATGTTATGTCTTTGTTGTTTGATGTGATTTAATATATCGTGTGCTTGAAATTGACCATATTGACGATATTTAAAAAATGAAATGAATACCATTCAAAATGAGTTTAATAAAATTTAGAGCTAATGTCGGATTATAAAATCATAATTTGAATGCGGCATGCTCACTCATCTATCACAATAGAGTTTCGAACAATATTTTATTTGTTCTAAACAATAATATCACTTTATATAAAGAAAGTGAAATTAATTCACAATATTTATATAAAATAAATTTTATGTTGCGTAGATGATGGGTATAAAATAAACCAAATGGCTTTACGAATTAATTTCGATAAGTCCATTTGGTTTAATGATTAAAAGTTGCTTGCTAGATATTTTCCTGAAACATACAACTCATGTTCGTTACAAATTGAAAGTATTTTATTTAGTTCATGTGCGTATGCCATTTCATTAAAGAGCTGTTCTGATTCAAGTGGCACTTGAGTGTGAATTTCAGCTAATGATTTTGATAAATGTAAATTGTTAATGTTATCGTTAATTTTCTTTTGTTGCGCTGGTGTCAATGCAGATATATTTTGAATTACGTTTTCAACGCTATGATGATTTTGAATTAATTTAATAGCTGTTTTCTCGCCGATACCTTTTACTCCAGGATAACCATCTGCCGTATCTCCCATAAATGCTTTAACATCTATTAATTGTTTGGGTTCTAATCCGTATTCATCTTTAAATCGATCTAGAGTATAGCGATTATAAATAGTAAATCCTTTTTTAGTAAGCCAAACTTCTACATTCTCGTTTATACATTGGAGAATATCTCTATCTCCTGTAATGATAAAAACTTCATTGTTATCAGAATAAGTTTGAGCGAGGCTCCCAATCACATCATCAGCTTCATAATTAATTACACCAATATTTACAAATCCAAATTGTTGTGAGATTTCTTTAACGTAATCAAATTGTGGTATAAGTTCTGCTGGTGGTTCTGGCCGATTTTGTTTATACCCTTCAAACATTTCGTTACGAAAGGTTTGTTGCCCCATATCCCAACATACTGCAACATGTGTAGGATTAATTTCTTTAATTGCACTGAAGATATGTCTTACAAAGCCTTGAACGCCATTTGTAGGAATACCTTTAGAGTTATACATAAATTGATTGTGTAGACTCGTTGCATAAAAATGTCTAAATAGTAGAGCCATTCCGTCCACGAGTAATACTCTATTTGTCATGATAGCGTCCTTCTTTCTTCTTATATGATTTCATCAAGTTGTTTCGATTTTGTTTCGAGTTGTTGGATGAGCGTATCATCTAATTTGAATGATAGTAATTCATCAATTTGTTCTTGAATTTGTTGCTCTAATTGTTTGAATTGCGTTTCAGCTTGAAGTGACATCTGCTGAACATAGTCGTTCAGTTCTTGTTTTAATTCACTCAAACCATCTTGTAACAATTCTAATGTTACATTTGAAATTTGTTCTTGGATATCACGCTGTGAATTAGGATTTAGTATTTTACGTTTTGTTAATTGCTTCGGTAAGGCTGCAATCATATCATTTAAATCTATTTTTAAAAATGGTGTTTCCTTTACATCAGGTTCTACATCGAATTGTGCTTTAACTAGAACGTGTATGTGATTCAATTTCTTGATAATTGGTGCGATTTGCTCTTCTAATTGTGAATTAAAATACTTTTTGATTCTTTCAGTAATTAATGATTGTTCTAAATATAATCGTTGATGAATTTGATCAAGATAAGTTTTAGTAGAAATCTTTTTCTCTTCATTAAAATCACTATTTTGAGTCATTTGACTGTTATAAACTGATTTCACTTCGTCTAATAATTGAAGATTGAGTCTATTGTTTAAATGATAGATTTGTTCATCAACTTCGTTATTAGTATGTTGCGATGTAGTATTGATCAATTGGCTATTAAGTCTATCTTGGTCTTTAATGTTTAATAATTTTTCTTGTCTAGCTTGTATTTGTTCCTTATTATTATGGAACTCTTCAATCATTTCTTTATAGGAATCATTCATTTGTTGAATTTGATGAACCATCTGTTGTTCTAAAATGGTTTTAGATTCGACATCAGCAAATCGCTGAACGCTATCGCGCAATTGATCTATACCTTGATCGCCCTCTTTTAAGCTTTTACGACTTGAAACGCTAAATATCTCAGAATGAAGGTTAACTTGTCCAAGTGCATCTGCAACATAATCACGCACTGCGTTGAGGTCGTCTTCATTTTCAGCTAAATCTACTGCATTAATAACCATCTTGAATGCTTGATTCTCGTTTAATTGATTCATCGCTTTCATGTGCTCGATAAACGCTTTATCGTTATCCGTGAATGAATGGTTAAAATAACTTACGTATAAGATTAAATCTGAAGAAGTAAGAATCTGCTCAGTTTCATTAGTGTGTCGTTGATTATTAGAGTGAAGACCTAATGAATCGACGATAATTTTACCTTTTAACCATTCAAGTGGAAGGTTAAGATGCACGGTCTTAACGAATGTAGCGTATTCATCTTCTGCGCTCCATTTTTTAACGTCTTCTTGAGAAACGGTATGGACTTCTCCCTCGTTTAACATGTCTAGATACATATCATAATGTTTCTCAATGGCATCAATAAATGCGAGTTGATTCTTTTCAAGTTGTGTCTTAAGTTTCTTCAAATCACTGTTAATAAATGATTCTAATGAATCATATGACGCATTGTAATATTCAAGAACGTTGTTGACCTCATCTAATAATTGCTCAGATGATTTTAAGGTGATTTGGCTTTCTTCGCCGTATGATAATTCAGTTGTCGCTGCTGTTGTAGGATTTGGTGAACTTACTAAATATTGACCGCCTAATAAAGCATTGATTAAACTACTTTTTCCTGCACTGAAAGTTCCGAATACACCAATTTTAGTGATTTGATTATTGAGGCGATGCATTGTGTCTTTGATGTCCTTTTTCGTACGATCAAATAGAGGGACATCTTCGACTACTTGAAGTGCATTCTGAATATCAACTTGATTTGCTGTTTCTGCTTCATCTTGGTTGACCTGTTCATGTTTGTGGTGGTAAGCCGTTGAATTTTCCTCTTTAAGTTCGAAATTTGCTTCAGTTCTTCCGATTAATTTATCCAGTGAATCATCTAAATGGATGTAATAATGTTGATAATTATGAGTAGTTAACGATTCTCTTAAATTTTTCAACTCAATGAATTTTTCATATTCCTGTTTATCCTCATTATCTTCTGTTGTTAACTCGCTTGCTTGAGCGTGATTCACAGCATCTTTGAAGATAGGGTTTGATTCATGTTCAATATGTTTATTTAAAGCTTTCACTACTTCATCTGAGAATGTAAGAACATACGTATTGCTAATACTTGTCTGAGGTTGATATAAATCAGAAATTAATGATGGCTTTATAAGGTAATCTTGGTTTAGGATTTGATTATTAACTTCACTGTCATTTATAAAGCGTGTTAAGAATGACATGTCTTCTCGAAGTGGCTGACGTATTTGTTGGTTCACTTTATCTTGTAACGCATCAGTAGCTTGATTCAGTCGTTGTTCCTGTTCTTCTTCTTTTTTCTTTTTCTTATTGAAAAGCCCGCCTACTTTAAAGTCTTCAGATTTACTTTCAAGATAAGATCTTAACTGTTCTCGCATATCATGTGTCATGATATAAGCGTTATCTAAAATATCTTTACGTTTCTGCTTTAAATAATTGAGTAATTTATCAGAGTCGTTTAATAGTTGAGCTTCTTCGCTTACTTCTTGATTTTGTTGAAACTTCATGTAAGCTTGCTCAAAGTCTTCCTCTTCGATATCAAGTGTATCGATGATGTCTTGGATTTCATTTTGGATATAAGCAAGTTGTGCTTCAGTAATAAAATCGATAGTACGATTCACGTAATCTTCGACAGATTCTCGGTGATTATCCATTTGAACGAGGTAATCAGATAATTCATTAATTTGGTTCTCTGGATGCTCAAATTTAGATACATAATAAGTATCTGTTAATTCAATATCCCAATCTTTAATTGATTTCTCTACGCGTGATTTAAATGTATCAAATGATATTTCGTCCTCATTATGTTTATCGATTTGATTAATGACAAACACGATAGGAATACCTACTTCATTAATACGTCGCATGAATTTAAAGTTTAATGCAGATTGTACGTGATTGTAATCTACAGTATAGAAGAGAATGTTGCTCGTATACATAAATTGTTCAGTACTAGACTGGTGTGTGGCAACATTTGAGTCTACGCCAGGTGTATCTTGTAGTGTGAAACCGTTGTTAAATTTATTTGATGGGAAGTTAATTTCTACTGATTCAACATCCACATTTTGACGATTCATTTGTTTCACATCATCATAAGTTTTTAATTTAGTGTATTGTTGGTGAGGTAAATTCGCGATGATTCCTGGTTCTTCAGCGACTGACACGACTGCAGTATTACTTGTTGTAGGTACTGGTGAGCTAGGTAAAATATTTTGTTCAAGTAATAGATTAATTAACGTTGATTTTCCTGCTGAAAAGTGACCTACGAAAGAAGCGGTAAATTGATTAAGATATACTTTTTTTATTACTTGGTTAATAGTGTTAACTAAAGCATAGTTGTTCGATTTCTCAACTTCCTTTTTCAACTTATATAAAATATCTAATTGTTCAGTGTTATCCATGTGTTTTGAATCCCCTTTAGATCCCTCGATATGTAATAGAGGTTTTTACTCTGATTATTATCAAAAGTGTAAGAAATTTATGTATATCAACTTCAAAAAAATTAAAAAAATTAGGTTAGTCTAGAAGACAAACCCTAATTTTCAAAAGTTATGATATTTTAAATTTTATCACATAGACAAAGTAAAACCTATGTTTAAATAGCATATTTATTAATCAAACCATGCAGGTTTATCGCCTTCTGTTCCAGGTTTATTAACACCAATATTTTCTTTAGAATGTAGCTCTGGATTTTTAGCGATTTGAACAGCTAATGAAGCAACACTTTTACGTGAAACTTCTGTACCTTTGAATGTCTCATCTTTAGTAGTAACTTCAAAGACATTTTCATTTTTATCAGTTAACCAACCTGGACGGATGATAGTATAATCTAAATTTGAATTTTCAATAATGTCAGACGCTTTGCGATATAGATTTAATTTATCACCAAATTGTTCTTTATTCCATTCGTTAAATTGTTCAGGTAATTCATTATAGATACCAGGTGCTGCCACAAATATTAAACGTTTAACATTCTTATTAGCCATAGCTTCAGCAATTGTCTTAGCTTGTCTATCAAGTGATCCAGATAAACTTGCAAAGACTACATCAACTTCATCTAATGCTTTCTCAAGATCTTCTAAGTTTTTTGCATCGCCTTCATATACTGTTACACGGTTAGAAGCATAGTCAGGGATACGGTGCGCATTTCTTAAGAATAAATCTACATTAAAACTAGAGTTTTCAAGGAAAATTTTAGTTGCTTCGATAGACACTCTACCGTTAGCTCCGATGATTAATACTGTTTTCATATTTATAATCCCCTTTCTAAACATCTTCAATATTTTATTTTTTAGTATTTTTTAAAATTAAAACACTCCTATTCAACTGTACTATAGTCGAGATAAGAGTGCGAATGAATTGAATATTTAGGTTACTACTATTACACGGAAATAATAAAAAGTAAACCTTAATTTTTAAAATCGGGTTTTTTACCCCAATATTGATAATACGTACATTCGATATAACTATTGAATAATTTACGACGTTTAGTTGCTTTACGGTTAACTAAATACTCAAATTCTTTATTACTAGTTAAAATATATGTTGATAAATAAGGATGTTGCTTCATTAGTGAACCAATATAGCGATACATTTCTTCTACTTCTTCGCGATCACCTATACGTTCACCATATGGCGGATTTCCTACTAATGCTACTGGTCCTTCTGAATCAATAGTTAAAGTATTAACGTCTTTAACATTAAATTGAATAATATCGCCCAGTCCAACTTCTTCAGCATTACGTTTAGCAATTTCTACCATTTCAGGGTCAATATCAGATGCGTAAACTTCAATTTCTTTATCATAATCTGCCATTCTATCTGCTTCATCACGCAATTCATCATAAATATTTGGAGGCATGATATTCCATTCTTCAGATACGAAATCTCTATTAAATCCAGGGGCAATGTTTTGTGCAATTAAACATGCTTCAATCGCAATCGTCCCAGAACCACAGAATGGATCAATCAGAGGAGAATCACCTTTCCAATTTGCTAAACGAATTAAACTAGCAGCTAATGTTTCCTTGATTGGTGCTTCCCCTTGTGCTAGACGATAACCACGTTTGTTTAATCCTGAACCTGATGTATCAATAGTTAATAAAACGTTATCTTTGTGTATTGCAACTTCTACAGGATATTTTGCACCAGTCTCATTTAACCAACCTTTTTCATCGTATGCCTTTTTAAGTCTCTCGACGATGGCTTTTTTAGTAATTGCTTGGCAATCAGGTACACTGTGCAATGTTGATTTTACGCTTCGACCTTGAACGGGGAAATTACCTTCTTTATCGATAATTGTTTCCCACGGTAAAGCTTTCGTTTGTTCGAATAAACCATCAAATGTTTTAGCATCAAAGCGCCCCATTACTATCTTAATGCGGTCAGCTGTACGTAACCATAAGTTGCATTTAACGATTGCTGCTTCATCACCTTCAAAGAAGATGCGCCCATTTTCAACCTGTGTTTCATAACCAAGTTCTTGTATTTCTTTAGCCACGACTGCTTCCAGTCCCATTGGACAGACTGCTAATAATTGAAACATTTCATTGCTCCTTTATTCATATTGAGTCTATTTTACCAAATTCATCATCTTTTTTTAATATAAGGATAAACTCATTTTTATTTTTTGAAAATGATTTAACAAATAGCTTTCATGAGAGCATTTGCGCCCATAAATATAAACAATAAAAAAGCTCTCCATATATAAGGGAGAGCTAAACTAGTCGTAATATTTCTGTAAGCCATGTTCTGTACCGTTGTACTCATCACGTGTACTAGTTACACTGGTACGTCGGTGGTAACCATCTGTCTACATACTTTCACGCTCGTGTGAAAGTCGTCTCGTTTATACGTTGAATTCCGCTAAACAAGTGCTCCTACCAAATTTGGATTGCTCACTCGAGGGGTTTACCGCGTTCCACCTTTTATATTTCTATAAAAGCTACGTCACTGTGGCACTTTCAAACTATTCTAACCATATCATGTGACTTAGGTTATTTCGTTGCCGTCAAATTAATGCCTTGATTTATTGTTTCATCAAGCACGAACACTACAATCATCTCAGACTGTGTGAGCATGGACTTTCCTCTATATTGCTATAGCGATTACCCGAAATATCACTTTTGCGATTATAACACAATTTCATGTGAATAAGTAACAAAAATTTATATTACTTACCGAAAACTGCTTTTTCTAAATTAGAAATACGTTTTAAAATATCTACATTGTTTGATGAGTTGTTGCCATTATTAGAAGAAAAGTTTTTATTTTCCTGTGGTCTTGTTGTAGCAACGCGAAGTCTTAACTCTTCAAGTTCTTTTTTTAATTTATTATTTTCTTCTGATAGCTTAACAACTTCATTATTCATGTCCGCCATTTTTTGATAATCTGTAATAATATCGTCTAAAAAAGCGTCTACTTCTTCTCTTCTATAGCCACGAGCCATAGTTTTTTCGAAATCTTTCTCATAAATATCTTTTGCTGATAATTTTAATGAAACATCTGACATCTTTTATCCACCTCATTCGAAACTTTGATCTTGAGACCACTGCAAGTCGTTGATGAAGTCAGTGAGTTCATCAAACGTCACAATATCACAAGTATAGTTTGTTTTATCCATAAATTCAACTAACATAGTCTTGAAGAATTTAGGGCTTGCCTCTTGTTCTTCGTCATAAATTAGAATGGTACAGTCGGTATGATCTAGCATGAATTGATCTGCTTGTTTAAACTGAAAAGGCCCTTGATAATCAGTATGATGAATACTCTCCGTAAAATCTGCTTGTTGAGCGATTGAAGCGTATTTAGCTTGGTTCTGTTCATTCCAACGTTGCGTATGACCTAAGAAAGGTGTGATAATCCCTAACTTTAATTCTGGATAATCTTTCTTTAAGTCTAAAACAACCTCAGCTGTCCATAACTCAATACCCATTTGACCTTGAATCAGCACCCATTCTAGACCTTCATCTAATAATTGTTCTAATTTATGAGATATAAACTTCTTTAAATATGAAACTTCTGGTGCATCATCTTTGAATATATTTAATTCAAAAGATTTGTATCCAGTAACATATACAGTTTTAACCATATTCTCCCTCATTAAACATGATACGTTAAAATATTTTTTAAATCATACTGTACGCTTTTTATTTTTTCTGTGAAAAGCTTTCTACTCGTACGTTTAAAATGACATTCTACAGATAGCGATTGAATGTTTGATATAAGTAAATTAAATTTTAATGGTGTCATATACGGCGTATTAATGATTTGATGATAATAATTGTTTAATTCATTAAGTTTTGAATCAATCGAATGTGCATAAGGTTTTACTACCTTATAAAAGTCATAATCAACTTCTGAAGATTTTACTCTTTCAAAACGATGATTCATTTCATCAATATCCGAGATAAGTTGTTCTATTAGTTTTCGCATTAGGATGCCTCCTACAAAGTTAATTTAACACAATAAGAAAGCTTAAGTCATGCAAAGTATCATTCTTTCATATATTAGACATGATTGGATTTATAAAAAATTTTGTTATCGGTGAATTTGTTTTGAAAGATTTATGTTACTTTTATCATTTAAGTCTCGTTTAAATAACTATAATTTTAATAAATAATAAATTATAGATTACGTTTATCTTTCATTTATGAAAGAAATCGTGACAGAATAGGCTAATCACGTTAAAATAATGAATGATGTATGTTTGTTAAATAACATATACATTCAAATACTAGAGTTTGATTGAGTTTTTTCATTTACATATCTAAAGTTTTCTCATCAAACTTGTGTGGTGAATATTATGAATTATCCTAATGGTAAGCCATACTCAAAAAATAAGTCTTCGGACGGACGAAAGCCTTCACCCTTTTCAAGTAACATTGAATATGGTGGACGCGGAATGTCGCTTGAAAAAGATATAGAACAATCCAATACGTTCTATTTAAAAAGTGGCATAGCAGTCATTCACAAGAAGCCTACTCCCGTTCAGATAGTCAATGTTCACTATCCTAAACGTAGTAAGGCTGTGATTAATGAAGCTTATTTTCGTACACCTTCAACTACCGATTATAACGGCGTTTATAATGGGTATTATATCGATTTCGAGGCAAAGGAAACCAAGAATAAAACTTCTTTTCCCCTTAATAATATACATGCACATCAAGTTGAACATATGAAAAATACATATCTTCAAAAGGGAATTGTTTTTCTTATGATACGTTTCAAAACACTTGATGAAGTCTATATATTGCCATATTCTAAGTTTGAATTTTTCTGGGAAAGATATACTCAAGAAATCAAAAAATCGATTACAGTTGAAGAAATTCGGAAAAATGGTTACCATATTCCTTATCAATATCAACCAAGATTGAATTACCTCAAGGCAGTTGATAAGTTGATATTAGATGAAAGTGAGGACCGCGTATGACGGAAAATAAAGGGTCTTCCCAACCTAAAAAAAATAATAGTAAAAATGGTGGGAAGTCCGACGAACAAAAGAATAGGAATGTTAAGAGAACGATTATCAAGATAATCGGCTTTATGATTATCGCCTTTTTCGTTCTGTTGTTACTTGGTATCTTGTTGTTTGCTTACTATGCATGGAAAGCGCCAGCATTTACTGAGTCGAAACTAGAAGACCCAATTCCGGCTAAGATTTATGATAAGAATGGGGATCTAGTTAAAACGTTAGATAACGGTCAACGTCATGAACACGTCAACATTAAAGACGTACCAAAACACATGAAATATGCCGTTTTAGCAACAGAGGATAATCGATTCTATCATCACGGTGCGCTAGACTATAAACGCTTATTTGGTGCTATTGGGAAGAACTTAACTGGTGGATTTGGTGCTCAGGGTGCGTCAACTTTAACACAACAAGTTGTTAAAGATTCATTCTTAACACAACAAAAATCTATCGGTCGTAAAGCTCAAGAAGCTTACCTTTCATACCGTCTTGAACAAGAATATAGTAAAGATGAAATATTCCAAGTTTACTTGAATAAAATTTACTATTCTGATGGTGTTACTGGTGTCAAAGCTGCAGCTAAATATTACTTTAACAAGGACTTGAAGGACTTAAACTTAGCTGAAGAAGCTTATCTTGCAGGTTTACCACAAGTTCCTAACTTATATAATATTTACAATAACCCTAAAGAAGCGAATAGCCGTAAAGACACAGTGCTCTATTTAATGCATAAACATCACAGAATTACTGATAAAGAATATGCTGATGCTAAGAAACTTGATCTAAAAGCGAACTTAGTAGAACGCTCTAAGAAAGATCGTCAAGTGAACGCTAATAATAATGATTCAGAGTATGATTCTTACGTTAACTTCGTTGAATCAGAATTAATGAATAATAAATACTTCAAAGACAAGAACTTAGGCAACGTCCTACAAAGTGGTATTAAAATTTACACTAACATGGACAAAGACGTTCAAAAAACGCTTCAAGATCGTGTTAATAATGGTGGTTCTAACTACTATAAAAATGATGACCAACAAGTTGGTGCTACGATCTTAGATAGTAAAACTGGTGGTCTTGTAGCTATTTCAGGCGGACGTGACTACAAAAATGTCGTAGAACGTAACCAAGCTACAGATGCTCACCCTACTGGTTCATCATTAAAACCATTCTTAGCTTATGGTCCAGCTATTGAAAATATGCAATGGGCTACTAACCACGCAATCCAAGACGAATCTTCATATTGGGTTGATGGTTCAGAATTCAAAAACTATGATACTAAAAGTCATGGTAAAGTTTCTGCTTATGATGCTTTACGTCAAAGTTTCAATATTCCTGCTCTTAAAACTTGGCAACAAGTTAAGAAACAAGCAGGTAACGATGCGCCTAAGAAATTCGCTTCTAAGGTTGGCTTAGATTACAACAGTAAAATAGGTCCATCTGAAGTACTTGGTGGTTCATCTTCTGAATTCTCACCTACTCAATTAGCTTCAGCGTTCGCTGCAATTGCTAATGGTGGTACTTATAACAATGCTCACTCTATTCAAAAAGTAGTCACTAATGATGGTGACACTATTGAATATGATCATACTAGTCACAAAGCGATGAAAGATTATACAGCTTATATGTTAGCTGAAATCTTGAAAGGTACATTCAAAGCATACGGTTCAGCTTATGGACACGGTGTTTCAGGAGTTAATATGGGTGCTAAAACTGGTACTGGTACTTATGGTTCTGAAATTTATCAAAAATATAACTTACCAGACAGTGCAGCCAAGGACGTATGGATTAACGGATTCAGCCCTCAATATTCAATGTCAATTTGGATGGGCTTCAATAAAGTTAAACAATACGGTACTAACTCATTTGTAGGACATACTGAGCAAGAATATCCACAACATTTATTCGAAGATGTAATGTCTGATATCTCTTCTAAAGATGGTGAAGACTTCAAGAAACCTAATGATGTTAATGGTAGTGATGCGGATAACTTATCTGTTAAAGGTCACCCAGACAACGACACTACTAACCGTAGTGTTCACGGAGATAGTGATTCGTCATCAGGCAATAGCTCATCTTCAAACTCAGGTAATAGTTCTAGCAATAACAGTAGCTCTTCTCAAAGTAGCTCTGGTAACGCACTAACTCGTTTATTTAACTTAAATGCTATATTTGATAACAAAGCATCATAATTGATATAGCAAAGGTCCCAATTTCATGTTTTGAAATTGGGACTCTTTTTATATATTAAAAGAGTCAAATTGCATTGTTTGGAGGAACATCTTCCCTTTCATAACAACACAATTTGACTCTTAAATTTTTAAATAGGCTTAGTTAACGATTGCGCTGCTTCCTTATTTGATAAGAGGCATTCATTTTAATTAACTCACTTTTTAACGTTTTCATTTGTCTATATCCCATAAAATGATATTTTCTAGCAATCATATAATGATACCGTTCATCAAAATTCATAGGTACTACGGGATACTCATTTAAGTGATCAAAATTGATTTCACTGATTTCATTAATTTGTTTAAAGTAATTAAGTATCATCTCAAAATAATCATCAATAATAGGTTGAGCCTCTTGAGATTTTAACTTCTTCTGACTCGCTAACTTATCGAGTAGTGTTTCTAATTGTTCGAAATCATCTTTCTTAATCACTATAAATCACGCTTCCTTCAAACTAGCTTTATAACGTTTCTGACCTTCTCTACAATCATCTAATAAAGGACATATATCACATTTAGGTTTTCTAGCTAAACAATGATATCTTCCAAAGAAAATAAGTTGATGATGACTTCTATTCCATCTTTCACGTGGGATGATATCACAAAGACGATCCTCAACTTGTCTAACATTGTCTTTCCATCGATTAATACCTAAACGTTTAGAAACTCTTTCAACATGCGTGTCCACAGCTAAAGAAGGTTCTCCAAATGCTACACTCATCACCACATTTGCAGTTTTTCGTCCGACACCTGCTAAACTTTCTAATTCTTTATGAGTCTCTGGTATACGTCCATCAAATTGATCGAGTAATGAACGACATAATTTTTTTATATTTTTCGCTTTATTACGATATAGTCCTATTGAACGTATATCATTTTGAAGCTCTTCATCGCTAACATTAAGGTAATCTTCCGGTGTTTTATACTTTTCAAAGAGTGAACGTGTCACACGGTTGACTAAATTATCCGTACATTGAGCTGACAGTAATACAGCAATAGTGAGTTCAAATGCATTATCATGCTTTAATTCACACTCTGCGTCTGGAAATATATTCGCAATGACATCTATCATTTCTAATGCTTTCTTTTTACTTATCATCTGGTTTCTCTCCATTTAACCAATCAAATTTAGGAACTTGTTTGACTACATGTTTCATTTTAGGTTGCTTCTGATTAAATTGTTCTCTTATTTTTTTGGAGTCATCTACTGTTTTAACATTGTTCTTCTTCCAATTTAACAGTATGCGATCTATATATTTAAAACTTAATTTGTTTTGACTCAGTGCTTCGTCTAATGCTGCTTGAATGACGGATAAATCATGTTGATCCACATCTATCCATTGGTTTAATGTTTCTATTTCGTAGGGTGAAAGTGGTCTCCCAAAGGATTGTTCCATCAATTGAAATAGTTGTTTAAATTGCTCTTTACTATCTTGCTCTTGGTTATTTAAATTTTGTTTCTTTAGTATTAGGCTTAATTTCTCATAAAAAGGATCTAAATTCATATACTCAGTGAATTTACCTTCTTCGTCTTTACTCACATTTAATTCTAATAATTCGTGTTGTATTAAATTTTGAATGACGGCAGTGATTTCACGAGGTTGCATATGAGACCCTTTTTGAAGCAATTCTATAGAGGGCTGCTTATTAGACGTCTCTGATGCGTAAATCAATTTAATCAAAATCACTAAATCTTGTTCATCTATACCTAATTCCGCATAATGATCTAATAATTCTCTTCGAATTACGACAGGACGTGTTTTAAGTTGAAACAAATCCAAGTGTTTTCCCCTCCTATTTAAAATGAACGCCCAGCCGTATCAATTGACTGGACGTTTTGGCATCATTTGAAAATGAAGTTCTTACTTCGCCTCTATTATGGGTATAAACGATTTAATAAACGTGGGAATGGTGAAGTTTCACGTACGTGTTCCACTCCTGAAATCCACGCAACTGTTCTCTCTAAACCAAGACCAAAACCACTATGTGGTACACTGCCATAACGACGAAGATCTAAATAATAACTATAACTTTCTTCATCTAATTCATGTTCTTTAATACGTTGTTCTAATAAATCTAAATCATTAATACGCTCTGAACCGCCAATAATTTCGCCATAGCCTTCTGGTGCAATTAAATCAGCACATAATACTGTATCTTCATTGTCAGGGTTAGGTTGCATATAGAACGGCTTAATTTGAGTTGGGTAATTAGTTATAAACACTGGTAAATCATAATGATTAGCGATTGCAGTTTCATGAGGTGCTCCGAAATCTTCGCCCCACTCAATATCATCAAAGCCTTGTTCTTTTAAGAATTCAATCGCATCATCATATGAAATTCTTGGGAATGGTGTTGCTACTTTTTCTAACTTAGTCGTATCACGGTCAAGTGCTTTAAGTTCTAATTCACAATTTTTAAGTACTGATTGTACAACATGAGTGACATATTGTTCTTGTACCTCTAAACTCTCAGCATGATTCGTAAATGCCATTTCTGGTTCAATCATCCAAAATTCAATTAAATGGCGGCGTGTTTTAGATTTTTCAGCACGGAACGTTGGACCGAAAGAAAATACGCGACCATGTGCCATCGCTGCAGCTTCCATATATAACTGGCCACTTTGAGATAAGAATGCATCTTGGTCGAAGTATTCAGTATGGAATAACTCACTTGTACCTTCAGGTGCACTTGCAGTTAAAATTGGTGGATCAATTTTAGTAAAGCCATTGTCGTTAAAGAATTCATATGTTGCACGAATAATTTCATTTCTAATTTTCATCACGGCATGTTGTTTCTTAGAACGTAACCATAAATGACGGTGATCCATTAAGAATTCAGTACCGTGATTCTTAGGTGTGATTGGGTAATCATGCGCTTCATGAATGACTTCAATTGATTTTACTTGCATTTCATAGCCTAAATCAGAACGATTATCTTCAGTAATTGTTCCTGTTACATATAATGAAGATTCTTGAGTAATCTCTTTAGCTAATTGGAAGGTCTCTTCATCAACTTCTGATTTCACTACAACCCCTTGCATAAATCCAGTACCATCACGTAATTGTAAGAACGCGATTTTACCACTAGAACGTTTATTTGTTAACCAAGCACCAATCGTTACTTCTTGGTTTAGATGTTGTTTCGCCTGTTTAATCGTAGTCTTCATAACCAAACTCCTATTTTTCTATTCTTTTTAATACTTATTTATTTTAACAAAATCTTCTATTAACTTCTACATGTTGACTTCTGTGATTGCTTTCTTGAAAATGACTTCGCTACGTCAAATTAAACTCTATTTTCCTTTTTTAATTGATTTCTGAATGTGCCCTAGTAATTTATTGAATTGTTGAATATCCCCTTTTTTCTGGCGATAATTTTCCAAGGTTTGAGCAAAGAAATTCTTAAAATTACTATTGATTAAACGATCATCGAATGACACTATAAGCCCTTTATCATCCTCATTACGTATCAAACGACCTAATCCTTGTCTAAAGCGAGTGACAGCGTCTGGAAGGACGTAATCTTTGAACGTTGACGTAAATTCAGTGTCCATAAGCCAATATTTCGTATTGTGTTTATTCATAAATGGTAGCTTAGCTATCATGACACACTTAATACCATCAGCTTGAAAGTCGAAGCCTTCAAAGAATGTTGATGTACCTAACAAGATAGATTTTTCAAAGTTATTAAATTGTTGAACAATTTTATAATTTTGATTCTGTTGTTGAGTGAGTATCACGTAGTCTTCAAATGGTGGTAATTCGTTTAACATATCTTGAACCATATGCATCATCTTGTAACTTGTAAATAAGACGAGACATTTTGATTGAGTCATAGTGACATATTCGACAAGATAATCCACAATTGATGCCACGTAGTCTTCAATATTCTTATAATTATAAGAAGCTACATCAGTAGGAATAAAAACGCTCGTATTTTTAGAGGCTTTCATCGATGTTGATACTTCAAATGTATTAAATTCGGTATGATCGTTAAACCAATTCTTAAAGTTATCAAATGAATGATTGAAAGTTAACGTACCGGAAATAAAAGTGAGCGAATTAAATTTATCAAGAACTTGAGTTGTTAAAATATCTTTTACTGCAAAGTCTTTAACAAGCAAACGAATTGTAGACTTTTGAGTTAGATTTTTGATTGAAATATAACTTGTATGATTATCTTTTAAACTTTGCTCTATTTGTTTAAATCTATCGTTGAGATAAAGTAACTGTTTGCGAATCGATTTAATTGTTTTATGGCTAATGCCATTAAAAATTTCCAACGTTTTATTTAGTTTATCAATGAGAGCGTGTAAATCTTTTAATATATTATCAGTCTCAAATTGGTAAACATAATGATACTTATGAACTTCATCGTCATAGACTTCAGATGACTGAATAATTTCATAAATCGTTGTAAATAAACGCTCATTCAAGTCGTGGATGTCATTGATGTTTGATTTAAGTCCGAATACATCAATAGGTGCTATATCTAATTTCTCAAGAATACGTTGCTGTTCTAATTTGTCTATAGCTTTAAGTAGTTTTTCATTTTCGTTTCTACCGATTAAGCCTAATTGATATTTAATATCAGAATAGTTCAATTCATTAGTAACTTGATTTAGGGCATAATCTGGTAATCGGTGTGCTTCATCAATGATACAATCGTCGAATAATTGATATATTGAATTTTCTGCATCCGAATGAATTAAATGTGCGTGATTCGTAATACCGATTTGAATATTTTGAGCGTTACGTTTTATAAAATTGTAGTAATGGATGTCATGACGTACAGGAACGTAAGTTTCAATCTTTTGATCGAAATACATTTTCTGTCCGCCTTTTAAGTTTAATTCTTGGATATCACCTGTAGTTGTTTCTGTAATCCAAATTAATAATTGCATTTTTAGAATGCTAACTTCATAGTTATTAGTATCATCTTTTAAGATTTGACTAATCAAACCAAGTGAAATGTAATCATTTTTACTTTTGATCAGAGATGCGTTGATTTTAAATTTTAATGCCTCGTTTAATGCAGGAATATCTTTTTCAAGTAACTGACTCTGCAGTATTTTAGTATTTGTAGATATCATCACGTGTCGCCCAGTCTCAATATTGTACATGAGTGCTGCAAGTAAATATGCAAGGGACTTACCACTTCCTAGAGGCGCTTCAATCATTGCTTTATCACTATGCATCAGTTGATCAAGAATAATTTCTGAAAGATAAAGTTGTTGAGGACGATAAGTCATATTTAGAGCTTTCGTAGCTTTTTTATAAAGTGTTTTAAGAGAACCTTCAAACTTTGTTTGTGGACCTTTTAAATCTACTTGTTTACGATATATGATTTGTTCGAATTGACCAAATTGGTCATCCAATGGTTTCGATTGATTTGTTCTTACCATTTCGAAAAGGATATTGTATAAATCATATTTAAGATTTTTACTTAAATAATAAAGTTGCTTTTGCGTATCTAAAGGTAAACTTTCAAACTTTTTGAAGGCCTTAATCATTAACTTTGCAGTCGTTGTAGCATCTTCATCGGCACGATGTGCTTTGTCTAAGGGTATATCATGTGCTTGAGCGAGCTCGCTTAACTGGTAACTTTTATCTGTTGGGAACGCGATTTTAAACAATTCAAGTGTATCCATCACTTTCTTAGGTTTGAATTGAATGTCACAGTTATTGAAAGCATTTTTAATGAAATTAAGATCAAAAGAAATATTATGTGCCACGAAAATGCAATCTTTAATTTGGTCGTAAATATCCTCAGCAACTTCATTGAAATAAGGTGCTTGAGCGAGCATGTCCTCTTCAATAGATGTCAAAGCTTGAATAAATGGAGGAATTTCTAAATCAGTGCGAATCATTGAATGATAAGTATCAATAATTTTATGATTGCGTACGAAAGTAATGCCTATTTGAATAATTTCATCATAATCTAGTTGATTACCAGTTGTTTCTAAATCAACAACTGCATAGGTTGCAATTCCCATAACGCCCTCTCTCCTTGTCTTCAGTGTTTATAAATCTATATCTGCACTCATTAGTCGATGTAAATTCCCTTCGTCATCTTTCACAAGTAAGAAACCATCTTGGTCGATATCAAATGCCTCACCTATAAATTGGTGACCATTCTCGGTAAATCTTAATTGACGATTCCACATATTTGTTGCTGCAATATATTCTTCTCGAATCTTCTCAAATGGTTGCTCTAAGAATTGTTTATAACGTTTATTAATCTCATAGAGTAGTATTTTTAGAAAATCATAACGATTTATTTTATCATCAGCATGCAACCTCATACTTGTTGCAATGTGACGTATTTCATCATTAAAGTCGTCCTCAACATGATTCATATTAATACCTATACCACATATAATTGCTTCTATAGCATCATAATTAGCTACCATTTCAGTTAAAAAACCACAAATTTTCTTTTTCCCAATGTAAATATCATTAGGCCATTTAATTGCTACACGATCATTAGAGAATTGTTGAATGGCATCCCTAATTCCCAATGCGATAAATAAATTAAATTTAGGAATCATTGCAAATGGAACATTTGGTCTTAATACTAGAGACATCCACAGACCTTTACCCTTAGATGAACTCCAATTACGATTAAAGCGTCCTCGTCCTTCTGTTTGTTCATCACTTAAAATTAAAAATGATGATTTGTTGCCTACTAATGCTTTTTTAGCTTTAGTTTGTGTTGAATCAACTGAGTTATAAACTTCTATCTGATCAATTGAATCAAAATCTTTTACGATGGGTTGAACAATGCCACTGTACCATTGATCGGGGAGTGCATTGAGCTGATGACCTTTATGATTGACGGATTCGATGTCACAACCATCGTTTTTTAATTGATCGATAATTTTTTTAACGCCTGCTCGTGATATATTAAGTTGATCAGCTATAAATTGCCCTGAGATGTAATTTGGTTGATTCTCATATAACATTCTTACTACGTCTTGACTATACTTTGACATTCGCATCCACCCATTCTAGTATTTCAACTTTAGTATTCTTAATTTGTTGTGTGATAATTGCCACTTCTATTTGTCTTAACACATCTTTTAACCACGGTCCTGATTTCGTATTAAGGTGTTGGATAATATCACCACCATTGATAGCCATTTCCTTTCGATGATGGATAGGTAGCTGGTTGTAAACTTCTTCAATAGAACGTTCATTTAAGATTAAAGGATTAGGTGTGTTAAGATTGTTTTTCTTGATTGTTTCCTTAGTAGCTAATACATTTTTAATATTTTTAATGTTATTATCATAAATCACAATAATTAAATCCTGCTTAGATTGTACCTGTGGTAATGTTTTAATTAAATTCGCTAAGGTGTGAATATTAGATTTTTCGTTATTGCTTATCTTTAGTAATTTAAGTGTATCAGTAATCGGTTGCTGAGCTAGCATGATAGCGATCCACATTTCAAATTCTAATGGTTCATCGATATGAACGCGTTGCATATTAAATGAATTAAAGAATGGAATGTGCTTAAAGGCATCTATCTCCTTCATTAGATTAAAACTTTGAGCAACATTGATACCCTTAATGAGTTTCTTTAGTTCAACAACAATGCGTTCTATAGATAGGTATTGAATATCAGCAATCTGCTTGCGCATCGCATCAAATGTATTGTCTACAATCTTAAAATCGAGTTGAGCTTGAAAACGTAGTCCTCGAATGATACGTAACGCATCCTCTTCAAATCGTTCACGAGGTTCACCTACTGTACGAATCAGCCGTTCTTTTAAATCGCGTTCACCCTCAAAATAATCATATGTTTTATAATTAGAATCCATTGCAATGGCATTTACAGTGAAATCTCGACGTTGTACGTCTTGGTATAAATCACGTACGAAGTGCACTTCACTCGGTCTACGATGATCCACATAATCTTCTTCAGCACGAAATGTTGTTACTTCATAATTTTCATGATGATAAACGACATTGATAGTACCATGTTCCTTACCTATTGGAATGGTCTTCTCAAAAATATCTTCAATTTCATTAGGCGTTGCACTGGTAGTAATATCAATATCATGGATGTCTCGTCCCATGAGATAATCACGCACTGAACCCCCAACGAAGTATGCTTCAAATCCATGATGCTGAATATAATCTAATATTGGTTTGGCACGTTCAAATAACTCGTTACTCATCTTAATTTTCACCTTGTTCTAACATTTTTTTATAATAATGTTCATACTGATCAGTAATCAATTCTGAAGCAAAGCGATCACGAATATCTTCAAGCATTTTTGATTGCATTTGTTTATATAAATTGGGATTTTCTAAGAGCTGAATCGCATATTGCGCTGCTTGTTCACTGTCACCAATATTTACTATAAAGCCCGTCTCTTCATGCTTAATTACCTCTTTGATACCTCCAGCATTTGTACCAATTGGTAATACACCCGTCTTCATTGCCTCTAATAAAGTTAAACCAAAACTTTCTTTTTCACTTAAAAGTAGCACGAGATCTGATAGTTGATAAAATGCACTTACATCATTTTGTTTACCTAAAAATAGTACATGCTCTTCTACATTGAGTTCGCGAGCTTTTTGGCGCATATCTAGTAATTCTGGACCGTCTCCAAGTAATATTAGTTTACTAGGAATTCGTTCATGTACTTTGGCGAATGTTTCAATGATTGTATCAATACGTTTTACTCTTCGGAAGTTTGATACATGAATGAGTACCTTCTCTTCAGGTAATATGCCGTAACAATCCTTTAATTCTTCATTATGTCGTGTTGGGAATTCATTTTCACGAACAAAATTATAAATAGGTACAATTTCTTTATTTGTATCAATAATTTCATATGTTTGTTGTGCGAGAGAATGACTCACACTGGTAACAATGTCACTTTGTTCGATACCGAATTTAATAGCATTCTTAAGCGAATGATCATAACCAAGCACTGTAATATCTGTGCCGTGAAGTGTAGTCATGATCTTTACATCTTTGCCAGACATTTGCTTTGCTAAAATGCCACAAACCGCGTGTGGTACGGCGTAATGCATATGTAAAACGTCTAAATCGTATTCTTTAATGACGTCAGATATTTTAGTACTTAATGTGATATCATATGGCGGATATTGAAATACTGCATATTGATTCACTTCAACTTGATGGAAAGTAATATTCGGTAAAGGTTTACGTATTCTAAAAGGAATATTCGAGGTAATAAAATGAACGTCGTGTCCACGTTCAGCCATCTTTATACCAAGCTCTGTTGCAATGATTCCAGAGCCGCCCATGGACGGGTAACAAGTAATACCGATTTTCATCTGTGCCCATCCTTTCTATATATTATTTTCTTTCGAAACGATCTTTATCTCGTGTATTAAATTTCTCCATCGTTTCATTAAAACTTTCAGTCATATCTATATCTAGTGAATTAGCGATACATAATAATACAAATAAGTTATCCCCTAATTCAGCTTTGATGGTATTGTCAGCTTCAGAATCTTTTTTCTTCTTTTCACCATAATGATGATTAATTTCTCTTGCTAACTCTCCTACTTCTTCAGTCATTCTAGCGAGATTTGCTAGTGGTGAGAAGTAGCCTGCTTTGAATTGACCAATATATTCGTCAACTTCTTTTTGCATTTGTTCCATCGATTTCATTTTATGGTATTCTCCTTTAATGCGTTTCTCATATAGTATATTACAATTTGTTAGTTGATGCATTTCAAGTGCAATAATAGAAACTGCAATTTTATGTTGAAAATAAAAAACCTGGTAAGTATTACATCTACATGTAATCTTAACCAGGTTTATAAAAAGTATTTATTAAATTATTCGCTTGATCTTGCAAGTAAAATGATACGTGCAAGTTCAGCTAATGCTACTGCTGTTGAAGCAACATAAGTCATTGCTGCTGCAGATAACACTTTCTTAGCGTGTTTGTATTCTTTCTCATTTACGATATTTAAAGCAGTGATTTGCTTCATTGCTCTTGAACTAGCATTAAACTCAACAGGTAATGTCACGATTGAGAATAATACTGCAAGTGACATTAATCCAGCACCAATCCATAATGCAGTTGAACCAAATGCACTTCCGAAAGCAGTTAACACGATACCTAACATGATAACCATGTAACTTAAAGAACTACCGATATTAGCAAGTGGTACAAGTGCACTTCTAAATCTTAATGGTGCATAACCTTGTTGGTGTTGAATTGCGTGCCCAACTTCATGGGCTGCAATTGCTGTACCAGCAACTGAAGGTCTATCGTAGTTTGCAGGAGATAAACAAACAACTTTTTTACTAGGGTCATAGTGGTCTGTTAAGAATCCGTCACCTTTAACGACATCAACATCGTAAATACCATTTGCATGTAGTATTTCTTCAGCAACTTCTCTACCTGTTTTACCACTAGTGGATCTCACTTGTGAATACTTTTCATAATTAGATTTAACTTTATGTTGAGCCCACATTGGGATGACCATTAATATTACGAAATATATAATCATAGATATTAAAGACATTAAACTCACTCTCCTCTAGTATTATTTTACTGACAAAATAATGTTTAATCAAATGTTTTAACTTTCATAAAACGTTGTAAAACTAAGTATAAAATTAAGGCGCTTATACTCAGACATACTGATAATACTCCGATTTGAAATGTATGTGAAGCAATAAAGTCATAATAAGGAAATTGACCGAAACCATAATCGATTATGTCATTAATCAATACCCATATTAAAGCGACTAAGAACCCAGTCATTGTTACTTTAAAGCGTGGATAAAAATAGATAGCTTCAACGGCCATAATACCGTGGGATACAATTAACATAATACCGTTAATTGTCACTTCACCCTGCTCAACAAACATAAGAATATTCATGATAACTGCCCACACGCCATACTTAATTAAAGTTACAAAGGCTAGAGCATTTAAAATTGCGGAACGTTTGTTAAACAACATGAGCATGATAGATAAGCTTAGAAAAAGTGATGCTGTGGGGCTATCAGGTACAAATGGTTTAAAATAACGTGGAGTAATATATAGTTGTCCACTATACCAATCATAGCCGTAAATCGTTCCTGCCACATTACATATAATTAAGAAAATAAGCACCCATTTCCTATAAAGTGTCATTTCCCATATCCATTTATAGTCACTCATTGTTCTTCCTCGTGTATAGCATCAACGTCTTTCATTTTCAATGCATTTAAAATTTGTGTAAGTTGATAAAATCTCTCTGGTTCATTCATTTGTAAACTCAAATCAATATTTTCTTGTAAATTTTCAATCAAAGAAGATTGCTTTCTTTGATTCATTGAAATCGCATATAAATCTTGAACGTATGCGGAATAACTTGGTGAATGGATCAACTGTGCCAAGATTAAATCGTCGTAGCGAGGTTCATTCTTATGATTATCCGCAAAATGTATTTGAATATCTAGACGAATTGTATTATTAGCGATATATTCAAAGATTTCGTTCGTGTTAATGTATGTTTGATCGTCTTTAGTAAATTGAATTGCAGAAGCATGTGCGTTTACTTCTGCAATTTCTAAAGTATGATGTTGTTTAATTTTTTCGCTTACGAAATGAACAAGGTTCAGTTTGTCATGATTTGCTTTTAAGTAATTAAGTACCCAAACGGTAATGCGTGATTTGAAACGGTATTGAAATAGTAAATACTCTAAAAAGCTTTGTTTCATTCGTATGAGCGATTCATTCATTAGTATTCACCCACTTAAGATTGGATTCTCATAGCTTCATCATGCCAAGTTTCATTACTAGGGTCAATTTCTAATAATTTATCTAAAATTGATTTTGCTTTGTCTTTATGTCCAATTTCTAATAGATAGAAATAATAATCGCTTAAAAATTCAGACTGTGTATTTAAAGTCGGGTATGCTAATTCAAAGAAATGTTGAGCTTCTTTATCGCGTTCTTCATGACCATAAGCATATGCTAAATGCCACATAAACACAGGGTCTAAGTCTTCCTCATCTACAAAGGTAAGAAGTTGAATAATTGCTTCATAATCTTCTTCATTTCGGTATAAATCACTTAATATTAGCAATGGTTCATGATAGGCATTGTCGACTTCAAGTGCTTGTTTTAATAATTCAACACCTTCATTCGCATCGCCATGCTCTATTTCTAAGCTACCTGTAGACACCATAAGCTCTTTGTAGAACTGACTTAGTCTAAGCCCTTCTTTACCTGTTTCAATCGCATCTGGGTAGTTCTTTTCATTTTCATATAATGATTGTAAGTAGAAATAACCTTGAATAAAGTCAGGATCTTTAGACAATAATGTTTTCATGATTTTTATCGCTTCTTGCGTTAAATCGTTCTTTTCATAAGCAATAGCCTTCTTAAAATAATCCTCAGAGTTCATTTCATCTTCACTAATTTCATCAAATAATCCAATAGAATCTGTATAGTTACCACTTTGTAAACTACAGTCGGCCATTCTTGAAAATAAATTAACGCCATTCACTTGATATTCGCCCGTCTCTAATACTGTTTCATACTCAGTTGTAGCGCGTAAATATTGTCCATCAAAGTATAGTAATTCAGCTAAAGCGAAATGAATAATTGGGTCGTTAGGTTCAATTTCTAACGCTTCTTGAAGCTTATCAATGGCAACTTCCAACATATTAATTTGTTGATATAAATCAGCTTCTAGCATTAACTTTTCAGTTGATGTTTCAACTTCAGCTAAATATTCTAATGCTTCATCAGTTTGATTCTCAGACATTAATCCTTCAATAAAGTAAATAAGTAATTCACTTTCATCAGGATATTTATGATATAACGTTCTAAACACTTCTAAACCTTGAGGTGTTAAACCGAAATTATATAATGTTTCACCTAAGATAAATAACGCGTCATCGTTATTTGAACTTAATGCTTCGTTTACACGAGAGTCTAAATTCTCTAATTTTTGTAGATTGATATCGTCTATTAATTTATAGATATCTTCCATAATTTATTTTCCCTCATTTTCTAAAAGCTTTAATTTTGGTAAGAAACCTGGGAAAGATACATTAACTGCGTCAAATTGCTCTATTGTTAAAGGTTCAGAACTTAGTAACGAAGCTACAGCTAACATCATACCTATACGATGATCCGTTTGACTATCTACTGTTGCATTCGCTTTAAATTCAGAAGGATGTATAATCAATCCATCGTTTGTTGGTTGTAGGCTGAATCCTAGCATATTGAGCATATCAGCAGTTGTATCTATTCGATTCGTTTCTTTTACCTTTAATTCTTCTGCATCTTTGATAATACAAGTACCTGAAGCTTGAGTGCATAATAATGCGACTACAGGAAGTTCGTCAATCGCTTTAGGTACTATATCACCTTCAATAGTAATTGGCTTTAAAGTTGGGGTGTATTTAACTCGAATAGAAGCTGTAGGTTCAGCGTCGTGAGTCACGTTGTTTAATTCAATATTACCCCCCATAAGTTCAACGATGTCTATGATACCTGAACGTGTCGGGTTAATGCCAACATTATGAATTGTAATATCGCTTCCAGGTGTAATTAGCGCGGCTACAATAAAGAACGCTGCTGACGAAATATCTCCAGGCACATGGAAATCCTGTGCTTTGATGTGTTGAATTGCATGAGGTGAAGTTCGAATCGTCTTACCCTCAATCTCTATTGGAATATTAAAATGTTCAAACATTGTCTCTGTATGATTTCTACTCACATCAATTTCAGTGACGGTTGTTGCTTCCTCTGAAAAGATACTCGCAAATAAAATTGCACTTTTTACTTGAGCACTAGCAACCTCCATTTGATATTCTATACCTTTAATAATAGATGGCTTAATAATTAAAGGGGTATAATTTCCTTCAATACCTGAAATATGAGCATTCATTTGTAACAATGGCTTTAGGACACGATCCATAGGTCTTTTACCAATAGAAACATCACCAGATAGTACACTTTCAATTCCTAAACCACTAAGTAGTCCCGCTAATAAACGTGTTGTTGTTCCAGAATTCCCCGTATATAACACTTGGTGTGGTGTCTTAAATTGTTGATAACCAGGTGAGTCAATAATGATTGTCTCTTCATGTTCAGTTATTTTAACACCTAATAACTCAAATATTTCCATAGTACGGCGACAATCTTCTCCAAGTAAAGGCTTATAAATTGTAGTTTGACCTGTCGCTAGAGATGCAAGCATGATTGCTCGGTGTGTCATGGACTTGTCTCCCGGAACTTCTATTTCACCCTTTAAAGGGCCATTGATGTCGATAACTTCACTATTAGTCATGTTTATCACCTACCTAAAATATGACTGTAATTGATTAAATGCTTTAAGGTGTCTCGTTTTATCAACATGAAGTACAATAGGACTACCCCAATCTTGAAGTAAGACCATTTGAATACCTTCACTGTTATTTTTCTTATCAAGTAACATAAATTGATATGTGTCTTCAAAATTAAGCTTAGGGATAATCTCTAAAGGATAATTTAAACATTGGAGATAATTAATGAAATGTTGAATATCATATTCGGTATGCAACATTTGATTAGCTACAATAAATTGATAGAGTATGCCTATCATTACTGCATGACCATGTGGTATTTTATGTTCATATTCCACAGCATGACCAAAAGTGTGACCTAAGTTAAGAAATTTTCTCATACCTTTTTCTTTTTCGTCTTCAACAACGATGTGCAATTTCGTTTCTATGCCTTTAAATAAGTAGTAGTCTAGTTGATTTAAAGATTTTAACTGTTTATCAGAACTAAAATGCGCCTCTATATTTTGCGTAGCTTCCTTACCATTCAATAATGCATGTTTATAGACCTCAGCATAACCACTCAAAACTTCAGTATAAGGTAGCGTTTCTAAGAAATTTAAATCATAGATGACAGCTTTAGGTCGATAAAAGGCACCGATAAGATTTTTACCATGCTTTGAATTAATACCTACTTTTCCGCCAACACTTGAATCATGTGCGAGAATCGTAGTAGGAACTTGGATAAATCCTACACCTCTTAATAGAGTTGCAGCAATGAAACCGGCGAAATCACCTGTTGCCCCTCCACCTAAAGCGATAATACATGTTTGTCGTGTTAATTGATGACTTAACAATGACTCCATTGTTTGATTGTATTGGGCAAATGTTTTAGTTTGTTCGCCAGCAGGAATGATAATTTTCTGCGCATGATGCTTTTTAGTTAAGGTATCTATTTTCTTTGAAAATTGGTGATACACATTAGCGTCAATAATGAAGAATACTTTGTCATAATCTTTGGTAAAAGAATCCAAGTATTCAATTGCATCGTGCTCCACAATAATTGGATAGTTGTTATTTTCATAAGTTGTTTCAAGTTTCATCTTATCACCTCTTAAGGATGGTGTATTTAAAATTCAATGTTTAACTGACGACGTTCTTCGATTTGTGATTTTAATTGATCGATGTGATTAGATTGGAACTCTTCCAGTAATGCTTTTGCCAATTCAAAAGCTACAACATGTTCACATACCACACTTGCAGCAGGAACCGCGCAACTATCAGAACGTTCAATCGTCGCTTTGAAGTCCTCTTTAGTATTGATATCTACTGAGTTTAAAGGTTTATAGAGTGTTGGAATAGGTTTCATTACTCCATTTACAATGATTGGCATCCCATTACTCATACCACCCTCAAATCCTCCAAGGTGATTCGTAGCTCTATAATAACCACTATCGCTATCGTAATGAATTTCATCTTGAATCTCACTACCTGGTTTTTCAGCGGCTTTAAATCCTTCGCCAAAACTAACACCTTTAAAAGCATTAATACTTACCACGCCTTGCGCGATGCGACCATCTAATTTACGATCGTAGTGAACATAACTCCCTACGCCAACAGGCATATTCTCTGCCATAACTTGAACTACACCACCAATTGAGTCGCCTTCTTTTTTTGCTTCATCAATTTTATCACGCATTTGTTGTGCGATATCTTCATTAATTACACGTACATCGTTTTTGTCAATATTGGCTTTGAAAGTTTCAGTATCATAAAGGCCTTCATCTTTAACGCCACCTATTTCAACCACACGACTGTACATATGAATATCTAGTTGTTCTAAGAGTATTTTAGAGACAGCTCCTACAGCGACGCGTGCTGCGGTTTCTCTAGCAGATGAACGCTCTAATACATTTCTTAAATCACGATGATTATATTTCATTCCTCCAACCAAATCAGCATGTCCAGGTCTAGGTTTTGTAATGGTACGCTTCATGTTTTCTCTTTCTTCATCGCTTATTGGTGCTACGCCCATAATTTTTCTCCAATGCGTAAAGTCATCGTTAGTCACGACTAAAGTAATTGGACTCCCAAGCGTATAACCATTTCTTACTCCAGAAACAATTTCAATTGCATCCTTCTCGATTTGCATACGACGTCCTCGACCATATCCGCCTTGACGTTTAAACATTTCCTTATTAATATCTTCAGCTTTAATTTCTAAATTAGCTGGTACACCTTCAATGATGACTGTAAGTTGTGGACCATGTGATTCACCTGAAGTGAGGTATCTCATGAGCGCACACTCCTTTCTCTTCTTTAATGCATTAAATTGTAATATGTTTAATATATTATCATATTCATACACACAACATAAGTCTTGAACTTTAGCGTCATGTAACTTCATTGGTGAAAATAAAGAGAGCCGATTTAACTTTCGCTAAATCGGTTCTTAGTGGATAAAATGAAATTCATTTATTTATATTTTTTATTCGTATAACCAGTCTTCTCTTGGTGATGTATAATCAGCAATTTCATTGCTATTAAACCATAAACTAATTTCACGTTGCGCTGATTCTACAGAGTCAGAACCATGAATAATGTTTCTTCCAACTGTTAAACCAAGATCGCCTCTAATCGTACCAGGTGCGGCTTCAGAAGGATTAGTACTACCGATAATGTGACGAGATACTGCGACAGCATCTTCACCTTCTACAACCATCGCAAAAACAGGAGCTGAAGTTATAAATGAAATTAATTTTTCATAGAAAGGTTTACCTTCATGTTCGCTGTAATGCTTCTCAGCTAATTCAGTAGGTACTTGCATCAATTTACCACCAACAAGTTTTAACCCTTTGTTTTCAATTCTTGAAATAATTTCTCCAATTAAATTTCTTTGTACTGCATCTGGTTTGATCATTAAAAATGTACGTTCCACTTTGCGTGTCCCCCCGTAAGTTGTGTTTCATTCATTTACCGAAATATGTATAGGTTTATTTCCTATCGAACAAGATAAGCTTTTATCCTGCCACCATTTCATAGTAACAGGATAGTGAAGCGCTTTCAATACTTTTCACAGAACTTACTTATTTCTACTGCCCATTTTTTTAATGAGTTTTTTAAATAAATTTTTATTAGGTCCCTCTTCTAATTCCTCAATTAAAGCAATTGCTTTATTTAAATACTTCTCACTTATTGCTTTAGATTCTTCAATGTTATCGGATTTTCGAATAGTTTGAATACATGTATCGAAATCAGATTGAGGACTTTGAGCATTTAAGTTAGTGATTTTTTGTTTGAAATCCTTATTCTTTCTCATTTCTAAAAGTACTGGCAAAGTAATATGACCGTTCATCAAATCGCTACCTACAGGTTTGCCCAATTTCTTTTCTGAGCTTGTGAAATCCAAAACATCATCAATGATTTGGAAACTCATTCCAATATAATGACCAATAAGTTTCAATTTGCGTATAGTTTCTTTAGAAGCACCAGAAGTAATTGCACCTACTTCAGTAGCTAATTGAATCAGTAAAGCAGTTTTACGATTAATACGACGCAAATAATTTGTAATATTTTGTTCGCTATTAAATTGATCTTGAAATTGAAATAACTCTCCCCTACATACGTCTACAATAGAGTTAGAAATAATAGAGTGAACGCGAGCATCTTTAATCTCAGATAGATGTTGAAGACCTAATGCAAGTAGGAAGTTTCCTGTTAATATAGCAGTGGTTTGATCCCATTTTTTAGAAATTGTAGGACGTCCTCGACGCTTGTCACTCTTATCAATAACATCATCATGGACGAGAGTAGCCATATGAATGAGTTCTAGTGCTACAGCCACACGATAGGTATCTTCTGAAGTACCTTCACTTGTGCCAAACTGACTGCTTAAAATTACAAAAACAGGACGTACTCTTTTACCACCTGAAGATAATAAGTGGAAAGAAGCCTCTTCTAGAGTTTGATCCGTACTTTGAATCGCACGTTCCAAACGTTCTTCAACTTTTTTTATTTCATTATTAATGTTTAACTTTGCCACGTTAATCACCTTTGGTAGAATCTTTTTCTTTATAGCCAAGGTGCATTGCAGCAACGCCACCTGTGAAGCTACGTACTGTTATATCATTAAATCCTGCTTCAAAGAATAAACGTTTTAACGTTTGCTTATCAGGAAAATTAAATGTTGATTGCTGTAACCATTCATACTCTTCTTTAGACTTAGCGAACATTTTACCGAATATAGGCATTACAAACTTGAAGTATAAGCTATAAACTTGTTTGAATAATGGTAAAGTAGGTTGACTTGTTTCAAGGCATACTACCATACCACCTGGTTTTAGTACACGGTGCATTTCTTGTAATGCAACAAGATAATCTGGTACATTTCTAAGTCCAAATCCAACTGTCACATAATCAAATGTATTATCATCAAATGGTAAGTTCATAGCATCACCATGAACAAGTTTCACATTGTTTAATGAAGATGTTTTTTCTTTTCCAACTTCTAGCATGTTCTCGCTAAAATCTAATCCAGTCACATGTCCCTTGTTGCCGACTGCTTTACTTAATGCGATTGTCCAATCAGCAGTGCCACAACAAACATCTAATGCTTGACTACCTTCTTTAACACGCATGTGTTTCATCACGTGTTTTCTCCAAACTTTGTGTTGTTCAAAGCTAATAATATTATTTAATCGATCATATTTTTGAGAAATATTTTGGAATACTGTATGTACTTGTTCTTTTTTTGCTTGATTTTCACCCATGTTAATTACCTCTTCTTTTTATATAGCTTTGATTAATTGTATTGAAATATTGGTCGATTGCTTGTTCATCATATTGATTTAAATATGAAGGATAATAGCCATCATCATTGTTAGTTAATTCATAGAATAAAGCGTACTTATCAACTTTCTTTCCAAAATGAGCAAGCGTAATATAAGGGAAAAGTACTTCAATATCAATGATAGCTTCACTTATCTCATATTCTGACAATGTTTGCTGATGAAGTGAAGATTTTAATTCATTTACTTTTACAATAGCTTCACTCATTGATAATTGATAAGAAAGATCATTAATTTCTGCTAATAACGTATAATAATGAGCACTTAGCAAATCTCCAATTAAAATTCCATTTTTAGATAAGTTATTCTTAGCAATATCATCTAGATGACTCATTGAAGTGTCAATAGTGAGGCAAGCAAGCTTAGCTTTTTCAGGAATAGAATATGAATCAAGTAAATTTCCTAAAGAAGAATTAATATGAATTGATTCGTAATCGTTTATACCTTTAAGCCTTTGTTCTATTTGTTTATTTAGTTTGCTTATTGTCGTTTCCATGTTCACACCTCACGATATTATCATAATAATATTAACATTATATGTATGAAATTAAAATCTATAGGAGTTGTTCTTTTATGTAAAACTCCATTTGTTTAAAAGTGTTGATGTAAATATTACTCTTAATGTTATATATGTAAAAAAATTGGGAGTAGAATAAAAAACTAATTCCTTTGTTAGCTTCATTACTCTACCCCTATTTAGTCAATTTATTTTATTTAAAAAGAAAATTAAGTATGTAAAAAAGAATACCTACTATTAAATAATATTAGGAATACATTAGTCTTTGACTAATGCATAAAACCAACTAATAACAACACAGTTGTAAAATGAACGCATTAGTCTTTGACTAATGCATAAGAACACCTATTTATTAATAAATAAAGGTGTTCTAAAAATAAAAAAAGCCCCTGTGGGGCTTTTTGTAAGTAAAATTATTTAACAGCATCTTTTAATGCTTTACCAGCTTTGAATGCTGGTACTTTACTTGCAGGAATGTCAATTTCTTTACCTGTTTGAGGGTTACGACCTTTACGAGCAGCACGTTCACGTACTTCGAAGTTACCGAAACCGATTAATTGTACTTTTTCACCTTTAGCAAGTGATTTTTGGATTGATTCGAATACAGCGTCAACTGCTGAACCAGCTTCTTTTTTAGTTAAGTCTGCTTGTTCTGCAACTGCATTGATTAAATCTGTTTTATTCATTATGAATTCACCTCCTGAGGTTTTATAATGATATATTAAATATCATTATGTTTTGACTTTAACACACTGATTACTGTCATCGCAACGATTTATGCGTCAGAAACATTGATTTTACGCGTTTCATGATGAATTTTTTGAATATTCCTTCTAAAAGTGTAATTATACACTTATTATTCAGCTTTTTTATCTCTACCCATAAGCTCTTTAACGCTCTCATTAACGGGTACATCTTCAAATAGTACACGATATAATGCACTTGTAATAGGCATATCTACATGTTCTTTTTTAGCTAAATGATAAACAGATTTAGTCGTATAAACACCTTCGACTACCATTTTCATTTCTTGTAAAGCTTCATCCATTGTTTTACCTTGTCCTAATTTAAAGCCAAGCGTATAGTTTCTTGAATGTGTTGAGGTACATGTCACGATCAAATCACCAATACCTCCTAATCCTAAGAAAGTCATTGGATCAGCACCTAATTTTTCTCCTAGACGACTAATTTCTGCTAAACCGCGCGTCATTAGCGCAGCTTTAGCATTATCACCGAAGCCCATACCCGCTACAATACCGCTAGCAACGGCTATAATATTTTTGAGTGCGCCTCCAAGTTCAACACCCACCAAGTCATTATTAGTATAAACACGTAAATAATCATTCATAAATAGATCTTGGATTAAAGCACTGATTTTCTCATCCTTAGAAGATGCTGCTACAGTAGTGGGTTGTTTAATAACTACTTCTTCTGCATGACTTGGACCTGAAAGAACACCAATACCCGCATTGTGTTCTGATGAAATAGAATCATCTATCATTTCAGACACACGTTTAAATGTACCATTTTCAATTCCCTTAGCAACGTGTATAAATGTTTTTTTAGAAGTAAGCAGTTTATCAATATTAGTAGCTACTTCTCTCATTGCTTTCGTAGGTAGAGCCATTAGATAAACATCTGCATGTTGTATTGCTTCTTCAAGATGAGTTGTTGCTTGAATCGTTTCATCTAATTTAGCATCTTTTAAATAATTTTTATTCATATGGTGCGTATTTAATTCGTTAACACTATCGTTGTTTTTTCCCCACATTAATACGTCGTGACCATTTTGGGCTAAAACATTAGCAAGTGCAGTACCGAAACTACCCATGCCAAAAACTGTTATTTTTGTCATAATTAAATCCCCTTTTTAATTAATTTCTCTTTCTAGGAATAATATGGATTGGCGTTCCTTCGAAACCAAACGCATTTCTAATTTGATTCTCTAGATAACGTTTATATGAGAAGTGCATTAATTCTACATCATTAACAAAAACTACAAAGGTAGGTGGTTCTATTGCAACTTGTGTTGTATAGAATACATTTAATCTTCGCCCTTTGTCTGTTGGTGTTGGATTCATTGAAATTGCATCCGTTACGACTTCATTAAGTGTTGAGCTTTGAACACGTTTTTTATGATTTTCACTTGCCTCAGTTATGTATGGGAAAAGTGTTCTTAAACGTAAGCTCTCTTTAGCTGATACAAATGCAATTTGAGCATAATCCAAGAATTGAAATTCATTTCTAACATCTTCAGTGAACTTTTTCATTGTTTTGCTATCTTTTTCAACGGTGTCCCATTTATTTACAACAATAACAATTGCTTTACCTTCTTCATGAGCATATCCAGCTACACGTTTATCTTGTTCAATAATACCTTGTTCAGCATCGATGACGACAAGTACGACATTTGAACGTTCGATTGCTTTTAAAGCGCGTAATACTGAATACTTTTCAGTGGATTCATAGACTTTCCCCTTTTTACGCATACCTGCAGTATCAATAAGAACATAATCCTGTCCTTCATATGAATATTCAGTATCCACAGCATCTCTAGTTGTACCTGCAACATTTGAAACGATAACACGCTCTTCCCCTAGAATTGCATTAACTAGACTAGATTTACCAACATTTGGTCTACCTATAATAGAAAGTCTAATTGTATCTTCATCATAAGGATCTTCGGTTTCTTCGCCAAAGTTCTCAACTACGACATCAAGTAAATCCCCAAGTCCTAAGCCATGTGACCCAGATATTGGATAAGGATCCCCAAAACCTAATGAATAGAAATCATAAATATCATTACGCATTTCAGGATTATCTACTTTATTTACTGCTAATACAACAGGTTTCTTAGATTTATATAACATTTGTGCAACCATTTCATCACTTTGTGTAAGTCCTTCTCTTACATTCACCATGAAAATGATAACATCCGCTTCATCGATAGCAATTTCTGCTTGTGCACGTATTTGAGTTTGGAAAGGTGCATCCCCAATTTCAATACCACCCGTATCAATGATATTAAATTCATGAGTTAACCATTCACCAGAAGAATAGATACGGTCACGTGTTACGCCTGGGGTATCTTCAACAATCGATACACGTTCGCCCACTACTCTATTAAAAATTGTAGATTTACCAACATTAGGTTTGCCTACAATTGCAACTATCGGTTTAGTCATAAGGTAACTTCCTCTCTTTCTTAATCTCTATAATTTTATCACATGAATGCGCTTATTCAAAACTTCATTAGATGTTTATCGTCATGTATAAAGGGCTTTTTCCAATTTCATAAAAAATAAAACTCCAATTAATGTTCTAAGAACTACTTAAAGTTCTAAGACTTAATTGGAGTTTTATAATATAAAATATACAAGAAAATTAATCGATAATATTAAAATTTAAGGTCTTTAAATTTATCTCCGAAAACATCCCCTAAAGTTGGGTTATCTTCATCATTATCATTTTCTAAATAAGATTGTGTTGTAGATTCATCACTTTCGATAACATCTTCTTTAGGTAATGTAGCTTTAATTGATAAAGAAATTCTTTCATTTTCTTCATCTATTCCTAAGATTTTAACGTTAACTTGTTGACCTGGTTCTAATTTTTCACTAGGTGAACCAATATGTTTATGGTCGATTTCAGAAATATGAACTAAACCTTGTACGGCAGGTGCAATTTCTACAAATGCACCGAAGTTAGCTAAACGTACAACTGTACCTTCAATAACGTCATCTTCGTGGAATTTACCTTTGATATTTTCGAAAGGTGTTGGTAAAGTGTCTTTAATTGATAATGAGATACGCTCAGAATCTTTTTCGACTGATTTGACTTTGACTTTTACATTGTCACCTACAGATACAACTTGTTCAGGTGATTCAACATGTTCGTGTGATAGTTCTGAAACGTGAACTAAACCATCTACACCACCGATATCAATGAAAGCACCAAAGTTAGTTAAGCGAGCTACTTTACCGTCAATAACGTCACCTTCGCTTAATGAATCTAATAATGATGCTTTTTTAACATCATTTTCAGCTTGTTCTACAGCTTTACGGCTTAAAATGACTCTATTGTTTTCAGGATCTAACTCTTCCACTTTAATGCGAATAGTTTGTCCATCAAATACAGAGAAATCTTCAATGAAATCAGTTGAAATTAGTGAAGCTGGTACGAATCCTCTTTGACCAACATCTACGACTAATCCACCTTTTACTACTTCAGTAACTTCAGCTTCAATCACTTCATCATTATCAAGTTTTTCTTGTAAATATTCATATGATTTTTCAGTTTCAAGCTGTCTCTTAGATAAAATATACGCGCCTGAGTCGTTTTCTTCATCGAACTCAATTTTAGTGACGTAAGCTTCAACCTCATCGCCGACTTTAACTACTTCACTTGGATTTTCGATGTGGTGAGTAGAAAGTTGACTGATTGGGATGATACCATTAAATTTACCACCGTTGATGTGCACAACAACTTGTTTATCTTCAACTTGTTGAACCTCACCAGTGACTTTGTCACCTTCTTTAATATCATTAATCATTGATTCATTGAATTCTTCAGTCATCTTGTTTGCCTCCTTATACACTACATAATTATAACATCTTATAAACTGACAGAATTGTCAAGAAATTCTACTTTAAATATACTTTCTTATTCAAGTTAATCACTTAAGAAAGTTGACTGTCAGTCATTAGCCAACCACTTCATTTAATATTATGGCTTAGATTATGATTTAAATCTTTTAAATGCATCCATCAATTCCTTAATATTATTTCAATGATATCTACTTATTAAGATATGTTAAATTATAAATTTGAAAAAATATAGTTTGTAACTATTCACGGATGCAAATCTTATTTTCCAAGTTAATTATATAGAACATTAATACTTAGTTAAACTGATATGCTTAATAAAAAGACTATAATCATATACCAAGTGGTACATCAATTATAGTCTTTAATAACTTATACTTATTTAAGATGATCTACCATAGATAAAATTTCGTTAGTTACTACTTCAATAGACTTTCCAGTTGTATCTAATGTGATTGCATCGTCAGCTTTCTTTAAAGGTGAAATCTCTCTATTCATGTCGTAGTTATCACGATCTTCAATTTCTTGTTTTAATTGCTCTAGATTAGATTCAATACCACGTAATTCATTTTCCTTTTGACGACGTTCTGCTCTCTCTTCAACGGAAGCAATCATGTAAACTTTAAGTTCAGCATTAGGCAATACAACCGTACCTATATCTCTTCCATCCATAACAATCCCTTTTTTGGCTGCTAAATCTTTTTGAATTTGTACTGCAAATGAACGAACAGGTTCTTTTGAAGCAACGTAAGAAACATGATTAGTGACGTCATTTTCTCTCAAATAATCAGTCACATCTTTCCCATCTAAAATAATTCTTTGTCCTTTTTCTTTATCATAAGTTAATTCTAACTCAGTACTTTGAATTAACTCGTCAAAATTACTCGGTTTGCCATTTTGTAAGTATTTATATGTTATGGCACGATACATTGCTCCTGTATCAACATATATCATAGTTAAACGGCTAGCAACTTGCTTAGCAATGGTACTTTTCCCTGCAGCTGCTGGACCGTCTAATGCAATATTGATTGAACTCATTATTCATTAACCTTCCTTGTTGTTTTGTAAATATTATTTTATCATAAAAAAGTAAAAGATTAATAGGAGGAAAGACAATGAAAAAACTCCTTGTTATACATACTGGTGGCACTATTAGTATGTCACAAGATGCTTCAAATAAAGTTGTAACCAATGATGATAATCCTATATCAAAACATCAAGATATCATTGGTCAATACGCTCAAGTGGAAGAAACACATTTATTTAATGTTCCTTCTCCCCACATGACTATAGAAAAAGTTACTCAACTTCAACATAAAATTATTCAATGCGTTGAAATAAGTGAATATGATGGTTATGTTATTACTCATGGAACTGATACTTTGGAAGAAACAGCATTTCTACTCGACTTATTACTTGAAATTGAAGAACCTGTTGTTATTACTGGAGCCATGAGATCCTCTAATGAAATTGGTTCTGACGGTTTATATAATTTCATTTCTGCAATAAGAGTTGCTTCTTCTAATGATGCCTCAGGAAAAGGCGTAATGGTGGTCTTTAATGATGAAATACATACAGCTCGAAATGTAACCAAAACCCACACTTCTAATATCAATACATTTCAAAGCCCTAACCATGGACCTCTTGGGGTTTTAACAAAAGATAGAGTACAATTTCATCATCATCCCTATCGTCAATCTTCTTTTAAGATGATAAACCATCAATTGTATGTGCCTCTTATTAAGTCTTATATGGGAATGGGTAGTGACCTTTTAGAGTTTTATGCGAACCAAGGTGTCGACGGTATAGTCGTAGAAGCTCTCGGGCAAGGTAACTTACCCACTACATGTTTACATGGACTTAAGCAAATCCTTGATAACGACATCCCTATCGTTCTTGTTTCAAGATCGTTTAACGGTATTGTAAGTCCTGTCTATGCTTATGAAGGTGGCGGTGCTGATTTGTTTGAAAAGGGTGTTATATTTTCAAATGGATTAAATGGACCTAAAGCAAGACTTAAATTATTAGTTGGTCTAAGTCAAAATATGAATCATCAAAAATTAAAAAATTATTTTGAAGAATAATTTATAAAAAACGAGTTGTATTCCTCTAAGTCAAGGTATACAACTCGTTTATTTTATTATGACTCAAGTGGTGTTTGTTTTTTACTAAGTATACTTTGTGTAATAATGCCACCGTGGTATTTACCATTTTCAATGAAGATAGTATTAGCATCATTACCTGCGGCAATGACTCCTGCGATATAGCAATTTTCAACGTTTGTTTCATACGTTTCACGATTGTAAACAGGTGCTGTACCATATTCATTAGTATTGATTTCTATACCAATAGATTCTAGGAAATTGTAATCAGGATGGTAACCAATCATTGCGAACACGTAATCATTTGGAATCTCAATTGTACGTCCATCCTTTTCATAAGTGACTGTATCTTCAGTAATTTGTGTTACATTAGCGTTAAATTCCATAGTTATTTTTTCATGGTTAACGAGTGATTCAAAATTTGGTAATATCCATGGTTTAATCGCTTTTGGATATCTTTCACCACGATAAATGACTGTTACATTTGCTCCAGCTTTTTCTAACTCTAAAGCTGCGTCTACTGCAGAATTTTTACCACCAATAATTACCACATTTTGATTGAAGTATGGGTGTGCTTCTTTAAAGTAATGAAATACTTTAGGTAATTCAGCGCCCTCAACCTCTAATTTATTATGTTGGCCGTAATAACCTGTCGCGACAGTTAAAAATTTGCATTCATAAACATCTTTAGTTGTTGTAATGGTAAACTTATTATCAATTTTTTTAACTGTTAAAACTTCTTCAAATGGATGTATGTTTAATTGATGATGTTTAACAACTTCTCTGTAATAGACGAGCGCTTGATTTCGTCTCGGTTTACTTTCTTCGACAATAAATGGAATATCTCCGATACTCAACTTATCACTTGATGAAAAGAAAGTTTGATGAGTTGGATAATTGTAAATTGATTCTACAACATTCCCTTTTTCTATTACTAAAGTTTCAATCCCTTTTTTCTTCTGCTCTATAGCAGCGCTTAAACCGCATGGGCCACCACCAATTATAATGCTTTCAACTCTTTGCATGATTTGCCCTCCTTTAATCACCAAATTATTATATCAGTTATTAATGATTTTAGCTAAGCATGAAAAGAATAAAATTAAAAAAATTGAGTATATTCATGTGAATATAAATATAAAAGAATGAAGTTAAATTAAAAAACGTTCTCTTGGCAATTGCCGAGAGAACGTTTTTTTTAGTGTGCTTTATGGTTTCTATTGAGGAATAACTAACGTTTGACCGTTATGAATGTCATTACTACTTAAACCATTAGCACGTTTGATTTTATCAACATTTTGCTGAGTACCCTCACCGTAATACTGGATTGCGATACGGTATAGGTTTTCTTTACCGTTTACAGTATGAGATTGTTGACCTTGGGTATTTTGTTGATTGTTATTGTTACCTTGTGTAGAGTTACCATTATTTTGTTGATTATTTTGTGTACCTTGGTTTTGGTTGTTAGCAGTACCGTTTTGGTTAGATGAATTATCTGTGCTATTTGCATTTTGATCTGAACCAGCAGCACCACCGTTAGCACTATTACCATTTTCATCTGAATTTGAAGCGCTATTATTTGAAGAAGCTTTATCTTTGTCGCTGTCTTTATTGCCATCTTTATTTTTATCTTTGTCTTTGTCTGAAGAAGCTTTATCTTTATCATTTGCCTTTTTATCAGAATCTTTCTTACTTTGGTCAGAAACTTTATTATCATCGTTTTTACTATTATTATGATTGTTTAATGCCATTCCACCAAAGATAGCAATTGCACCAAGTATAAGCACTGCAGCAATCAGTGGTAATAATATCTTCATTATTCCACCTTTTTTCTTATTGTCACGGTTATCATTTCTACGGTCATAATTGCGGTCGTCTCTATTGTTGTTTCTATCGTCTCTACGCCCATGGTCATGTTGATTGCGATTATCTTTATGTTTGTCATGTTCATGTTTTGCTAATCCAGCAGCTCCAGCGGCACCTGCAGCGCCAGTTCCAACAGCAGCAGCTTTTTTACCTTTACCAGATTTCTTATCATGATCTTTATTATCATTGTTACGTCGTTCATGATCGAAATCTTTGTCATGTTGGTTATTGCGTTTGTCATTAGTGTCATGATGTTGATCATGACTAGCATGTTTGTCTTCATGATTTTTATTTTTCTCATCATGGTGATGTTTAGCAACACCGGCAGCACCCGCAACGCCAGCAACACCTGCACCTGCGGCAGCAGCTTTTTTACCTTTACCAGATTTCTTATCATGACGTTCTCTATCTTCATCAAAGTCTCGCTCTTCGTGGTCTTGTTGACGACGATGATTGTCATCAGTTAGATCATTATTATGACCTTCATTAACTTTAGGTCCAGGACGAGCACCTGCTTTTTTATTAGAATGTTGAGCAGCGTTACCAGTAGCTCCAGCACCTGCAGCTCCACCAGCTATAGTTGCATCTTTTCCGCTACCTAATCTATCATCTTGTGCACCTTGGTCTTCACGCACGTTATTACTTGAACGGTTTAAATTTCCATCATGATCGTGTTGACCGTGGTCTGTGCGAGATGCTGTGTCGTAATTATCGTTTTCACCATTATGTAATGATGCTTCATCATAGCGATCATCTAGTGAATTATTTTCATTCGAGTTGTCGTTACGGTCATCTTGTTGTTTATTATGATTAGTAGCAACATCACGACGTCTCTTACGACGTTGTGCGTTTCTAGGAGGAAATTGTTGATTTGATTTATCCTCGATATTTTCTTTTGATTCATCTTGCTGTTCATCGTTTACACGATTGTTGTGTTCTTCTGGATCAATAGATTGACGATTTTTTTCAAAATCATCTTTGAAACTATTATTAGACACAAACATCATCCTTTCTTTGTTTAAGTGAATTTAATAACGTTACATTTAATATACCCACGAATAAGTGTGAATATGTATGAAATTTAAAAATATTTAATACATTTAAATAAGTCTTACATTTTAATTATAGCTTGATAAAATTCTTTAAGTAAAGCGATAGCTAGCCTGAGAATGAAGATTGCCAATTTAGTCAGAAATAAATGATGCTTCATAATCATTTTAACTAGATATAATTATCTGAAGTTAATCTTCAAATAAGTTTTGCAATTTTTCTTTATAATTCATTTTCCTTTTTACTTTTTTGCGATTAAAAGTTTTTATTTCTTCCAATTCAGTATCATTGTCGCAACATCTTACAGGTTTATCCGGATGTTCACCAAAAAACTCGAGTAAATAATTACGGCGACATTGATCTAAATTTTTATAGCCTAGTATGCGCATGTATCCTAAACGTTTACGTTGAAATGATTTTTTAAATATTGATTTAAGGTCATTAATTGTAAACTGACGATATAACGTATCTAGAATATCCTTTTTAACGGGTGGTAAAAATTCACCTAATTCAAACATAGAGATATCCTCTTCAGTCATCATATCTGCAAACAATAAGGTTTCTAAAATGAAACTATCATCGGGTTGATACAAACTAATGGCTTGACTCGGTTTACCATCTCTTCCTGCGCGACCAATTTCTTGTAAATAATTGGAAGGACTTGAAGATAAATGAAAGTGAATGACAGTTCGGATATCTTTTTTATTTATTCCCATCCCAAAAGCACTTGTGGCTACGATAATAGGTATATCATTATTTAAAAATTGTTGTTGAACAGTTTGACGTTCTTGATAACTCAAATCACCATGATAAATGCCCGTTAAGAATCCCGCCTCATAAATTAATTTAGCTAATTCTAGACATCTTTTCTTAGAGGAAATATAAATAATCGTGGGTCCTGAATAGCTTAAAAAAGGTATGAGCCACTTTATTTTCTCATCATCATCATTAAAATTCTTATGTTGTAAAGAAATGTTATCTCTATTCATACTCGTTTTAATGACATTTAAATCAATACTAAGAATATGTGATAAATCTTCTTCTAAATGTGGTGGAGCTGTCGCAGTTAACGCTAGTATACGCGCATTTTTGAAGTGAGAAGTGATTTGTCCAATAAGGGCATAATGTGGTCTAAAGTCATAACCCCATTCTGATAGACAATGAGCTTCATCTAAAACTATTAAACCAAAGTCTAAATGTGATATTAACTTGAAATTCTGTGGCTGTAATAGAAATTCGGGACTTAAATAAATGAATCGACTTTGTGAAATTTGATTAATATGGTTTCTCTTTTCGATTTCATCCATACCTGAATGTATATATGAGACGTGAGATTCACCATTAAGTTTCATTTGCATCACTTGATCATCCATTAAAGAAATTAACGGTGATATGACTAACGTTGGTTTCTCAATTAAATATGTAGGAAGTTGGTAACATAAACTTTTCCCGCTTCCTGTAGGTAAAATACCTAAGGTGTGCTTACCTGCTAATATGCTTTCAATAATCTCCTTTTGGCCACGTTTAAAAGTCTCAAATCCAAACCATTCTTTAAGTTTATCTTCTAACACGTAAGTCACCTCGCTCAATACCTACGATGATTAATTTTATTTGAAAATAAGTTAAGTCTTCAAATGCTTGTTTGTATTCTCTTAATCTTAGGCCTATGTGATGATCATAATATTGAATAAATTGATCAATTTGTTTTTGATTGACATAAGTGTTGTAATCATTCTGATAACCTTTAATAAATATTTCCAATACATGATCTTCAATAGTATTTATTTTAACGTTTTGATGTTCTGCTATTTCGTTCATATTCATACCGTGTAGTAATTTTTGATAACTTAGAAAAGTTTGATTTAACAACTGAGGTAAGATAATTGTTTGAGATAGTATAGGATAATTAGATTCGTCTTCAATCTCATCTAATAAATCTATCAGTTGATTCATCTCTAATTCAAATAGTTCAGATTGCTTTATATCCTCTATCAAACTAATTTGCTGACGAGTATACATAGGTTCCTCATACCCTTGTAGATAGTAATGTAGCACATTCTTATTATTGCGACGTTCTATTGCGTCGAATAGTGAATATATTTCTGATATAAATGACGCTTCTAATTGAGAGAGTTTGATATGATTATATAGCTGTTTCACTTTCTGTTGTACGTAAGTATTTTGAACTACTGGAATAAATTTAAATGTATCTTTGCGAGTATTCGATAATGTTTGGATAAGTAGTTGTATACAACTAAATGTTCGGGTTAAACTATCATATGTATATCGAGGATGCGTTTTGATATCTAATTCATGATTAAAATCATCCTTTTGTAGTATAAATCGCTCAAAAGTAGGATATTTTAAATTGGGTAAACTATGATATAATGACAAAAGTTGTTGGCTCGAAGCGTCAAAAAAAGTTTGATGAGACTTCTTGCCTATTAAAATATTATAAATACTTTTATTTGTTTTGTAGTTAAATGCATGATCAATAGCATAAGATAATATATCGTACAAATTAAACCCTCACTCTATAAAACGAATATATTGAAATGAAAAATGTCGATGTCTACAATTGTATTAGTAATACTAGTGTAGCATTTTTATCAAAGGAGGCGAATGAAAATGGCTAAATATACAATCGTTGATATGGATACTTGTATAGCATGCGGTGCATGTGGTGCAGCAGCTCCAGATATTTATGATTACGACGACGAAGGTATTGCTTTCGTAATCCTTGATGATAACCAAGGTACTGCAGAAGTGCCTGAAGAGTTATACGAAGATATGGAAGATGCACTAGAAGGTTGTCCTACTGATTCAATTAAAATTGAAGACGAACCATTTGATGGTGACGCGCTTAAATTTGAATAATAAATTGACTCGAATTCTTAATTATAATTGTTAGGAATTCGAGTTTTTATTTTTGATTACTACTTGCCTTATTTTTATTTAAGAATGATATCAAAAACGCTCTTGATACTAAGATATTTTGAGATAACTTAGTATCAAGAGCATTTATTTATTTTAAAATATTTTTTAGTCTTTTATATAGTAAAACAAAGATAATTGAAATGATGATACCTTTGATAATATTAAACGGTATTACACCGGAGACAATAACAATTTTAAGATTTTTAACGACATCTCCTAAATTAAATATCATTCCATATAATGGAAGTAATACAAAGTAATTTAAGATACTAAGTACAATAGTCATTACAATCGTACCAACTATTAGACCATAAATTAAAGTGCGTGTTGAACGTTTGTTTTTATATACATAATAAGCTGATAATAAGAAACTTGCCCCGGCTAAAAAGTTTGCTACAGGCCCAACAGGGTCTCCCATGTTAAATAAAAAGTTTAAGATATTTTTAATGAATGCGACAATAATACCTGCAATGGGACCTAATAAAAAAGTAGCAAGTAACGTTGGCACATCACTAAAATCTAACGTTAAGTATGGTGGTAAGAATGGTAGCGGAAACTTTATAAATGTTAATACAAACGCAACCGCACTTAACATACTTATAGTTATAAGACGTTTATTTTGTTGCATATTTAATTTTCTCCTTCCATTCATCTTGCTTAGAAAAGGAGGAAATTTGCACAACAAAAAACCTCCATCTTCTCCCATCCAGACTATACTGTCGGCTTCAGAATCTCACTGAATCAAGAAATAATATGACAACTACGTGTGTTATCGAATTATTTCGTCGCAGGCTTAAATTTACTGCCGGTTGGGAATTGCACCCGACCCCGAAGATGAATATTGATAATGTTTTTATTTAATTTTTATATTACACGATAAAGGTGATAAACTCAATGACTCTGCTTTCTTATTAAAAAATAAAATCGTTAGTATAAAGTACTTAGTTATTTATTATCAAAAAGATATTCGATCAATATAAAAGTGCTTCCTTTCATCAAATCATTCAATTGACCTAATTTTCTATAAATCAAAAATGAAACTTTATCGTTGATGTGAAGTTAGAACATATTAGAAACACAAAAATGCACCCCAATAGTTAGATTAAATCTCCAACTTAATGAGATGCACATCGAATTCGTATTTTAAAATTTTGTTTACTCTGCTACATAATTTTTAGGTTGAGGGAGCTTAATTATAAATGTGGTACCTTTACCGAGCTCACTTTTTACTTCAATTTGTCCACCATGTTCTTCAATAATCATCTTACAAATAAAGAGACCTAAACCAGTTCCCTGCTTACCACGTTTACGTGAGGCATCCACTTTATAGAAGCGGTCAAACACTTGTTGTAAATGTTCTGGAGCAATACCTGTACCTGTATCGCTAATATATAAAATATTATATTGCTCATCTTTACTTGCAGTTACTGCAATTGTGTCACCTGGTTGTGTATATCTTGATGCATTATCAATGAGATTAGTTAAAACTTGATCCATTCGATCCATGTCATAATCCCATAGAAGATGATCATTGCCAGAGTTAAATTCCATTGTTAATCCTAAATCGTCTGCTTGCATACGGTATTTAGCTTTCATTTTATCTAAAAGATTTTTTATTGGTTGTACTTCTTTCTCAACCGATAGACCTTCAGCATCCATTCGTGCAACATTTAATAATTCATTAACTAGACGATTTAATCGCTTAGATTCATCTAATACAACACCAAGCGAATCACGAATTTCATCTGGTTCAGTGACTATGCCATCAACGATTGATTCCGTATAACCTTGTAATAAGGAAATGGGTGTGCGTAATTCATGGGATACATTAGCGATAAAGTCTTTTTTCATTTGATCTAAATTATGTTCATTTGTCATATCACGAATAATCACTACAATACCACTTCTACCATTTGGCTGAATACGATTGATATAACTTGTGATAAAGACGTAATAACGCGTACTAATTTCTATTTCGAGAAATTCAGTTCCTTTGGATTCAAATGTTTTTTCGATTTGTTGTTCGATTGATTCTTTTGAAAAATCATCAATAAAATGGATGATATCATCAGCCATTTTATTAGAAAAGATAACGACTCTTTGATCGTTTATACCTAATACACCTTCGACCATGGAGTTTAATAAACTGTCACGAATACTTTTAGATGATGATAAAACGTCAATATGTTCTTGAATCTCGTAATTCATATTATTGAAAGCTCTTGATAAGTCGCCAATTTCATCTTTAGTAGAGACTGAAGATATTTGACTATAATCACCTTCAGAAACTTTTTGTGCTTGTGTCTTTAATTGTCTCAAGGGTTTCGTAATTCTGTTCGATAAGAAGAATGCAAATACTGTACTAGCTGCTATAAATATAATTGCAGTAATCAAAATGATAATAGTTATAGCATTATTTGTATCTTCAATAGATTTTAAGTCTTTATAAATAAACACACCACTATGCTTACTACTAGCATCTTCTTGTGGTTTCATTGGATAACCTAATAGTATATATGATTGTGTATTACCGTTATTTTTAATTGTGACGTTTTGAGTTTCAAATTCGCCGTTATTGAAGACTCTTTTAAATTTAGGGCTCTTTTTAATTTCATTGAGCATTTGAGTTTTAGTATTATTATATGATGCGTGTGGTTTATCATTAAAATTATTCATAATGATTAAACCACCAGGACCATCTACAAGTTTTTGACTGTTTTGGATAGCAAGTGATTTATTGTGAGATTTCTCAACGAGTGAACTAATTCTTTTGGCATCTTCTTTAATAGAATTTTCAGTTTCTTGCGTAAAATAATATTGAATAAAGGTAATTAAGGATACACTTAATAAAATTAAAACTGTCGCTACTATTAAGATAATAGTTAACCACAGTTTTATAACTACGCTATTTAGTCGGTTCATCACTGGCTTTGACCTCGAACTTATAGCCTACACCCCAAACAGTTTGAATCATTTGAGCTGCATCGTTAGATACACGATTTAATTTCTCTCTTAAACGTTTTACATGTGTATCTACTGTTCGCAAGTCGCCATAAAATTCATAATGCCATACTTCTTTAAGTAATTGTTCACGATCGAACACCTTATTAGGTGTCTTAGCTAGATATATGAGTAATTCATATTCTTTAGGTGTTAAATTCACTTGCTCGTTATCTGCAAGTACTCTATGTGCATCATTATCAATCACTAAATGATTGAATTCAATAATATCACGTGCATGTGGTTCGCTTTGTTCTGAGTTTGCAGATTGAGTACGTCTTAATAAAGCTTTAACTCTTAATACAACTTCTCTAGGTGAAAAAGGCTTAACAATATAGTCATCGGCACCGGATTCAAAACCTTCAACTCGGTTAGTTTCTTCTCCTTTTGCCGTAAGCATAATAATAGGTGTATCTTTGTGTTCTCTTAGTTTAGATGCGACTTCTATACCATCCATTTCTGGTAGCATTAAATCTAAAAGAATGCACGCATAGTTATTATCCATCGCAAGTTGATAAGCTTCCTTACCATCACTAGCTTCATGGATTTCAAAAGATTCTCTTTCTAAGTATAATTTAAGCAATCTTCTGATTCTGTCTTCATCATCAACGATTAAAATTTCGTTAGCCATATTACTTTTTACCTCCTACACATGCTGTTCAAATTCATTTGTTATTATAGCACAGGTTGAACATATTAAGTGACTGATAGTTAAAACTATGTGAAAAAAATCTCAATCTTATTGGTAAAAACATATTTTTTGTGTTTATTTACCATTTTCGGCTAAATGTCTTAACGTTTTCACCTCATGAGGAGTCAACACACGACCTTCTCCGGCATTTAAACCTTTCAAGTCTAAAGGACCAAATTGAATACGTGTTAATTTATTCACTTCATGACCAAAATATTCAAACATACGGCGCACTTGACGATTTCTACCTTCACTAATAGTAATTTCGACTAATGTAGTGTTTTTCTCTTTATCTTGTCTTTTTATTTTTACCTGAGCCGGTTGAGTGAAACCATCTTCTAATTCAATGCCTTGTTCTAATTCTTTAACTTGTTCTCTCATTAAATAGCCTTTTAATTTAGCAACATATTTCTTTTTAATGTGATAACGTGGATGAGTCATTAAGTTAGTGAATTCTCCGTCGTTTGTTAACAATAAAACACCTGATGTATCATAATCTAAACGTCCAACTGGATATATACGAGTTTCAATATCTTCAAAATAATCTGTCACAACTTTACGACCACGATCATCAGATACACTCGTAATAACTTGAGTAGGTTTATAAAATAAGATATACATTTTATCTTCTTGTTCTATTTTAATGCCCTCTACTTCAACTGTGTCTGAGTGAGACACTTTTGTTCCTAATTCAGTCACAACTTGTCCATTTACTTTGACTTTTCCTTCGGTTATGAGTGTTTCAGCTTTGCGTCGTGATGTATAACCACTATTCGCAATTCTTTTTTGTAGTCTCTCTAATTCTTTACTCATTTGAATCTCCTTTTTGATTAACTAAATTACTAAAGAATTCATCCATTTCAGCATCATCCTCTTCAGTCGTTGGTAATGACTCAAGACTTTCTATACCAAATACATTTAAAAATAAATCGGTAGTTATTAAATGATGACTTCTAGAATGATCGACCTCTTTAGCTTCTACTAAACCTCTAGCTATAAGTGTTTTAACAGCGCCATCGGAATTAATCCCTCTTATCATTTCTATATCGCTACGAGTGAGTGGTTGATTATAAGCGATAATAGAAAGTGTCTCCATAGCTGCCTGAGATAACTTCATTTTAGATTTTTGTTCAATAAGCTGTTCAATATAAGACGATGCGTCTTTTTTCGTTGTTAAAACATATGTTGTACCAAATTTTTGGATAACCAAACCAGGAGATTGATAGGTATCGATTAACTGGTCGAGTTCATTTTCATTCAACTCCAAAATTTCCAATAATTGCTTCTGCTCTAATCCTTCATCACCAGAAGTATATAATAAAGCCTCTAATATTCCTTGGTTATCCAATGTTGTAATTCACTCCTCTAATGATATCGATGTCCTCAAATTGATTGTTTTGATTAATATTGACGATACCAGATTTAGACATTTCTAATATAGCTAGAAAATGTGTTACTACTTGTTCTACTGGTTCGTGGAAAGTAAATAAACTAAAGAAATTAAATGATTCATGCTCTTTTAGACGATTTGTAACTTGTTCGGTTGCTTGTTGAATTGTAAATGTCTCTTTTTTAATTTCTACAGATTTAGGAGTATTGAGTTCTACTCGATTTTTAACTCTTTGATAAGCTACGATGAGTTCTGTTAAATCTATAGTCTGATTTGGATCCCATGATTCATCAGTTTCCAAATGTGATAAATCAGTAGGATACTTCGTATAATAAAGTTCTCGTTGATCTTTCATATCATTAAGTATTTCAGTATATTCTTTATAGTTTTGATATTCGATTAAACGCCCTACTAAATCTTCACGGGGATCTTCTTCAATGTCATCTTCTACACTCGTTTGAGGTAGCAATAATTTACTTTTAATCATTAAAAGTTCAGAAGCCATGACTAAATATTCACTAGCAATATTAATTTCAAGTTGATTCATCGCATGAACATATTGCATATATTGCTCAGTTAAAGCTTTCATGGGAATATCATAAATATCTATTTCAAATTTCTGTATTAAATGCAATAACAAGTCTAATGGTCCGTTAAACGCATCTAGTTTCACTTCATACATCGTATCTACCTCAATCTCGTGTTGCATCTTTAGTGCATATTTCACACAAATATTATAGCATGAATACATATAACTTTTAAATTTTGGGTGGATTGCCATGGATGACGCGTTAATTCATTTCTATTATCAATTTCATAAGCATCAACATTATTTTTTATGTCATGATATTTTAGAAGAAGCTTGGAAATTAAATCCCTCTTTCTCTAAAAATGACGCGGTAGTGAGTTTGATACTATTTGCCTCAGCTTGTTATCATTACCGCCGGGATAATATTAAAGGTGCTTTAAAGTCATATAAAAAGTCACTGTCTGTTATTAAACAAGCAAAAGATAAAACTCAATTACATTTAAATATAGATGAGTATCAAAGCATGATTTTACATCAAATAAATTCTATTAAAGATCATAATGCATTTGTACCTGTCAAACTACCTATACACACATCATTTGAGAAAGTTATTAAACGTGTATATCAAGATTATAATTTTACTCAATTTGTAATATCAGAGCCTTACATTGTTCATCATCATATAAAACGTGATCGAACAGAAGTTATACAAGCCCGTGAAGAAGCAAGACAATTACGTCGTTCACATACTCAACGGCCTTATAATACATTAAAAGACCAATAAACGTATGATAGCTACATTAAATCACTACGTTTATTGGTCTTTTAAATTACAATTAAGCTCTAGGATGAAATTGATTATACATTTTTCGAATTTGAGATTTTGATACATGTGTATATAACTGTGTCGTAGATATATCAGAATGGCCTAACATTTCCTGGACAGCCCTTAAATCAGCGCCATTTTCAAGTAGATGTGTAGCAAAGGAATGTCTTAACGTGTGAGGTGTTAATGTCTTGTTAATGTTCGCTTTAAAACCATTCTGTTTAATCATCTTCCATATACCTTGTCGTGATAAAGGTTTACCATGCATATTAAGAAATAATACATGTGTGACAGTTTGTTTTAATAATTGAGGGCGAACTGTTTCAATGTATGTAGTTAAATACTCAATAACAGCATCACCTAAAGGAACAATACGTTCTTTATTTCCTTTACCAAAAACTCTGACAAACCCCATCATTAAATTGACATCTTCGACTTCTAATTGAATAATTTCAGAAACGCGCATACCTGTAGCATATAAAAGCTCTAACATCGTCCGATCACGATAACCATTATTCTTACTCAAATCTGGTGTTTCTAATAAATCCAAAACTTCCTGAACCTCTAATACGTCAGGTAGTTTCTTTTCGTATTTTGGCGTTTCAATTAACACCGTCGGATCTTTCGCTGCATATCTTTCTCTTAATGCGAACTGATGAAAGCTTCTAATTGTAGATATAAAACGTGCGAGTGATTTTGAGGATTGACCCAAATCTATTAAATGACCTAGGCACTCCTGAATCACTTGACGATCCACGAAATCAATATGGGAAATTTTTCTTTCTTCAAGATATTCTTCATATTTTTTTAGATCCCTACGATAAGCGCCAATGGTATTACTACTCAAACCCTTCTCGATTTGAATAAAATTCAAATATTCTTCAATGATTGTATTCATATAAGCACCTCTATTGAAGCGGTGGCTTCTTTAAACTTATTAGATTGCGTTAGAATTTTTAAGTATATTTGTGAAAATAAACCCCTAATTAGCCTTTACCTTTCGCTTGGCAATCAGAACAAACGCCATGGAAAGTTAAACGATGGTCAAGTATTTTAAAGTTAAATTCATTTTCAACACGATTTTCAACTTCAGGTAGTAAATCTTCATCAATTTCATCTACCTTACCACATTCCATGCATACAAGATGATGATGGAAATGTTTAGCCCCTTCTTTACGTAAATCGAAACGAGCTACTCCGTCACCAAAGTTTATTTTATCAACGACTTTGAGTTCAGCTAACAACTCTAAGGTTCTGTATACCGTAGCTAAACCAATTTCAGGCGCTTTATCTTTCACTTTTAAATACACATCTTCAGCACTAAGATGATCTTTTTCATTCTCTATTAAAACTCTAACTGTAGCCTCTCGTTGTGGAGTTAATTTATAAGATGATTGTTGTAATTGTTGCTTCACGCGATTGAGACGTTCTTCCACGGAAGCCTCACTCCTCTACTAAGAATTATAATCATTTTAATTTAATCTATGATTCACTAAATAAAATATCAATATTCTCAATAAAAAGCAAGAGTTTACGCTAGTTATTTAGAATGATTATAATTTAATAATAAGTGCTGTAGAGCGATAATTGTTTTAGCATCCTCGAGTTCCTTGTTTTTTAACATAGATTTTACATTCTCAATAGATACCTTATGTAGTTCTACAAATTCGTCATCATCTAAATTCATTTCACCTTCAGACAACTGATCTGTAAAATAAATTGATAATTTCTCACTTGAAAAACCTGGAGATCCATACATATCTGTTACAAATTCTAGATTTGAAGCAATATATCCTGTCTCCTCTTGTAATTCACGTTTCGCAGCTTCTTCACGCTCTTCACCTTTTTCAAGTTTGCCTGCTGGTATTTCAAGCAAAGGTTTTTCAGCTGGCTTTCTAAATTGTTTAACTAATAGGACTTCGTCTTCAGGTGTTACTGCACACACTGCTACGGCACCATTATGATAAACTAATTCACGTTTAGATGTACTGCCGTCGGGTAATTCAACATCATGTAGTTCTAGGTCAATAATTTTTCCATTGTAAATGACTGTGCGGTCAATAGTTTTTTCGTTTAATCTCATATGTAAACACGTCCCTTTTATTTATATTTATAAATTGATAAACTGAATGCGTCAGTTAAAGTGTATCGAAAGGAGAATGGACATGCAAAAAAATATTTTAAAAAGTGGCATCGAAATTTCTGAACTTGGTTTGGGTTGCATGAGTTTAGGTACAGATTTTAATAAAGCGCAACCTATCATTGAAAGTGCAATCGAACAGGGTATTACATATTTTGATACTGCAGATATGTATGATCAAGGAATTAATGAGGAAATTGTAGGAAAAGCTTTAAAGAAATATCAAAATCGTGATGACATCGTAATCGGTACGAAAGTCGGCAATCGACTAACTGACGATGGAAACGTAACATGGGATCCCTCTAAGAAACACATTAAAGAAGGTGTGAAAGGATCTTTAAAACGTTTAGGACTAGACCGTTTAGATTTATATCAATTGCATGGTGGAACAATTGATGATCCACTAGATGAAACTATCGGTGCTTTTGATGAATTAAAACAAGAAGGTATTATTAGAGCTTATGGTATTTCATCCATCCGTCCAAACGTTATTGATTACTATTTAAAACATAGTCAAATCGAAACTTTAATGTCTCAATTTAATTTAATAGATAATAGACCTGAAAGTCTTTTAGATACTATTCATGAGCAACAAGTTAAAGTGTTAGCGCGTGGACCAGTGTTTAAGGGATTATTAACCTCTAATAGTGTCGACGCATTAGATAAAAAGTTTAAAGATGGTATTTTTGAATATACTCGTGATGAGTTAGGTGAAACCATTGCATCAGTTAAAGAAATTGAAAGTAATTTAAGTGCCCTTTCATTTAAATATTTAACTTCTCATGATGCTCTTGGTTCAATCATCGTCGGCGCAAGTAGTGTAGAACAATTAGAAGAAAATGTGCGTAACTATTATAAGGATGTAAGTTTAGATCAAATTAAATCTGCGCGTGAACGTGTGAAGAATTTAGAATATACTCAACATCTAAAATAATGTATAAGAGAGTTTAAAATATAAAAGCTTTAAGATGATTTCAACTTACTGAAATGGTCTTAAAGCTTTTTTTGCTTACTCTGAAGCGAGAGTAGTATGAGTAGTCTCATTATAGATTTCTTGAAACCAATAAACATTCTTAATAAAAGCCACCCATCTCAAAATAAGTTTCGGTCATTAAAATTGTTTGATGTAAACATGGGTCTTTTGTGTCGTTTTTACATTCACTTCTATTCCAAGAATCTGCTGTTGGATTACAAGTTGATGAAACTTTGCCTCAATATATTCAATTTCAGCATCACTGAGCGTGTTATAAAATTCAGTTCCAACTAAATATTCTAAAGTAAAACTTCTATTAATTGGTAGTCGTTTAGAATTAGCGATTGCTTTATTAATAATACCATCAATGCTACATATCATTTTTAGCCCACCCTTTTAAAAGGACTTATAGCAAGCCTGCTTCATAATTAATCACTATTCTTTGTTTTTAAATAAATTCGGTAAACAATTTTCCAGTGTTCTCGGTGCAAGGTGATATAATTTTAAAATATTATGCATCCACCCAGGTTGATTGATTTCTTTTTTATTCTTTAAAATTCCTAAAATGATGCGCTCGGCAAGTTGCTCAGCATCAATCATTATAAGTTTATATTTATTAAAAAAAGCAAGTGACGGGTCTGCCTTTTTATGAAATGGTGTATCGATAGGTCCAGGATGTACTGCCATAATATGAAATTCAGGTTCTTCTAATCTCAATGCGTTAAGAACGGCAGTCAATGCAGCTTTTGAAGCGCCATAGTGTGCCGCGTTAGCTTGCGTAACAAAGGCCGCTTGACTTGAAATGCCGATAATATGTGCATGTTTTACTAACTTTGGTCGTAGAATTTGGTACATTAAATTAAAACTTACGAGATTAACGTCATATGTTTCAATGACTTCGTCTAAAGTATGGTTATTAATGGATTTAAAATAACCTAAACCTGAACTGTATATGAAACCATTGACTGGCGCTTTTATTTTTTCTGAGAGTTGGTAAATATCTTCTCGTTGTTGTAAGTCACATTGAATGACATTTATATTTTTAGAATGACTTCTGAAATCAATTTGATTAAATTTAGAAATGTTTCTAGCTAAAACAGTGACATGAGCGCCTCTTTTAAGAAGTTGGTGAACGAGGGATAATCCAAGACCACTTGTTCCTCCTGTCACGATATAATGTTGTCCTATCATATTTAACATCCTTTTTGTACTAACAATGCATTTTATAAGGAAAATGAAGTAATATCATGCGTTTATACGAGTTATATTACTTCTTATAGATATGTGTTACTATGTATTTATAATCTTAAGGCAATATAAATGATTAATCAAAAGAGATGAAGGTGATGTGGTTAAAATGAAACTTGTATTCTATGGTGCAGGTAATATGGCACAAGCTATTTTTACAGGAATTATTAATTCTAATAATTTAGATCCCAATGACATTTATTTAACAAATAAATCAAATGAACAAGCTCTGAAAGATTTCGCGGAAAGATTGGGAGTTAATTATAGTTATGACGATAAAGAATTATTGAAAAATGCTGACTACGTTTTTCTTGGAACGAAGCCACATGATTTTGAAGCATTAGCAGAAAGAATTAAAGATGATATTACTGATGATAATCGCTTTATTTCTATTATGGCTGGCCTATCGATTGATTATATTAGACAGCTATTAGATACGAATAACCCATTAGCACGTATTATGCCAAATACTAATGCGCAAGTGGGACATTCTGTAACAGGAATTAGCTTTTCAAATAATTTTGGACCTAAATCTAAAGATGAAGTTAATGAATTAATTAACGCATTTGGATCGGTTATAGAGGTTTCTGAAGATCATTTACATCAAGTGACTGCGATTACAGGTAGTGGTCCTGCATTTTTATATCATGTATTTGAGCAGTATGTAAAGGCAGGTACTGAACTAGGATTAGAAAGAGATCAAGTAGAAGAATCTATTCGTAATTTAATTATCGGGACAAGCAAGATGATAGAACGCTCTGATTTAAGTATGGAACAATTAAGGAAGAATATTACTTCTAAAGGTGGAACTACTCAAGCAGGCTTAGATGCCCTATCTCAATACGATATTGTATCAATGTTTGAAGACTGTTTAAGTTCTGCTGTTAATCGTAGTGTAGAATTATCAAATAAAGAATCTGAATAAATAAGCTAAAACGCTTTTTCCCTTTCCCGGCTTAAAGGGTAAGGAAAAAAGCGTTTTTTATATTTTATATGTCTCGAAATCTTTAACGAAATAAAATTGTGGAATCTGAGATTGATTGTTAATTTCTTTATAAATAGATTCTACATCTTCTAAGTTGTATCGATTGCTAATATGAGTAATAAGACTTTTACCAACATTAGCGTTCTTAATCAATTGAAAAACATCATCTATGTGGCTGTGATGATAATTGTTGGCAAGTGTCTTTTCCCCTTCTATATAAGTAGCTTCGTGTACCATGACATCTGCATTTTTAGCTAATACATATTCATTATCACAAGGTTTCGTATCTCCAAATATAGCAATGATTGGGCCAGGTTTCGCTTCTCCTTTAAAGTCATCAGATTGGTATATCAAACCATTATGTTCAAATGTATCTTGTATTTTTACTTCTTGATATTTTGGACCAGGTTCTAACCCAATGGCTTTTAGAGCTTCCACATTAATTGTTCCTGGTGTGGTTGGTGCTTCTATACGATAGCCATAAGATGTAATACCATGATTTAACACTTCTGCTTGTACCGTAAAACCCTCATGATGATATGTAAATTGTTGATTAATTTCAATATATGTAATTGGGTAATTAAGATGTGATTCCGATAACTTTAAAGACGTTTCAATATAATTTTGAATTCCTTTAGGACCAATTAGAGTTAAAGGTTTATTTTCTCCGCCTTGGAAGGAGCGACTTGTAAGTAATCCAGGAAGACCAAATATATGATCGCCATGCATATGAGTAATAAAGATGTGATCAACTTTTCCTAACTTTATTGAATGATGTAGGATTTGGTGTTGCGTTCCCTCGCCAACGTCAAATAACCATACTGAATTTGAATATGGTTCTAAATTTAAAGCGATGGATTGTGTGTTTCTCTCTTTAGTCGGTAATCCTGCACTCGTACCGAAAAATGTAACTTCCATGCATGATCCTCCTTTTCTTTCATATATTCTATCATATGTCATCATATTTTCTATATGAAGAAATAAAATATAATCAATACATTGTGTTTAATCCTTATACTTGCTAATCACTTATATGTATTTGTATGGTAAAGATATATGGTTAAATAGGATATAATCATGATATGATTTTGTTAACATTAAAACAATGTACTTCATAGTGTTAGTGCTATTGGAATAATCATTTTCGAAAAAAATAAATTGTGCTTAATTTCAAGCATATTTGATGACCATAAGTAATGATTATCATATAATATAATAATCTAGTATAATGATATATTTATTAAAAATGAAAGCATTGATACTAATATAAATCGGTGAGTCAATTGATATTCATCATATATCTATTTAAGAATTGAGGTTTTGATCTTGAGTACTAAAAGTAAACACATCCCTTGTTTAATAACAATATTCGGTGCCACTGGTGACCTTAGTCACAGAAAGCTATTCCCTTCTATATTTCATTTGTTCCAACAAGATAATTTAGATGAGCATATTGCTATCATTGGTATAGGTCGTCGTGATTATTCAAATGAGGAGTTTCGTGATCAAGTTAAATCATCAATTCAGAAACATGTTAAAGACACGAATAGAATTGATGAATTTATGAATCATGTCTTCTATCATAAGACGGATGTAAGTGATGAAAGAAGTTATGAATCCTTACTACAATTTAGCAATCAATTGGATAAAGAATTAGGTTTACAAGGTAATCGTTTATTCTATTTAGCGATGGCACCTCAATTCTTTGGAGTTATCTCTGATTTCTTAAAATCATCTGGCCTTACTAATACAAAAGGTTTTAAACGATTAGTGATTGAGAAACCATTTGGTAGTGATTTAAAATCAGCAGAATCATTAAATAACCAAATTAGACGTTCATTTAAAGAAGAAGAAATTTATCGTATTGATCATTATTTAGGTAAAGATATGGTGCAAAACATTGAAGTACTACGCTTTGCGAATGCCATGTTCGAACCCCTATGGAACAACAAATACATTTCTAATATTCAAGTAACGTCTTCAGAAATTTTAGGTGTTGAAGATCGTGGTGGTTATTATGAATCAAGCGGTGCTTTAAAAGATATGGTGCAAAATCACATGCTACAAATGGTTGCCTTATTAGCGATGGAAGCACCTATTAGCTTGAACAGTGAAGACATTCGTGCTGAAAAAGTTAAAGTTCTTAAATCATTACGTCAATTTAAACCTGAAGAAGTTAGAAAGAACTTCGTACGAGGTCAATATGGTAAAGGAACTATAGAAGGTAAAGAAGTTAAGTCTTATCGTGAAGAAGATCGTGTGGCCGAGGATTCTAATACACCTACATTTGTATCAGGAAAATTAACAATTGATAACTTTAGATGGGCTGGTGTCCCTTTCTACATTAGAACTGGTAAACGCATGAAATCGAAATCGATTCAAGTTGTTGTTGAATTTAAAGAGGTTCCTATGAACTTGTATTATGAAACAGATAAATTATTAGATTCTAATTTACTAGTCATTAATATTCAACCTAATGAAGGCGTTTCGTTACATTTAAACGCTAAGAAAAATATTCAAGGCATCGATACTGAACCAGTTCAATTATCTTATGCTATGAGTGCACAAGATAAAATGAATACGGTTGATGCATATGAGAACTTGTTATTTGATTGTCTTAAAGGTGATGCTACTAACTTTACGCATTGGGAAGAATTGAAATCAACTTGGAAATTTGTAGACGCTATTCAAGATGAGTGGACTATGGTTGAACCATGCTTCCCTAACTATGAAGCGGGTACTAATGGCCCTCTTGAAAGTGATTTATTATTAAGTCGTGATGGAAATCACTGGTGGGACGATATTCATTAATTTACTGTGATAACGTAATAGATTTTTAATGATTGTTTAGAAAGTAATTTAAATTTAAGTGAATGATGGCGAACTTATTTATAGTATTGCACATAAGGTGTTCTTATCTAATGAATACTTAGCAAGCTATACCTTCAAGTCCGTTGTTGTTCACTTTTTTGATTTTAATTTTAAAATACTAGGGCTTTCAGATGTATCTTAGGCGAAAATAATGTACAATAATGATTATGATTCAAAGTAATTGGAGTGAAAGTTTTGGACGTTATCAAGCAAATACAACAGGCAATCGTATACATTGAAGATCGTCTATTAGAGCCTTTTAATTTGCAAGAACTCAGTGATTACGTTGGTCTTTCGCCATATCATTTGGAACAATCATTCAAAATGATTGTTGGTCAATCGCCAGAACAATATGCTCGCGCTCGTAGAATGACGATTGCAGCAACAGACGTCATGCACGGCGCAAGTCGTTTAATGGATGTAGCTAAAAAGTATAGATATGCTAATTCTAATGAATTTGCTAATGACTTTAGTGATTTTCATGGCATTTCACCTATCCAAGCCTCAACAAAAAAAGATGAACTTAAATTTCAAGAAAGATTATATATAAAATTGTCAACGACAGAAAGAGCTCCGTATACATACAGGCTTCAAGAAACAGAGGATATTTCACTTGTTGGATACTCTAGGTTCATCCCTACTAAGTACTTATCTAATCCTTTTAATGTCCCTGATTTTTTAGAGGATTTATTGGTTGAGGGCCTTATTAAAGAACTTAGACGATATAATGATGTGAGTCCATATGAATTATTTGTCGTTAGTTGTCCGCTTGACCAAGGTTTAGAACTTTTCGTTGGTGTTCCTAGCGAACGTTATCCAGCTCACTTAGAAAGTAGATTCTTACCAGGACGGCACTATGCGACATTTAATTTACAAGGCGAAATTGATTACGCTACGAATGAAGCGTGGTACTATATTGAATCGAGCTTACAACTCACGTTACCTTATGAACGAAATAGTTTGTATGTTGAGGTTTATCCATTCGATATTTCATTTGACGACCCATTCACTAAAATACAATTATGGTTGCCTATTAAACAAGAAGCTTACGATTTTGATGAACTAGATTAAATTTGAAAATGATAAAAGGTAAAGTGATGTAAACTTTGAATAATACATCACTTTACCTTTTCTTTATGTGGAAGACTGTTGTTGCTCGTCTTCTCACGTGGTGTTTAGACTTTAATGACAAACGCTTCATATGGCTGTATTTTGTCAAAGTCTATAACATGGCTACTATAGTTGTGAAGCATGACTTGCTGTTCATTTTCAATGAGATAAGGGACATTGAGTTTTGAAACTTGATCAGTAAGATTTCCTACAACAAGTATTTTCTTGTTATTCAGTGTACGAGTGTATGCAAAGAGATTAGGATTGTCTTCATCTACTAAATTAAACTGTCCATATGTGTATATTTCATCAGATTTTTTTAATTGAATTAAATCTTTATAGAATTGTAGTATTGATTGAGGATCATGGATTTGTTGTTCAACATTGATTGTTTTATAGTTAGGATTGACCGGGAACCACGGTGTGCCATTGGTAAAACCTCCGTTAGTTGATTGATCCCATTGCATAGGTGTTCTTGAATTATCACGATTCTCCATTTTATATTTATTTAAAAGTGCATTAACATCGCCACCTTGAGCTTTAACGATGTTGTATTCGTTTTTTACTGCAACGTCATTGAACGTTTCTATACTATCAAATGGGTAATTAGTCATACCTATTTCTTGACCTTGATATATAAATGGTGTGCCTTGCTGTAAAAAGTATGTTACAGCATGACTTGTAGCAGATTCGTACCAATACTGTTTGTCATCTCCCCATGTTGATACACGACGTGGTTGGTCATGGTTTTCGATAAATAATGCATTCCAACCAACATCTTCTAAGCTTTTTTGCCAACGATTTAAAATAGTTTTGTAAGATTTTACATCAAATTTTGAATCTCCTGTACTCCATAAACCTAAGTGTTCGAATTGAAAAATCATATTAAATTTGCCTTCTTCTTCGCCAACCCATTCTTTAGCGTTATCAGGGTTTACACCATTAGCTTCACCTACTGTCATAATATCGTATTGACTTAGTGATTTATCCTTCATTTCTTGAAGCCATGGTTGGATACCAGGTTGATTCATATCAACATCAAAGGCTGGCGCATATGATTTTCCCTCTGGCAAAGGTAAATCTCCAGCTTCAAATGTCTTTTTGATATGAGTGATTGCATCAACTCTAAAGCCATCAATACCTTTATCAAACCACCAGTTCATCATTTCAAATACAGCATTGCGTACTTCTGAATTATCCCAATTCAAGTCGGGTTGTTTTTTACTAAATAAGTGGAAATAGTATTGGTTTGTTAATTCATCATATTCCCAAGCTGATCCATTGAAGATACTCTCCCAATTGTTAGGCTCAGAACCATCCTCTTTAGGATCTTTCCAAATGTACCACTCTCTTTTAGGGTTATCCTTACTTGATTTAGACTCTATAAACCACGGATGTTCATCTGATGTATGATTTACAACTAAATCTAAGATTAATTTCATACCTTTATGATGGACTTCTTTAAGTAAACGATCAAAATCTTCCATGGTGCCAAATTCGTCCATGATAGCTCTATAGTCACTAATATCATAACCATTATCATCATTAGGAGATTGATACATCGGGCTTAACCAAATCACGTCGATACCTAAATCTTTAAGGTAATCTAATTTTTCGATAACACCAGGCAAATCACCGATACCATCATTGTTACTATCATTGAAACTCCTAGGATACACTTGGTAAGCTACTGCTTCTTTCCACCATTTTCTGTTCATTTGGTTCACTCCTCATTCGTTATTGTCGTTTGTCTCTCTATAAAGTGTGTTGGATTGATACTCTCTTTTAATATACATTTGTAGTTTAACAATTTTATAATTCTTTGTGTGCATTTATGCAAGCGCTTGCATAGATATTGTAAATAGAGCCTCACTCCATAAAATTAAAGTTTTGAGTGAGGCTAGTATCTTTATTTATTCAATATTGATAATTATTCTTCAACCCATTGTGTGTGGAATACACCTTCACGATCTTTACGTTCATAAGTATGTGCACCGAAGTAGTCACGTTGAGCTTGAATTAAATTTGCAGGTAAGTCTTCTGAACGATAACTATCGTAGTAGTTAATACTTGCTGAGAAACCAGGTGTAGGAACACCATTTTGAACACCTGTTGCAACAACATCACGTAGTGCATCTTGATATTCAGTTACAATATTTTTGAAGTAAGGATCTAGTAATAAGTTTTGTAATTCTGAGTTATTATCATAAGCATCTTTAATTTTTTGTAAGAATTGAGCGCGAATGATACAACCCTCTCTCCATATCATAGCTAATTCGCCCAGTTTTAAATTCCATTCATGATCTTCACTTGCTTTACGCATTTGAGCAAAACCTTGTGCATATGAACAAATTTTACTCATATATAATGCTTTGCGAATCTTTTCTAAGAATTCTTCTTTATTACCTTCAAAAGAAGCTTTAGGACCATTCAATGTTTTAGAAGCATTAACACGTTCTTGTTTAATTGATGAAATAAAACGCGCAAATACTGATTCTGTAATAATTGTCAACGGTATACCTAATTCAAGTGCATTGATTGAAGTCCACTTACCAGTACCTTTTTGCCCTGCAGTATCAAGAATTTTTTCAACTAGTGCTTCCTTATCATCGTCTAATTTTGTGAAAATATCACCAGTGATTTCGATTAGATAACTTTCTAATTCACCAGCATTCCATTCTTTAAAGGTATTAGAAATTTCTTCATGAGACATTCCTAATAAGTCTTTCATCATCGCGTAGCTCTCTGCGATAAGTTGCATGTCAGCATATTCAATTCCATTATGAACCATTTTGACGTAATGTCCTGCGCCATTTGGCCCAATATAAGTCACACATGATGCACCATCTTTAGCTTTTGCAGCGATTGCATCAAGAATATCACTTACTTTATTATATGCGTCTTCTTGGCCACCTGGCATTAATGAAGGTCCAGTTAATGCACCTACTTCTCCACCAGACACTCCCATTCCGATGAAATTAACGCCACTTTCAGCAAGTGCTTTATTACGACGGATTGTGTCTTGATAGTTTGTGTTGCCTCCGTCGATTAATATATCATCATCATCTAGTAAAGGTAATAAGCCATCAATTGTTGCATCAGTAGCAGGTCCAGCTTTGACCATTAGTAAAATTTTACGGGGCTTTTCGAGTGAATTAACAAATTCTTCTAAAGAGTAAGTTGGGTGAATTTGTTTACCTTGTGATTCTTCAATCATTTCATCTGTTTTTTGTCTTGAGCGGTTATATACTGAAACACTATATCCTCGAGATTCAATGTTCCAAGCAAGGTTTTTACCCATTACAGCTAAACCTACTACTCCTATTTGTTGTGTCATATTACTTACCTCTCTTGTTCAAAATTTTCAATAATATTGTAACATAAAACGCATATTAACAATTACTAAAAGACTGTATTATTCGCTAACAAGTTCTATAATTTTTAAAATTTGACTTGCTAACATACATAAATCTTTAGTAGCGATACGTTCAGATGTTGTGTGGATGTTTTCATAACCTACTCCTAAAATAACTGAAGGAATTCCATATCTATTCATTATATTTCCATCAGAACCACCGCCAGCAATACAAGTATCACCATTAAGTCCTAAAGCAACTGCACTTGCTATTGCATATTTTGTCACGTCTTCATGATCTTCCACCTTAAATCCTGGATAACTTGTTTCTATTTCTACATGAGCTTCACCACCAAATTCTTTAGCAGTGCTCTCAAAGGTATCTTTCATATGTTGAACTTGTACTTCAATACTTTGGTCATTGTGAGATCGTGCTTCAGCTTCAAGAACAACTTCATCAGCAACAATATTTGTTGCAGAGCCACCATGGAATTTACCAATATTTGCAGTTGTTAAATCATCGATTTGGCCTAAATTCATTCTACTAATCGCTTTAGCGGCGATATTAATAGCACTAATACCTTTAGTTGGGGTACTCGCGTGAGCCGTTTTACCTTTAATGGTAGTATAAATCTTCATTTGTGTAGGGGCACCGACAACAGTTGTACCTACCTCTTTACTTGCATCAACGGCATAGCCAAAGTCTGCATCTAGTAATTGCGTATTTAATGCCTTAGCTCCCAATAAACCTGATTCTTCACCAACTGTAATGACAAATTGAATTTGTCCATGAGGTAAATTATGCTCATTTATCTGTTCGATTGTTTCGAGTATAGCAGCTAAGCCTGCTTTATCATCTGCGCCTAGAATAGTTGTACCATCAGAGTAAATGTAACCATCGTCCTTCACTTGAGGTCGTATATTTACACCAGGCACTACTGTATCCATATGACTAGTGAAATAAAGCTTTGGTATCTGTTTGTTTGATAAATTACTAGGTAAAGTGCATATTAGGTTGTTAGCGCCTAATCCTTCTTGTTCTGAAGCGTTATCCTCCTTGACGATTAGCCCTAGATTTTCAAATTTTTCTTTAAGTATAGGTTGAATAGTTTGTTCATAACCTGTTTCTGAATTAATTTTTGCTAACTCTAGAAAAGTATTCAATATACGTTCTTTGTTAATCATGATTGCAAGTCCCCTTTCGTATATAAATATATTTTAACTGACTTTCAAGTTTATCAAAAATAAATTGATTGCTTTTTAGAATTAAATCATATAAGGTTACGATATATAGACGTATTTAAGTCGTTGTTAAACGATTTATATAAATATACGGAGGAATTAAGAATTGAATAATAAAGTTTTACGTATCATTATTATTGTTATGCTTGTAGCCGTAGTACTTGCATTACTACTTACAAGTTTGGCACCAGTTATGAACTAATAAATAAACCGTTACATCGAACTTTTTTCAAAATAAGTTTAATGTAACGGTTATTTTTCATATTTCACTATGCAATTTTAACGAACCAAATTGTGATTTGATATTTAAGTATTCTTCTAATTCATTTAATATCTGTATAACATTTGCTCGTGAATTTAATGCTTGATGTGTAGTTGGTAACGGTAATTGATCTAAGGATAGTCGAATCTCATAAAGTGAGTGAAGTCGCAATGCTGTATAATCGTTACTATTAACGTTGCTGCCTATTTCTGACATTAATTGAGATATTTTTTCAAGGATAGGGTCATCAGTAGAAATACTCTCTATAAGATGCGTCATTCTTTTTAATAACTCTACTTGTTCTTCTCTCATATCAAAGTAGTGATAGTAGGAGTTTTCATTTCTGACAAAATGATTTTTAACATCCCTAAAAGCTAAGGACTTTGCTTTCTTGATGTTCAATAGTAGTGCGTCGAATTTAATATCTAGTTGATCTTTGCGCATTGTACAAGCATGACTAAAAATAGTGAAAATATCTGTAATTTGATGTTCAATATCATTTTTATAACGTTTTAAATTTTTGTCTAAACTTGGCATCATGAGATTCATAATAAAGGCAATACCTAAACCTACTGTTAAAAGTAGTATTTCATTAATCATCAAGTGCCCATTAATTTCTTTAGCATTAAAAACATGTAATAAAATGACGCAACTCGTTATTACGCCTTCTTGAGCATTGAGAACAACTGTTAAAGGAATAAATAAAAGGACAATTAAACCTAAAACTAATGCATGTTGACCTAATAAACTAAAAATAGCTGAGCCTAAAAACAAAATTAATAAACATGAGACTAGGCGTGAAACAATAGCTTGTACAGAATGCATTTTAGTATGCTTGATACATAATACGACTAAAATCGCACTAGAAGCATAATTATCTAAACCTAGTAACTTACAAATTATAACTCCTAGCGTCATTCCTACTGCAGTTTTGAGAGTTCTAAATCCAATCTTATAAGGATTTAACTTTAACATGTGTTTTAGGCCTCTTATCTTTCTTCACAATATTTTTCGAATAAGCCTTGTAATTGGTTGATTACATCCATAACATCATGACCTTCAATTTGATAACGTTCTATCATTTCAGTAATTTTACCGTCTTTAATTAATGCAAAAGAAGGACTTGAAGGTGCATATCCTTCAAAATAATCTCTTGCTTGTTGAGTTGCTTCTTTATCTTGTCCAGCAAAAACTGTGACTAGTCGATCTGGTAATTTATCATAGTGTAATGCGTGAGAGGCTGCTGGACGTGCAATACCACCAGCACAACCACAAACTGAATTGACCATAACTAAAGAAGTGCCATCTTGTTTTAAAACACTATCTACTTCATCAGCAGTTGTTAATTGTTCATAACCTGCTTCTTCAATTTCATTACGTGCTTGTTCAACAACCCCGTTCATATATAAATCGAAATTTAAATCCATATTAGGTCACCTTTCATTTCATTGTTAATTTTAACTTCTTTTATTCTACTAATTAAAAGTATATTGTTCAACAAGCTTGATTAAGTATTCTCACTCATTTTCAAATAAAATAAACTGTCGACAATATCAATGAAGTTGTCGACAGTAATATATGGATATGTGAGATTGAAATCTTAATAGATATTTGTATTCTCAATAGAATATTGTTCAATACGTTTTTTAATATGATTCATAAATTGACCTGTTTGTAGTCCGTCAAGGATACGATGATCGATCGAAATACATAAATTAACCATACTTCTAATTGCAATCATATCATCTATAACAACAGGCTTTTTAACCACAGATTCCACTTGTAATATTGCGGCTTGAGGATGGTTAATAATTCCCATTGAAGACACTGAGCCAAATGAACCAGTATTATTTACTGTAAATGTGCCACCCTCCATATCTGCTTGAGTAAGTTGGCCATTGCGAGCTTTTGTAGCTAAGTCATTGATTTCTCTAGCAATACCCTTGATAGATTTTTCATCAGCATGTTTAATGACCGGCACATATAATTTATCTTTATCAGCTACAGCAATTGAAATATTAATATCTTTATGAATAACTATTTCATCACCTTGCCATGTGCTATTTAGTAAAGGATGTGCTTTCAAGGCATCAGCTACAGCTTTTACAAAGAATGCAAAGAATGTCAGATTATAACCTTCGTTTTGTTTAAATGTGTTTTTGTGATGATTTCTTGTTTTAACTAAATTCGTTGCATCAGCTTCTATCATCATCCAACCATGAGGAATTTCAGTAACACTTGTCACCATATTTTGAGCAATTGCTTTACGAACCCCTTTAACAGGAATTGTACTTCCTTGATTGTATGTTATATCGGACTCAGATTGACTTTGAGATTGTAAAGTTTGTTGAGATGATTGGTTGTTTTGACTCTGATTACTAGTGGAATTGCTAGTTGTATTTTCAATCATTTCAGGATTATTAATTACTTTTTCAATATCTTTTTTAGTGACACGTCCACTGAAACCTGTACCCACTACTTGAGTTAAATCGATGTTGTTTTCAGAAGCTAATTTGAAGACAACAGGTGAAAAACGACCATTATTTTTAGGTTGTAAAGATGAATCATTAGTATTTTCATTTATTTCCGATTGAGACAAATTTTTTTTATGACTAGAAGATTGTTCTTCATAAGAATGATTTGCTTCTGTCTCACTATCTATATCATCTCTTTCTTCTCCTGTATCGATTTTACAAATTACTGCATCAACGCTTACTGTTTCTCCTTCATTAACTATAAGTTCGGTAACTTTACCTGAAACTGTAGAAGGTACTTCAGCGGTAACTTTATCTGTAATTACTTCACATAAAGGTTCATATTCTCCTACTTCATCGCCTACAGCAACTAACCATTGTTCTATTGTACCTTCATGAACACTTTCACCTAATTTAGGCATTTTAATTTCCAATTGATACCCTCCTTAGAATTCCGCTAATTCGCGCATTTTTTCTCGTATCTTTTCAGGACTCATCATTATTTCATTTTCTAAGACAGGTGAAAATGGCATAGATGGAACGTCGGGTGCAGCTAAACGCATAATCGGTGCATCTAGTTCAAATAAGCAATGTTCTGCTATAATTGCCGAAACCTCTGACATAACGCTACCTTCTAAATTATCTTCTGTAACGAGTAAAACCTTGCCGGTTTGTTTAGCACGATCAATAATAGTTTCTTTATCTAATGGATATACCGTTCTTAAGTCTACAACTTCAACATTAATACCGTCTTCAGCTAAAATATCAGCTGCTTGTAAACAATAATTAACCATTAAACCATAAGTGAAAACAGTGATATCATTGCCTTCTCTTTTTACATCTGCTTTTCCTAAAGGTACTGTATAGTAATCTTCTGGAACTTCTTCTTTTAAAAATCGATAAGCTTTTTTGTGTTCAAAGAATAAAACTGGATCATTAGATTCAATTGATGATAATAATAATCCTTTTGCATCATAAGGTGAAGAAGGAATTACTATTTTTAATCCTGGGGTTGAAGCGAAAATGCTTTCAATACTTTGTGAGTGATACAAACCACCATGAACACCTCCACCAAAAGGTGCTCTAATAGTTATAGGACAGCCCCAATCATTGTTAGAACGGTATCTCATCTTAGCAGCTTCACTTATTATTTGATTAGTCGCTGGTAGAATGAAATCCGCGAATTGAATTTCTGCGATAGGACGTTTACCCATCATTGCTGCGCCTATTGCTGTTCCTATAATATTTGACTCTGCAAGTGGGGTATCAATTACACGTTCTTTTCCATATTTTTCTTGTAAGCCTTGTGTAACGCCAAATACGCCACCCTTTTTACCTACATCTTCACCTAAGATGAAAGTATTTTTATTTTTTTCAAGTGCTAAATCATGAGCTTGGCGAATTGCTTCTAAATAGGATAATTTAGTCATTTTCTTGGCCTCCTTCATCATAAACGTGTGCATATGCTTCTTCGATTGAAGGATATGGAGCCTCTTCAGCGGCCTTCGTCGCTTTATTAATTAATTCTTTGTGTTCTTGTTCTAAATCAGAAAGCCATTGTTCATCTATAATCTCATTTTCAAGTAAGAAGGATTTAAATTTAATATTACAGTCTCCTTCTTTAAGACTATCACGTTCTTCTTGAGTACGATATTTATCATCGTCATCTGAAGAATGTGGTGTCATTCGAGAAGTAACAGCTTCTATTAAAGTAGCGCCTTCTCCATTTAAAGCACGATTTCGTGCTTCTTTCATAGCTTTATAAACAGCAATAGGATCATTTCCATCTACTTGTTCACCATACATACCATAACCTAAAGCACGATCAGAGAGTTTTTCAGCAGCGTATTGTAATGAATCTGGTACTGATATAGCATATTTATTATTAATAATCACGCAGACAAAAGGTAAATCGTGCACACCTGCAAAGTTAAGACCTTCATGGAAGTCGCCTTGATTTGAACTTCCTTCCCCAACAGTTGCGGTAGCTATATTTTGTTTATTATCCATTTTTAATGCAAGGGCAGCACCTACTGAATGCGGAATCTGAGTTGCTACTGGAGAACTCTGAGATAAGATGCCTTTATCTTTATGACTAAAGTGAGATGGCATCTGTTTACCGCCGGAATTGATATCATCTCTTTTACCGAAAGCAGATGACATCGTGTCTAAGGGTGTTATACCCATATATGTAACAAATGCTAAGTCACGATAATATGGAGAAGAAATATCCCCTTCTTCCATAGCGTATGCCATACCAATTTGAGTGGCTTCCTGTCCTTGACCACTTACAACGAAAGGAATTTTACCTGCGCGGTTAAGAAGCCATAATCTCTCGTCTACCTTTCTTCCTAAGTCCATCCATTTATACATCATCTTGAGGTCTTCTTCAGTAAGGCCTGCTGACTTATAATCAATCATTATTTTACCTCCTACTATACGTGAATCGCTCTACCTTCAACTTTTAATCCTAATTCCATCAAAACTTCAGATAAAGATGGATGAGCATGGGTAGTTAATCCAAGTTCTAAAGATGAGCCATTCATAAATTGCAATAATGAAACTTCATTAATCAATTCAGTTACATGAGGTCCAATCATGTTAAGACCAATGATTTCATCATTTTCTTTATTAATAATCACTTCGCAAAAACCATTTTGCTCACCAATATCATCAATCATCGCTTTCCCAATTGCTTTAAATGATACTTTATAAGCACGCGCTTTAATGTTTTGAGCTTTGGCTTCTTCAATATTTTTACCAATTGAAGCGATTTCTGGATATGTGTAAACACATTTTGGTACCAGGTCATAATTAACGGGTATAGGACGCCCATCAAACATGTGTTCAACTGCAACTAAACCTTCTTTTGAACCTACATGAGCAAGCTGAAGTTTACCTATGCAATCTCCTGCAGCATAAATATGCTTATCTTCAGTTTGTTGATATTCATTAGTGATAATATGTCCTGCTTTATTTGTTTTGATTTTTGTATTATTAAGACCAATATCTTGTGTATTTGGTGTTCTACCAACAGATATTAAAACTTTATCTACTTTAATTGCATTATTTTCAAAATAAATTGTAACACTATCATCATCTTTTTTAATACTATTTTCATCTAATTGGATATTCTCGTAGAAAGTTACACCTCTATGAGATAATTCTTTTTTTAATGATGAAGCGATTTGAGTACTTTCAGTTGGTAAAATACGGTCATTTGCTTCGATAACAGTAACTGAAGTTCCTAGGTCATTCATTAGTGAAGCAAATTCTAATCCGATGACACCACCACCTATAATCGCCAAATGTTCTGGTAAAGACTCAATTGAAAGGATATCGTCACTTGATAAAATACGTTCATGATCAAATTCAATAAATGGTAATGATTTCGGTGTAGAGCCAGTAGCAATTAATACAAATTGATTTGGTATTAAATCAGACTCACCATCTTCGTATTCCGCTGAAATCGTACCACTTTGAGGTGAAAATATAGATGTTCCTAATATTCTACCAGTTCCATTATATATATCTATGTGATGGTGTTGCATTAACTGGTTTACACCTGTATGCATTTGATTCACAATATCATTTTTACGTTTTAAAATATTTTCAAAATTAACATTAAAATTACTTACATCAATACCAAAAGTACTAGCATTTTTAATAGTATGATGTATTTCAGCAGATTTTAATAAAGATTTAGTAGGTATACACCCTTTATGTAAACATGTGCCACCTAATAAAGATTTTTCAACTATTGCTACTTTCTTACCTAATTGCGAAGCTCTGATAGCAGCTACATAACCAGCAGTTCCTCCACCAAGGACGACTAAATCATATTGTTTTTCTGACATGGTCTTACTCCTTAAATATTTAGAAGACTAAATATGTCTGACATTTATAATCAAGACATCTTAGTCCTCTAATAAAATTACTTATTTTAATATTGAATTACATATTGAACTAAAGGTGATGTAATTCAAGATGTTCTTATAAATTAATACTTTCCTATTTTACATCAATTCGGATAGTTATTAAATTTAAAAATTAATGACAAATTTTTAAGAATCGATTCATTATACTCTTTTATAGAAAAATTTTAAATGTGCTACTACTAAAATGGATAAAGATTAATCCCTGTGATTTTGAGCAATCATTTCTTTAGCGTTTTCTCTTGTTAAATCAGTAACACTAGCTCCGGAAATCATTCGCGCTACCTCGTTAATTCTATCGTCATCTAATAACTCTTTAACTTGAGTAGTTGTCCTGTCATCATGTGAGGCTTTACTTATTAGAAGATGATGATCACTCATTGAAGCAACTTGAGGTAAATGAGAAATACATATGACTTGTATGAATTGAGCTATGTCTCTCATTTTTTCAGCCATTTTCTGTGCTGCCTGTCCAGAAACACCTGAATCCACTTCATCAAATAGAATTGCTGTTTGGCCACGTGATTTAACAAATATGCTTTTTAATGCAAGCATTATTCGAGATAATTCCCCTCCTGAAGCAATTTTATTCAAGCTTTTTAAAGGCTCTCCTTTATTAGGGCTAATTAAAAATTCTACAAATTCGATTCCTTCGTAGTTAGGTTCATCAAGAGGTTTGAAAGATATTTCTAAATTTGCATCTTTCATTTGTAAATTTTGAATTTCAGAAACAATATGGTCACGTAATTCCCTAGCGACGCGTCGCCGTTCTTTTGATAATGCTTTACCTATATCAATTACTTCTTGATAAAGTTGGTTAATTTCTTCTCTTAATTGTGATGAACTTTGTTCATAGTTTTCAATTTTATTAATCTCATTCTCTAACTTACTTTGATAAGCAATGAGTTCAGGAACATCTTTTCCATATTTTCGTTTTAGGTTATTTAAAAGATTCATCCTTGATTCAAGTTCATTTAATACTTGTTCATCAAATTCGGTGTTTGCCATTTCATCATATATATCATGTTTTGCGTCTTCAAGAACATAGTAGAATTGGTCAATATCTTCTTTCAATTTTTCGTATTTTTCAGGAACAATATCATTGATAGATTGAAGATGATTACTTAATTCGTATAATCGATCCGGAATAGCATTCTCATCTGTTAGTACTTGATGCGCATTATTCAATGCTAGGCTCAATTTTTCAGAATTCTGAATACGTTTAATATCAACTTCTAGTTGTTCTACTTCATCTTCTTTTAAAGAAGCTTCTGTAAGTTCTTCGAATTGAAATTTCATCAAATCAAGACGCTGTAGCAATGCTTGATCGGCTGATTCCAAATCTTCTAATTCTTTTCTTTTATCTTTATATTGATTGAAAATATTTTTATATTGTTGTAGCAAATCAGAATATTGATTTTCTGCATAATCATCGAGTAATTGAAGATGATATTTTTGCTTGAGTAATGATTGAGTTTCATGTTGTCCATGAATATCTAATAATTCTTGCATCACTTTTCTTAAATCTTGAAGTGTGACAATTTGATTATTGATACGACAAATGCTTTTACCAGAACTAAAGATTTCTCTCTTAACTAATAAAAAGTCTTCATCAATATCAATGGATAAATCTTCTAGAATAGATATTGCATCTTTGCTTTCATCTATATCGAATATACCTTCAATGATAGCTTTTTTCTCGCCATGACGCACATAATCAGAAGAAGCGCGCATTCCTATTAGCTGTCCAATTGCATCAATGATGATAGATTTACCTGAGCCTGTTTCGCCACTTAGGACTGTTAATCCATCTGAAAATTGTATTTCAAGTTTATCAATGATAGCAAACTGTTTTATTGATAAGGTTTGTAACATAAATTCATCGCATCCTTATAATAAATTAAAAATTCTAGTTTTTATCTCTTCACTTGCTTCTTCATTTCTACAAATAAGTAGACATGTATCATCGCCACAAATGGTACCAAGTACTTCATCCCAATCAATTTGATCAAGTATAGCTCCGATTGATTGTGCGTTACCTGGAAGTGTTTTAAGTACAAGTAAGTTTCCAGTTCCCTCTATATTTACAAAAGAATCCATTAAATATCGTCCTAATTTTTCTAAAGGATGATATTTTCTATCATTCGGTAAACTATAAACATATTGACCTGAAGGTGCGGGAACTTTAATTAATTGTAATTCTTTTATATCTCTTGAAACTGTTGCTTGTGTCACGTTTAAATCATATTCATTTAATCGTTTTACCAATTCATCTTGTGTCTCTATTTGTTCGTTCGAAATAATTTCTCTAATTTTTATATGTCTAACTGATTTTTTTGGCACAATAAACACCTCTAGTTACGAATATTTATACAATGATTTTAACACAAGCGACTCGTAACTACTACTAAACACTATTTAACTTTAACATTATTATTTTTTATCTTTGGCATGATAAAGGCATTTATTATAAAAATCCAAACTTTAACATGATAAAATAATTTATTGAATAAAAATTAGCGAATGAATATTTTTTGTATATGGAAAACAAAATATATATCAAATAATAAGGTTTTGTATCTAAGATTTCAAAATGAAAATATAATAGCTAAAACAAATCTAAAATTTAGCCTATAAATGAACTAGAACTCATCCATTTATAGGCTATAAATTAAAATCTAAATATCTTTATTAAATTTAATGATCTCTATTGTAAAATAAATCAACAATTTTTATTAATTCTGAAGTTTGATATTGTGAAGATATATTATTCAGACATTCCAAAGCTTGATTCTTATGATATTCCAGTTTGTCTTCAGCATCCTCTTTGCCTAATAAGGAAACATAAGTACTTTTATTATTCGATTCATCACTACCTACCGCTTTACCTATTTTTTTCTCATCGCCATAAACATCTAATAAATCGTCTTTAATCTGAAACATAAGTCCTAAATGTTCGCTGAATTCATTTAGATTGTGAGACGTCTTCTGATCTACTTGTGCAATATCTACAGCAGCCATTACTGCAAAAGTAAGAAGAGCACCTGTCTTTGCTTTATGAATAGACTCTAAAGTTTTTAAATCAACTGTTTGATTTTCGCTTTGCATATCTAATGTTTGTCCGCCAACCATACCGATATGTCCGCTTGCTTTAGATAATCGTTGTAAGACTTTTACTTTAACATTATCTTCAATTAAATCGTCATTTGAGACTAATTCAAATGCCTTTGTTAAAAGTGCATCTCCAGCTAATATTGCTTTCCATTCACCATAGACTTTGTGATTAGTTAGTTTACCGCGACGGTAATCGTCATCATCCATTGCAGGTAAATCGTCATGAATGAGTGAGTATGTATGAATCATTTCTAAAGCTAAAGCACTTTGAAGTCCTTTATGATAGTCTTCATTTAGCATATTTAATGTAAGTAATAATAATACAGGTCGAATTCTTTTTCCGCCGGCCTGAAGTGAGTACATCATGCTCTCTTCTAAATCGGTATTTAGATGAGATTCTGGAATTGCCTGCTTAAGATTAGTATTAACTTCTTCGATTAAATTACTCATTGTTAACTTCTTCATTTTCTTGTTCCTCAGCTTCTTCTTGCATTAATTTGTTCACTTTTTTCTCTGCATCTTTTAAAGTTGTATCACAAGCAGTTGATAATTTCATTCCTCTTTGATATAAGTCTAGTGATTCCTCTAATGAAACTGTTTCATTATCTAATTTTTGAACGATATTTTCTAGTTCTTGCATCATTTCTTCAAAGCTTTGCTTTTCTTTACTCATCATTACACCTTACTTTCTTTACAGTAGCATCAACGTTGCCATCTTTCATTGTTAAAGTGATTGTATCATTCTCAGTAATATCATGTGTACTTGTAACTACTTTATCATCCTTATTTACAATTGCATAGCCACGTAACATTGTATTAGTAGGACTCAAATTATTTAGATTTTCAATTTTATTTTTTAAATCTGTTTGTAATTTTGATAATTCATTTGTTATTGCTTGAGTCATACGTTCACGATATTGGGACACATGCATTTTATCTTGAGAAATGTTGTTATTGAGTGTTTTTAAATTGAAATGTTGTTTCAATAGCTTGAGGTTTTGAGTATGCTTTTCAAGATATGTCGACATCAATTGCTTAAGTTGTTTTTCAAGGTCATCACGCTTTTGAATTTGTTGATCATACAATAGTGAAGGTTGCTTAAATTTATAATAAGAATTTAGATGATTTAATTGTTTCTTCTGTTGTTCGATATATTGTTTAATAAACCTAGTTAATGAAAATTGATATTGTTTAATTTGTTGCATTAATTCATATTGGTCGGGTGTTGCGATTACAGCTGCTTGTGTAGGAGTAGCTGCTCTAACATCAGCTACAAAATCACTTAAAGTAAAGTCAGTTTCGTGTCCCACAGCTGAAATAATTGGTGTATTACAACTATATATTGCTTTAACTACTTCTTCCTCATTGAAGTTCCATAAATCTTCAATAGAACCACCACCACGCCCAACTATGATGGTGTCTACATCAAGTGTGTCAGCATGTTCAATTTTCTCTATAATATCTTGTTTTGCTTGCGTACCTTGTACCAATGTACTGATGTGTATCTGTTCAACTAAAGGATATCGACTGTTAATTGTTGAATGAATATCTCTAATTGCAGCACCAGTACTAGCTGTTAGGACCGCAATTCTTTTGGGAAATTTGGATATAGGTTTCTTAACGCTGCTATCGAAATAACCTTCTTTTGTAAGTTTCTTCTTAAGTTCTTCTAACTTTTGATATAAATTTCCAATTCCGTCAAGTTGCATCTTATTTACATAAATTTGATAGTTGCCCCTTCTTTCATAAACGGAGACACGAGCTTCGAGTAGAACTTCATCACCTTCTTTAGGTTCAAAGCCTAATTTAGAAGCATTACCTTTAAACATCATAGCGCTAATCACACTCTCTTTATCTTTAACGTTAAAGTATAAGTGTCCGCTTGAATGTTTCTTAAAGTTTGATAATTCTCCCTTTATTAAAACAGATTGCAAATGAGGATCTTGATCAAATTTATATTTAATGTATTTAGTTAAAGTAGTAACACTTAAATATTCAGTCATACATATCACTCATTTTAATTATTTATATTACTTAAAACACCATTAATAAATTTATAATGACCATCATCACTAAATTGTTTAGTAAGTTCAACAGCTTCATTGATGATAACTTTTTCAGGAGTGTCACTGTGTAACATTTCAAATGTAGCCATTCTTAAGATAATACGGTCAGATTTTAGTAAACGTTCAATTGACCAATCTTTTAAATATGGTTTAAACTTCTCATCTAATACAGCTTCATGATCTTTTACTCCTGTAACTAACCAGTTAATAAAATCAAAGTCTAAATCTGGATAATCATCTTTTATAAAGTTGATTGCTTCAGTGATACTTAAATCAGATTCTTTCATTTCTAATTGAAATAAAGTTTGAAAAGCTTGAATTCTTGATTCTTTACGACTCATATTTTACTCCTTCAAACGTATTTATATAATTAATGAGGCTGAAACATAAAACATTGTCTCAGCCATAATTAGCATATTGGTGAAAATGACTGAATTAAAAATTTTTTAAGTTTTTTTCAATTCAAATCAGTCTAACCAGTAGGAATATCATAGAGTGTACTACATTTATAAGTGACGCTTTATTTTGAATTAGAATTTTAATAAATGCTACTTCTATAATACCTCTACTTTGTACTATTTATTTTTCCACTACAATTTGTGTAATATGAATGTTAATTTGTTTTGGTTCAATTGCTGTCATAGTTGTTATTGAATTAAAAATTGCAGATTGAATATTATTGGCTGTTTTAGAAATATTTACTCCGTGCTTTAAAGCACAATAAATATCAATGTATATACCATCATCTTTAGCCTCAATTTTTACATCTCTATAGAGGTTTTTTCGACTAATTTTCTCTAAATTCGTCTTGCTTAATTCAGCAAAATGGCCTGTGATTCCATCGATTTCTGACGTGGCAATACTAGCAATAACAGATAAAACTTCTGGCGCAATTTCAATTTTACCTAAATTCGATTGAGAATAATCTGCTACATTGACCATCCGATAACCTCCTATTGATCATCATCCATAATATTGTATTTTTCTAAGAATTTTGTATTAAATTCACCACTTCTAAAGATTTCATTATTTAGTAGTCTAAGGTGGAACGGAATAGTAGTATCTATTCCTAATACAAGATACTCACTTAGTGAACGAATACCAGTCATAATGGCTTCATCCCTAGTAGGTTCATGTACAATAAGTTTAGCTACCATAGAATCATAATATGGAGGGATTGTATAGTTAGTATAACATGCTGATTCTATTCTCACTCCAAAACCACCTGGTGCTAAATATTGAGTAATCTTACCTGGTGAAGGCATAAAGTCTTTATATGGATTCTCAGCATTTATACGGAATTCTATAGCATGGCCATTAATTGAAATATCCTCTTGTTTGAATGGTAAAGCTTCACCCATAGCTACTTTAAGTTGTAATTTAACTAAATCCACACCAGTGACCATTTCAGTAACAGGATGTTCTACTTGAATACGAGTGTTCATTTCCATGAAATAGAAATTATCATCATCAAGATCGTAAATGAATTCTATCGTACCAGCGTTCTCATAGTTAACTGCTTTAGCTGCTCTAACAGCCGCATTTCCCATTTCTTGACGTTTTTCTTCACTTAAAATGGGAGAAGGCGCTTCCTCAACTAATTTTTGCATTCTACGTTGAATCGTACAATCACGCTCACCTAAATGTATGACATTACCATAACTATCTCCGACAATTTGAATCTCAATATGTCTAAAGTTCTCAATAAACTTCTCTAGGTATAAACCACCGTTACCAAAGGCAGTTTCTGCTTCTTGTTGAGTCATACGAATACCTGTTTCAAGCTCTTTCTCGTCACGTGCAACACGAATACCTTTTCCGCCACCACCTGCAGTAGCTTTAATTATTACAGGATAACCAATTTTTTTAGCTACTTTCTTAGCATCATCGATACTTTGGATAAGTCCTTCACTACCAGGTACGACAGGTACATTAGCTTTAATCATTTCTGCTTTAGCTACGTCTTTAATTCCCATTTTTTGAATAGATTCATAACTTGGACCAATGAATTTAAGTTGACATGCTTCACATAATTCTGCAAAGTCGCCATTTTCAGCTAAAAATCCATAACCAGGATGTACTCCGTCACAACCAGTAGAAGTCGCAATAGATAATATATTAGGTATGTTCAAATAAGAGTCCTTAGATAAAGTTGGACCGACGCAATATGCTTCATCAGCAATTTGAGTATGTAATGCATCTTTGTCCCCTTCGGAATATATAGCTACTGTTTGGATACCTAAATCATGAGCAGCTCTGATTATTCGAACAGCTATCTCCCCACGGTTTGCGATTAATATCTTATTCATTATTTCACCTTAAATAACGGCTGGCCATACTCTACCATTTGTCCGTCTTCTACTAAGATTTCCACGATCTCACCTGATGTTTCAGCTTGAATCTCATTAAATAATTTCATTGCTTCAAGAATACATACAGTTGTGTCGTTTGAAACTTTATCCCCTACTTGAACATAAGCATCTTCCTCTGGCGAAGGTGATTTATAGAATGTACCAACCATTGGCGCATTAATCGTTTCGTAATTATCACTAGCAGATTCTTGAGTTTCTTCCCCTGATTGAGTAGTTGATTGAGGTTGTGGCGCTGCTTGTGGTTGAGAAATCTGTTGTGCAGGTTGTTGAGCTACTTGAGGTGTAATGATTTCAGTTTCTTTCTCTTTTTTAAGATTAACAACGCTACCTTTGTTATCCTCAATGTTAATTTCAGTTAAATTAGATTGATCAAGAATTTCAATTAATTCTTTTATTTCTTTAAAGTTCATTTCGTACTGACTCCTTAGGTTTGTTTTCATCTACCCGTCTATTTTACTTGAGTCATTCACTCAATTCAAGCATGTTCATATGATGAAACATAGATAACAGGCTTAGTAACTTATAATTTAAAAAACAAAAATTGCAACAAACGGGTTAAGTAATAATTATTAATTAAATCAAGAAAAATACTCAAATATAGATGCCATTATATTTTCTAGTAAGTTTTGTAGCGATAATGATGCGAAGACGTTTGAATGCTTATCAAAATGATTCTGAGGTTGGGTAAATAGTGGTTCAGATTAATAATTCTAAGTTAAATTAAACTACGACATGAATTAAATGTTCAGTGGTGGATAAATTTTGATTTTATGTTACTTTTATTGAAGTAAAAGTCCAAAAAATATTACCCCCCTTAAGAATGCACACCAATTTCAATGTACACTTTAAGTGGGGATAGTTAATAAGTATAATTTGTCTAGCCTCTAGAAATGTAACTTCCGTCACCAGTATTAATTACTAAAACATCTCCTTCATTAACGAATAAAGGCACATTTAAAGTATATCCAGTTTCTACAGTAGCAGATTTTGTTGCGCCTGTTGCTGTATCACCTTTAATACCTGGTTCAGTTTCAGTTACTTCTAATTCAACTGTTTTAGGTAATTCAACTCCAATAATTTCTCCTTCATATGATTGAACTTGAACTTCCATATTTGCTTTTAAATAGTTTAATTCATCTTTTAAATAATCACCAGGCAATTCGATTTGATCGAAAGTTTCATTATCCATAAAAATATGATTATCTCCATCAGCATATAAATATTGCATGCGACGGTTTTCAATCATCGCCTGTTCAACTTTCTCTCCTGCTCGGAATGTTTTTTCTTGGATAGCACCTGTTCTTAAGTTTCTTAATTTAGAACGAACAAATGCAGAACCTTTTCCTGGTTTTACGTGTTGGAAATCAATAACTTTCCAAATTCCATTATCTACAGAAATTGTTAAGCCTGTTTTAAAATCATTTACTGAAATCATTCAGTCTCCTCCTCAATTATACGCGCTTACTCTAAAATAATAAGGTCTTTTGTGCATTTAGTAAAGACATCACAGCCATTTTCTGTGATTAATATATCGTCTTCTATTCTAACACCACCAAGTCCATCGACATATATACCTGGTTCAATTGTTACACAATTATTAACTTTCAATTCACCTTCGCTATTCTTAGATAGCAATGGTCCTTCATGAATATCTAAACCTATACCATGTCCAAGAGAATGACCAAATTCCTTTCCATAACCATGAGACTCGATATAATCTCTTGATAAAGCGTCAGCTTGTTGAACAGTCATACCAGGTTTTATTTCTTCGATTGCCTTAATTTGAGATTGTAGCACGATTTCATATATTTCTTTCATCTTTGGATCAGGTTCACCTATAGCGAAAGTACGCGTTATATCGGAACAATAACCACGATAGTACGCTCCAAAATCTAAAGTAATCATATCACCTTTTTCGATGCGTTTGTCACTAGCTACTCCGTGAGGTAATGCGCCTCTATAACCTGATGCTACAATTGTATCAAAAGATGGACCATCAGCACCTAATTCTAACATTTTACTTTCTAGGCGCGCTTTGATTTCTCTTTCACTCATACCCACTTTTGCTATTGATAAAATATATTCATATGTTTTATCCACAATTTCTGCTGCTTTTTTTATAAGTTGAATTTCTTCTTTATTTTTCACTTCTCTTATCTTATCAATAGAATCCCTTATACTAATCAAAGTAATTATACCTTTATTAAGTTCAACATATGTATCATAACTAATTAAGTGTCCTTCAAAACCGACATTCGTTAACTTTTTACTTTCTAATATTTGTTTTATTTCTGAAATTAACCCACTTTGACGATTAATAATTTCAAATTCAGTTGCTTGATTAGTCGCTTGTTCAATATATCTAAAATCAGTTACAAGATAATTTTTATCAGGGGTTATTATCAAAGCGCCACTTGTTCCCGTGAATCCTGAAAGATATCTTCGATTAAAATCAGATAGAACAATAAGTGCATCCAAACGTTTATGCTCCAAGATTTCATGAACTTGTTTTAATTTATTCATTTGCATCACTCCTAATGATAACGTTTGTACATTTTTATTTTATACATTAAAATGATAGCATAATTAATAACGATTATAATAGTTTTTGGTTTAGGGAGAATACAATGAAAAAATTTATATTAGTGCTAGGAGCATCTTGTTTGTTAGCAGGTTGTGGAAGTCAAAACTTGGCTCCATTAGAGGATAAGACTACTAAATTACGAGATGATAATCACCAACTTAAGTTAGATATACAGCAACTTAATCAAGATATAAGTAACCAAAAATCAAAAATTGCTGGATTAAAACAAGATAAAGAAAATAGTAAAAAGACATCCTCTAACAAATTGAAAATCAAAAATTTAAAAGCATCGTCCAATTTTTATGATAAAGTAGCTGAGGCTATAGGAGATTATAAGAATATAGAGGCAGATGTTACAAAGAACAAAGGTAAAAAAGATATTCAAGATAAGTTAGATAAAATTACGAATAAAATTAATGAAGCTTTTTCAACTTATAAAAGTTCGGTTGACAATGATTCTAATTCTGAAGAAGATAAACAGAAAAGAAAAGAGATTAGCAAATTTGATAAAGATTTATCAGGTGCGATGAATAAAATTAGAAACGGCTATCAATCAAAAGACGCTAAACAAATTAAAAAAGGTCAACAAAAACTTACTACCGTAAGTTCAAATATTAGTAGTTAATAGGAGTTTTTAGATGCGTTATATCATCTTTTATATTATATTGGCTATTGCTGCTTTTGGATTAATAATGAATTTAGATGAATTTCTTTTTTCAATAATTAAGACTTTAATAAGTTTTGCAGTAGTAGCTTTAATTATTTATCTCATTTATTATTTCTTTTTCTTAACTGAAGATCAAAGGAAGTATAAGAGAGCTGCTCGAAAGTACAAACGAAAAAATAGAAAACATTAAACAAAAATAGCATTGAAGTATGCGAATTAAACTTAACTTCAATGCTATTTTGATATTATTTTCGAAACATCCAATCGTCAGAACGATATTTTTCTTCAAGTTCTTTTACCTCAGCAAGCTGTTGTTCTGATAATTCTAAAGGTTTGAACTCAATATTTAATCCAGTCTTGAACCCTTCTTCAAAGGCTTTTTCCATTTCACTTAAAGTAATATGAGTGTCAGAAATGTCATTAATTGCCACTGCTTTTTCAACGAAAGCTTCCTTCATTTTAGCTTTAAGTCGATCATTTTTGAAAATAAACATATCAAATAGTTCGTCAATATCAATATCTTGTAAAATTGAGCCATGTTGTAAAATGACGCCTTTTTGTCTTGTTTGAGCACTTCCTGCTATCTTTCTACCTTCAACGACTAATTCATACCAACTCGGAGCATCAAAACATACTGAACTTCTAGGTTGTTTTAACTTTTCTCGCTCTTCCTTTGAACGAGGAACGGCAAAGTATGTCTCAAACCCTAAATTTTTAAACCCTTCTAATAAACCTTGAGAAATTACTCTATAGGCTTCTGTAATCGTTGAAGGCATATTTGGGTGGGACTCAGGAACTATCACGCTATAAGTTAATTCTTTATCATGTAAGACGCCTCTCCCCCCTGTTTGACGTCGAACTAAACCGAATCCTTTTTCATTAACCTTTTCAATATCTATCTCTTTTTGTAATCTTTGAAAATATCCAATTGAAAGTGTCGCAGGATTCCAAGTATAAAATCTTATAACAGGATCAATCTCTCCTCTAGAAACAAAATTAAGTAATGCTTCATCCATAGCCATATTATAGTACGGATCTTGATTTCCTGTATTAATAAAGTTCCAAGTTTCAGTCATAAAAAAAACCCCTAACAAAATGTTTAAAGACTTAACTATTAAGTATATTTGTATATATCTAGTTTATATGATTTAAACATAAACTAACCCGAAAAAATATTTTGATAAATTGTCCTAACAGTCTTATAATTATAATATCGGTTAATTAGGGAGGATGCAAGATGGGTATCTCTTTGTACATTGCAATTGGAATCATCGTGATTATCATTGCGTATATGGTCATCCAACAAATTCTTAATAAACGAGCTGTTAAAGAATTAGACCAAAATGAATTCCACAAAGGCTTGAGAAAAGCTCAAGTTATAGATGTTAGAGAAAAAGTGGATTATGATTATGGTCATATTAATGGTGCGCGTAACATTCCAATCACAACTTTTAAACAACGTTACCAAGGTTTAAGAAAAGACCAACCAATTTATTTGTGTGATGCTAATGGAATAGCGAGTTATCGTGCTGCTCGTATATTAAGAAAAAATGGCTATAAAGATTTATACATGCTTAAAGGCGGATATAAAAAATGGACAGGTAAAATTAAATCTAAGAAATAATTTTACGACCATATCGTTTCGCCTAGTAAATTTCACCCTTGAAATGTTGTAATTTGAATTATAACTTTTTAAGGGTATTTATTATTGCAGTAAAAAATAATATTTAGGCTTTAAAGGTAATCTTTTGAAAAATAATTTATTTAGCTTAATAAGAGAAAAAAGCTCAATGATGTATTATAGCTTAAACATCATTGAGCTTTACTATTTTAAGTATAATTAATTTTCAATATTAATGTTCAATTGTTTTTTCTTGTTTTAAATCTTCGAATTTAAGAATTGGCTTACGTGCTGCAGTTGTTTCGTCTAATCTATCTATAATGGTTGTGTGCGGTGCTTCAAGCACTACATCAGGATTATCTTTCGCTTCATTAGAAATTTGTATTAGTGAATCTACAAAATGATCTAATGTTTCTTTAGATTCAGTTTCTGTAGGTTCGATCATCATTCCCTCTTCAACATTAAGTGGGAAATAAATAGTCGGAGGATGAACTCCAAAATCTAAAAGTCTTTTTGCCATATCTAATGTACGGACGCCAAATTGTTTTTGTTTCGTTCCGCTCAAAACAAACTCATGTTTACAATATTGGTCATATGGGATTTCGAAATGGTCTTTTAGACGTGCTTTAATATAATTAGCATTCAGCACAGCAGCCTCTGAAACTTCTTTAAGTCCTTCAGCACCCATAGTTCTAATATACGTATAGGCTCTTAAATAAATACCAAAGTTACCATAGAATGGTTTAACTCTTCCAATTGAGTTTTCAATGTTATTATCATACTTATAGAACTCGCCATCTTTAATGACCATCGGCTTAGGTAAGTAGCTAGATAACTCTTTTACCACACCTACTGGTCCTGAACCAGGGCCACCGCCACCATGAGGTCCAGTAAACGTTTTGTGTAAGTTCAGATGAACTGCATCAAAGCCCATGTCTCCAGGTCTAACTTTATCCATTATTGCGTTTAAATTTGCGCCATCGTAATAAAGTAGACCACCAGCTTCATGAACGATTTCTCTAATTTCCATAATATTCTTCTCAAATATACCTAATGTATTTGGATTAGTTAGCATGATAGCAGCTGTATTCTCATTTACAACTCTTCTTAAATCATCAATATCTACTTCTCCGCGCTCATTAGATTTAACAGTGACTGATTTAAATCCGGCAAATGAGGCTGAAGCAGGGTTTGTACCGTGAGCAGAATCAGGTACAATAACCTCATCTCTATGTCCTTGTCCATTATTCTCATGATAAGCTTTGAAAATCATGAGAGCTGTCCATTCACCGTGCGCGCCTGCTGCTGGTTGAAGTGTTACTTCATCCATACCTGTAATTTCTTTTAGCTCTTCTTGCAAACTATAAATAATTTCAAGTGAACCTTGAATGTGTTCTTCCTCTTGCAATGGATGAGATTCACTAAATCCAGGTATTCTAGCAACTTTTTCATTAACTTTAGGATTATATTTCATCGTGCATGATCCCAATGGATAAAAACCAGTGTCTACACCAAAATTTTTATTGGAGAGTTCTGTGTAATGTCGAACTAAATCTAGTTCAGCTACCTCAGGAAACTCGGCTTTATCTTTACGAATATATTTGTCATCCAATACAGAGGAAATTGTAATGTCCTCAATATCACTTTGAGGTAAAGAATACGCATATCTACCTTTTTTGGATCTTTCAAAGATTAATGGACTTGATTTACTAACCATTTAATTCACCAGCTTTCTGAACAAAATTATCAATTTCTTCTTTAGTTCTTAATTCAGTTACGGCAACTAGCATATGATTGTTGAAGTCATCAGAAACTTCACTTAAATCAAAACCACCAATAATACCTTGGTCAGCTAATTTTAAATTTACTTCTTTAATAGGTTCATCAAATTTAACTACAAATTCATTAAATGAATTACCATCTAATACCTCAAAGCCTTTATGTTTAAATAGTTGTTTAGCATAATTAGCATGTTTTAAATTTTGAACAGCAATATCATATATACCTTGTTTACCAAGAGCTGACATAGCAATTGAAGATGCAAGTGCATTAAGTGCTTGGTTAGAACATATATTTGAAGTCGCTTTATCTCTTCTAATATGCTGCTCTCTAGCTTGTAAAGTTAGTACAAATCCACGATTGCCTTCATCATCCTGAGTTTGACCTACTAAACGTCCAGGTACTTTACGCATTAACTTTTTAGTTGTAGCAAAATAGCCGCAATGAGGTCCACCAAATTGTGTAGGTATACCGAACGGTTGAGTATCTCCAACAACTATATCCGCTCCAAAAGTACCTGGTGGTGTTAAAAGACCTAAAGCTAGAGGGTTAGCATATACTATAAATAATGCTTTTTTATCTGCAATAAAACTATTTATTTTTTCAAGATCTTCAATTGAACCATAAAAATTTGGATATTGTACTGCAACTGCGGCAGTATCATCATCAATTGCTTGTTCTAATTTTTGTAAATCAGTTATTGTTCCATTTAAATCGATTTCAACTACTTCAAACTCTTTACGTGTTTTAGCGTAAGTATGTAAAACTTGTAAAGCTTGATAGTGTAAACCTTTTGAAACAACAACTTTATTCTTTTTAGTCTGACTGAAAGCTAAAATACAAGCTTCAGCAAAACTAGTCATACCATCATACATAGATGAATTTGCAACATCCATATCTGTTAGTTCACAGATTAAAGTTTGAAATTCAAAAATTGCTTGTAACTCACCTTGAGAAATCTCAGGTTGATAAGGTGTGTACGCAGTATAAAATTCTGATCTAGAAATCATGGCATCTACAACTGCAGGAGCATAATGATCATATACACCAGCACCTAAAAATGAAGCGTGAGTTTCTTTTGTGATATTTCTATTGGCAAGAAGATTAAGTCTTCTTACTAAACTAGTTTCTGCCTCTCCCTTAGCAATATTTAAATTTCTATCTAATAAAATATCGGCTGGGATATCACCAAATAATTCTGAAATTGATTTTGCTCCAATAGTATCTAGCATTTCTTGTTTATCTTGATCTGTTAAAGGTATATAACGATGACTCACTATTTACACCCCTCCGTATTATTTAGTAATTTGATTTTTCTTAACAATTTTTGCTTTAACTTGGCGCTTACGAACTTGTATAAGCACTTCTTTACCCATTTCGAATGCATCTCTATTTATAATAGCTAGTGCGATAGATTTACCTGAAGAGGGAGATTGAGTTCCGGATGTTACCTCTCCAATGTGGTTACCTTCTAAATCAAATACTTCGTAACCTGTTCTAGCAATACCTTTACCTATTATCTCTAATCCAACAGTTCTTTTAGTGGAACCATTTTCTTTTTGATCTTTAAGAACAGATTTGCCAATAAATTCTTCTTCAATAAGAGGTTTAGCAGCAAAAGCAATACCTCCTTCATAAGGAGTAATAGATTCTGTTAAATCTTGACCATGTAGAGGTAAACCTGCCTCAAGGCGTAAAGTATCACGAGCACCTAAACCACAAGGAACAACGTCATATTCTAATAATTGATTCCAAATGTCTACTGTGTCTTCAGATTTACAATAGATTTCGAAACCATCTTCCCCTGTATAGCCTGATTGTGAAAGAATGATATTTTTATCAAAAAACTTCACATCTTGTTTAAATTCAAACATACTCATGTCACTAACATCCACATCAGTATGTTCATTCACAAGATGTCTAGCTTTTGGTCCTTGAATAGCAAGTTGACCATATATATTTGAAGAATTATTCACATTAACATCAAAATTGCTACTTTGCTTAGAAATCCAATTAAAATCTTTATCAGTATTTGCCGCATTTACTATTAATAAAAAGTGGTTTTCTGCTAACTTGTATGTAACTAAGTCATCTATAATACCACCTTCTTCATTACATAAAGCTGTATACATCGCTTTAGTATCTGTAAGATTTTTAGCATCATTTGATAAAATATACTGAACAAAGTTAAATGCTTCATTACCAGTAATTTCTATCTCTCCCATGTGGCTTACATCAAAAAGACCAATTTCATATCTCACAGCGTTATGTTCTTCTTTAATACTAGTGAATTGAACAGGCATAGCCCATCCACCGAATTCAACTATTTTCGCACCATTATCAACGTAGTTTTGATATAAAGGTGTCTTTTTAAGTTCAGTTGTCATTAGAAAACCCCCTATTTTTAATAAAAAACAGGATAGCATAGAGCTACCCTGTTAAAATAATTCATCCAGGAACGCGTTACAGTATTATCCTTTTGCCTGAGAGTTTCGTTAAATAACTTGCACCTTCGGCGATAAAGCTAAATATTTACAATATTCTTAAATTAATTATTATGTAGATATGTTTTAGCTTTATTCTCTCTAATACTGATCAATCGCAAAATAAATTTTGTAAAATCTTTTCATATATTTCAGAAACAGTGAGTGCGCTATTCACCTTCATGAATGCGGTTTCATTATATCTTGAAACCCTTGAACAATACAAGGTATTTAATTGTTCTAGAGATTTATCTTTAGCATTGGGTCTATGAGGATCACTAACTATACGTCGATAAATAACATTGATATCACAATCAAGCCATATAACATTCTTTTCATTTTTAAGTAGTTTCAAAGAATCTTTATTTTCGATTATTCCTCCACCAGTAGATATAATTTCGAATGTATTCAAACACTCTTTTAAATACTTAAATTCTAAATCACGGAATTTTTGTTCTCCATGTTCCTGAAATATATCGGGAATTGATTTGTTTTCATTTCTCTCGATATATTCATCTAAGTCTACATAACTTAAATTTTGTAAATCAGAAAGATATCGTCCAATCGTCGTTTTACCAGTGCCCATGAAGCCAACAAATATAATAGGTGCTTTACTTTTAATCAATCTAATCTACCTCTTTTTTAATGTTTTAACAATAACATCATCATAGTAAATATCTAAGTTATGTAATGTCTTTAATTTTAAACCATATTGAGTAATATAAAAAGATATAATTGATAAATAAAATGAAAAAATTACTACTAAATATAAACTAATGAACGCTTTTTGGCTATAAATAGAGGTTTTTCTCTTTATAATAGTTCGTATCTCCTTGCTTTATTTTTATTTTTAAAATATTATTGTTCGTCTTTATTATTTTGAAAGAAACTACATTGTTTAATAGAGTGATGTTACCTCTCTGATTTATATTTTTATATATTTTTTTATTATTATAGATATATCTAATTTCCTCATCCTTTTTTCTAATTTTGATTGTTGAATCATTATCTTTACTTGGCGAATACTTGGAAGTTTGTACATCTTTAAGAATATCTCTACAAAAAAATTCAAAGTCTAAATCATCATTATTTTTAGCTAAATGTAGGTAGTAAGAAGTGAGATTAATAATATTAGGTGTTAAAGAAAGACATAATAAGGTTACTGATAATGCGAAGAGTATTTCAACGAAAGTAAAGGCTTTAATTTTCAAATGAAACACATGTTTTAATGTTAAAGTCTCTATCTTTTCCACATATTTTCTTTTGATATAGTTGTATTTCATATTGATCCATTACAACTCCTTGTTTAAGTTGTTCCTTACTATATTTATACAAGCTGGTAATAATAGACTTTTTAATTTCTATGGTTTTTAAATTATTATTATAGTTATTATTCATTGTGGAGAGTGTTGGTATCAAAATAAGTGTGATTAATCCGATGATTAGTAAACCTAATAAACTATCGAGTAATAATGAAGCTCTTAGTTTAAATTTTGACATATCTAATACGTCCTTTTTCAATATGTAAAATAATTTTATAGGTAGCTTTATTCATTGCAATTGTTAGAGAACCAAAACGGTTAATATTTCCTTCTCTATTGAAATTCAACGTATTAATTCTAGCAATATTAGTGATTTTCCCGTGAGGGACTTTAAATTTATATTTGCTCCCTTTTTCTTCTACAACTTGGATAACATTTGAATTATTTGTAAAAACTAAGGCTATCGATCTTTGAGAGGCAATTGCTTTAGATTTAAAGTAATTAAGTCTAGTAATGAATTGTTTAATTTCATGTTCTTCATTAATCATTTGTACGTTCATAAAACTTCTTGACCATAAAGTTGTCATTAATAAAACGCTAATGGTAAATAAGACCAACATCATTTCAACTAGAGTGAATGCACTATATTGTTTAGTTCGCAACAGCCTCACCATTTGAAATACTAATAGTTTGTCCGGATTTACAATTTTTCTGTCCTTCTTTTATAAAACCTTCAGCAATTAATTCTTCAATATTATTAGGGTTACGATTATGCTTTAATGTATATGCTTCAATTTGACTATTTACCATTTTTACTTGAGCATCACAACCAGTAGATTGGATATGTGCTGTTTGTTTGGCAATATTAGGTATAATTAAAATAAGTAATAAACTAATAATTAATAAAACAAGTAACATTTCAATTAAAGTGAAAGCTTTAGATTTTTTTAGTTTTTTTAATATTTTCATTAAGAGTCCTCCCTATTTGATAGTTTGCATTAGTTCAAACATAGGTAACATGATTACAAGATATAAAGAAACTATAAATAGACCTAATATAAAGAAAATGACTGGTTGAATAAATTTAGTTTGCTTGAGAACTTTATCTTCAAAATGATGTAGTAACATTTGGCTATATAACTTTAATTCAATATCTAGTTTTCCGCTTTTTTCCCCTTGCTCAATAAATTTGATTAGATCAGGTTGAAAGCATTTTAAGCTATTTAATATAGACGGTAGTGACATCCCTTTATCAATACTTTTTAATAAGTAGTCACCTAAATATTTAAAAAATTCATTGTTTTGCTCATTTCTATATATATGAACAATATGTTGAAGGCTTATACCGTTTTTATAAAAAAGAGAGAGTTCATTAGATATTTGATAAGTTCTGAATATTTTATAGTAAGAATTGACAAAGGGGATTTCAACTATATATTTTATTTTTTTATTTATGGGAATTTTGTTTAGAAGTTTATAAATAATTATATATATCACAATTGAACAAAATGTAAGCAATAATACAAAAGCAGGCAACTTTGTAATGAAAACGGTAAGTATATTTTGTAAAGTAGATAGTTGAACATTCATAGTCGCGTATAATTGTTGAAATTGAGGTATCACAGTCATATTTAACACGATTAGCATGATTAGAAATATACTTATCAGCACTATTGGATATTGAATAGTTTTTAGAAATGCCTTTTTAGCCTTCAAGTTTCTTCTCATATATTCAATGGCGTCTGCCATTGCAACTTCTAAATTTCCATACTGTTCTGCAAATTTTACTTGAGTAAGTATAATTTCGGGGTAACCAATCATCTTCAATACTTCATAACATGTTCCACCTGCTTGAATAGATTCTATTATTATTTTACTTATGTTTTTATCTCTATAAATAAAGTGTAAATTTAGAAATTGAAAGCTTTCATACAATGTGAATCCATGTTCAAATAAATGTTTTAGTCGTTGAAGTAGTTCAATGGATTGAGCTTCGGTAAGATTCTTTTTTCTGTTAGGTTTAAGTATACTTATTAACAACCTCTTCACAAATTACCCCTTCCTTAGATAGATTAGTTAGATGTGTAGCCAGCTTAGTGAAGCTATTTGGTAGTTCATGATTGTGTTCAAAAAAGTATTCTACTTGATTTTGGTTCATTACTTCACAAACTAATTCACGCGTATTAGTTTGTGTGGTGATAAGTCTTTGATTAGATATTAAATTTATAGATTGACATAATTCTTGCACTGTTACACCCATTTCTAGTAGACGAAGTAAAGCCCCTTTACAATCATTAGCATGTAAAGTTGTAAGCACTAAATGACCACTTAGACTTGCTTGTATAACACATTTAGCAATATAAGCATCACGAATTTCTCCAATCAAAATGACATCAGGGTCACATCTAAGTATGGCTTTAAAAGAGTTAGTATAATTTATCCCGGCCTTTTCATTAACTGAAATTTGAGTTATCCCATCTAATAATTGCTCAACAGGATCCTCAATTGAAATAACATTTAAATTTAAATTTTGATGGGCATGCATTACCATTTGATACATTAAAGTGCTTTTCCCAGAGCCAGTTGGACCACTAAAAAGTAATAATCCTTGTTTTTTATTCATTAAGTGCTTAAAATCTTTAAATTCATATGAGTCACGTCTTTGTTGGAAATATTGAGGTACGATTCTTATAACGCAACTTTCATTACCTAAAGATAAAGGCAGTGTAGAGATTCTTAAGTAATACATATTTTGCAATTTATAAGTATATCTTCCACTTTGGGCTAGCTGTTGGGTCGAAACATCTAAGCCTGATTTGAACTTCATATAAACAAGTAACTTTTTGTAAATAGCATGTGCCAGTGTATCGTAATTAATAAGTTGAACGTTGATTCTTAGTTTAATTAAAGTATGGTGCTCAGTAGGAATAAAATGTATATCACTTGCAGCGTGCTTTATAGCATAATTAACTATCTCTTGGAATAATATTTTCATAAAAAAATCACCTCCTACATATATCAACGTAGGAGGTGAAATAATTACTTTATTTAATTAACCATTTAAAAAAGGGTTTAATTGTTCATCATCAACAGTAGTATATGGACCGTGACCAGGGAATAACGGTAAATCGCCTTCAAGTTCAAATATCTTATCTTTAATAGAATCAACTAATGTTTCGTAGTCCCCTCTATAAAGATCAGTTCTACCAATGCCATTATTAAATAAAGTGTCACCCACTACAGCAAATTCATCAAAAACGTAAGTTAAACTACCTGGAGAATGTCCTGGAGTGTGTAATACGTCAAATTTGAAGCCCTCAATCTCTTTTGATCCTTCTTCTAATTTTGAAGGTTTAGCATAGCTTATAACTTGAGGCATACCATATTGTTTAAATTTAGATGCACCATTTTTTTCTGGATCTTGTAAAAAATCAAATTCCTCTTGATGCATATAAACAGGAACGTCATATTTAGAAATGATGTCATCTAAAGCTCCTATGTGATCGTAGTGAGCATGAGTTAATAGAATCGCTTTCAATGGCTTATTAATTTGATTTAATTTTTTAATGATTTTATCACTTTCACTTGAAGGATCTATTAATATAACACTTTCTTCATTTTCAATGAAATATGCGTTTGTATCCACTAAACCTAAAGTTAAATTTGAAATTCTCATTATTGTTCACCACTATTATTTAAATGTTTTTGAACAGATTTGAGTTTATCATTCATCTTTCTTGATTTATCGCGACGATCATCAATTCGAATATTTGTACATACTCTGTCTAACCCTTTGTTGAAAGGTAATTCATGTATTGCTTGAATGACTTCGAATAGGTCCTTTAGATCACCTTCGATAAGTGTGTTCATTGGTGTTAGTTGGTAATCAATTTTACCTTCTTCTTTAAATTCATTAAGTTTAGTTTGTATTTCTGCTATATATTTGCTTACGCTAGGACCTTCTGTTCCTACTGGAATAACTACGACATCTACAATTGCCATTACTTAACACCCTCTTTATCTAGTACATATGTTTTAATTAATCCTGCGGCACCTGTGATTCCAGCATCATTTCCAAGTTGTGCTTGTACAATTTCTGTTTCAAATTGAGCTGGAGTAAATGTTAAATTGCGATATTCAGTTTTAATATTTTCAATTAGAATTGGTCCAGCTGTAGACATGCCACCACCTAGTACAATATATTTAGGATTACTAGTAACACTTATAATGCTACATAAATAACCAATATAATTTGCAACTTTTTCTGTGATAAAAATACAGAATTGATCACCAGCTTTAGCAGCATCAAAAACAGCTTTAGCCGTTACTTTATTATCTTTTATTAATTGTAAAATTGAAGATTTAAAAGTAAGTTTAGGATAATAGAAATTTACTAAATTAACTACCCCAGTTGCGGATGCTACAGTTTCTATACAACCAGCTTTACCACAATTACAATTAAAACGTTGATCAAAATCTGCACGCATGTGGCCGATTTCAGCTCCTGATCCATTGTGACCATGTACAATTTCTCCATTTGAAATGATACCGCCGCCTAGTCCAGTACCTAATGTAATAGCAACAACATCATCTGAACCTTCGCCAGCACCTTTATGCTTTTCGCCTAACGCTGCAACATTTGCATCATTATCAACATAGACTGGGCAATCTACATATTTTTGGAATATTTCTCTAACATTAACGTTTCCTGTCCAATGCAAGTTTACTGCACCATTCACTACTCCAGTTTCGAAATTAACTGGTCCGGGCACCCCAATTCCTACTCCTTGAACATTAGTAAAATCATAGTTAAATTCTTTTACTTTCTCTACAAAAGAATCATAAATATTTTTCAGCAATAATTCACCTGTATGATCACTAGTATCTGTATGAATTGACCATTTATGTAATTGTTCTAGATGAGTATCAAAAATTCCCAATTTACAAGTTGTTCCGCCAATATCGGCCGCTAAAATAATATTTGTCATTTATGTTCATTCCTTCTCTGATTAATTATCAAAATACATTTTAGATATTCATCTTTAGATAATAGTTGAAAGTTATATAAAGATTTTACCTCTTGTAACATCATTTCATACATATCTTCTGGATCTTTAAAGTAAATGATGAAACCATATTTTTTTAGTAACTGTAAAACATCATAAAAGTTATTTATCTTTCGAGTCACTTGATTCACTCAACTCTTTTTGTAAATTTTTATAATTTGTATTACTAGGATCGCTCTTTGCAGCTTTTTTAGCATATTTCAATGCTTTTTTGTCATCACTTAATGAGCGATTTGCGATGGCTAATTCATAATTGAGTATACCAGAATTAGGATATTTTTTTATTCCTCTTTCCCATTCTGCGATAGCCTCAGATTGCGATTCTTCAGTTGCTGTAATTAAACCGCTCAAATAATAGGTTTCATCATCAGCATAATTTTTATTTAATGTTTGGTTAACCACGTTTCTCGCTTCTCCGTAGTGACCACCTAGCATTTGATCTTTAATAAGTTTGTCATAAATATTGTCTTCTTTAATAGTAAATATTCTGATTTGTAATATAACAAATATCAATAGTAAAACAATTAATAATATCCAAAACAAATTACGATTTACATTAAAGTAATATCCTATAAGTGTAATTAAAAGGCCACCAATAAATCCACCTAAGTGAGCCATAATATTAATATTAGACATGAAAAGTGATAAACATATTAAAATTAGTAAGGCTATAAGTAATTGGCCAATAACTTTTCTATCAAAAGTCTTACTTAAGTACATTATTGCGAAAATTGAACCTATTAATCCAAATATTGCCCCACTCGCTCCTACTGAAATTGTGGAGGTATTAAATGATAAGGATACAAAATTACCAAATAATCCTGACACAAAATATATAACTAACATTCTCCAAGAACCCACTATTGATTCAACAATCTTCCCAAAAATAAATAAGGAAAGCATATTCATTAATATGTGTTCAAAATTAAAATGTAAAAACATCGAAGAAATAAGCCTATACCATTCTCCATGAACAACATTAAAATGTACAAGCCCACCTACTTCTAGTAATTTAACATCTGAGAATCGATTAAGATATAAAATCATACATAACCATATGATTACATTTGTGATAATTAAGACATATGTAGCCGGTGTGAATCTTTGCATGTGTCTATCAAGAGGATTATTGGTTAAAACTTTTCTTTTATAGTGAGAATAAGTCTTTTTATCCTCGTTGTTTACAAGCATTTTGTAAAGTACAAAATGTGGGGTAATTGCTTTTATATCTTTAACATTTCTAATAATGTGAAATTGAATTTTTATAGGATGACTCTCATTATTTTTTTCTTCTAGAAAGTCTTTATCAGTGAAATAATAAAAATTGAATGACTTTGGTTTAAAACCTATAGTTTGTTCTAATTGGTTAAAATTCTCTTTAACTTTAGACTTATCAAATCTGATTTCTTGTGAGGTAGTAACATCTCTTCTAAAAACCACTACAGATTTTTTTCTTTTATGTACTAGCCAAATTTCATTATTTTCCTTTTCACTGCTTAACAAATCATAGTTTAAATATCTAATCCAGTAGTATAAGGTTTTCCAATAAAGTTTATCGATAATCATTTATTCCTCCACTACATTATTGTTATATATAATTAGTTGATCAACGGGTTGATCGAATGATTCTTTATCAAATGTAGTAAGTTGAAAATCATATAGCAAGCTAACAGTTCGAGTTTTAAATTGAGTTAAAAATTTATCGTAGTAACCGCCACCGTAACCGATACGATAGCCATTCTCTTCAAAGGCAACACCTGGGACTACTAATAAATCCATGTCATTAGTATGTTCAGTATTTGAAACAGCATGATAGATTCCTTTTTCATCTTTTTCAATATCATTAAGAGATAATAAGCGTTTGAATGACATACGCTTATTTTTATAATCTGTCTCAGGTACGTAGACTTTCTTATCATTCATTATAGAGGACTCTATTAAGTGATAAGTGTCGACCTCATGTGGCATTGATAACACAAAACCTATCGATTTAGCATCTTGATAAGCTTGTGTATTAAATAATTCATTAGCTAACCATTGATCTGCGATACTTTTTTTATCTTTATTAAAACCTTTAAGTTTTTCAATTGTTGCTCGTCTTATATGTTTTTTACTCAACATTTTCACCCACTTTGTTCACCTCATATTATAACGTTAATCAATTATGATGTCATTAAGTTGAGATGTATTCTCAGCTATAAAAAAAGAAACCTCATAATTGAGGTTTCTTGATTAGTTAGATTAAGTTTACTTTAGATAAACCTAATTATTTAGTTTCACGGTGTAAAGTTTGTTTATTATCACGTGCACAGTATTTTTTCATTTCAATACGTTCAGGGTTGTTTCTTTTGTTTTTAGTTGAGATGTAGTTTCTATCTCCACATTCAGTACAAGCTAATGTAACGTTTACGCGCATGATTATTCCTCCTTACCTTTTCTAAATACGACCTTATCATTATACCAATTACATAAGTAATTGCAAAGAAGATTTTATTAATAATTTATTATCAAATCTAATTATCATTGTTATCAGCGTTACTATTTTCATTAGTGCTTTCGTTTTGTTGTTTATTGTCAGAGTGAGATTCATCTTTATCATCTTTTTTGTCTCTGTCTCTGAAATAATAGTTGATAACATCTCGGCCTAGGTCTCCGCCATTTAACCAAGGTGGTGGTACAGGCTGGTTAGTATAAACAATAGAGAATGATAATTTAGGATCTTTAATAGGGGCATAACCAATATATGTTGAGTTAACTCTAGATTCTCCGTTTTGGAATACCTCTGCTGTACCTGTTTTACCTGCCGAAGGAACCACAGTATTTTTGAAACTAGCGTAACCAGTACCGTCTTTCTCATTAAACGCCATTTTAAATCCATCTTGTACTTCTTTAATTTCATTTTCGGAGTTGTTCACTTTATTTAAGACGTTTCCTTTAATTTTTCGTTTTAATGGACCTAAATCATCTTTATTTGTAGATTCATGTATTGCAAGACCGATATGTGGTTGAATTCTATAACCATTATTAGCAATCGTTGATACGTATTGTGATAGTTGTAATGGCGTATATGTGTCATATTGTCCTATAGACAAGTCTAGGTAATTACCTGGATTATTAGTCAATGGTTCGATTTGTCCAGGAGTCTCGTTAGGTAAATCAACACCTGTTTTAACACCTAGACCCACTTGATTTAATCCTTTACGCAATTTTTGTCCAGCTATCGCTATATCATTAGGTAGTGGCATACCTGAGAAATAAGGGTCTCCAGCTAATTTTAATGCTGTTTTAAACATATATACGTTTGAAGAGTGCATTAGGGCTTCTTTATCATTTATTGTGACTCTGCCATTTTTATTAAAGTATGAACGCTTAGTAAGACCTCCTTGGAATTTTAAAGGTTCATCAACCATTGTTTCTCCAACTTTAATTGCATGGTTTTGGTAGCCAGCTAATAATGTTCCGCCTTTAACTGAGGAGCCTACTGCATACTGAGCTGTAAAGTTACCAATATCAAAATCTTTTAACTTACCTTGTTTATTAATTTGTTTACCAGCCATCGCTAATATATCACCATTCTTAGGATTTTGAACCACTATAAGTGCATTATCCATATCTTTAGCGCCTTGGCTTCTTAATGTTGAAATTTCTTTTTCAAGTAAAGATTCAACTTTCTTCTGTAAATCGATATCAATAGTTAATTGTAAGTCATGACCTCTTGAACCTGGATTAATGACCTCTGAGTTTATAACTTTGCCCGATTTATCTGTTGTATATTTCATTTGTTTTTTAGTGCCTTTTAGAACATCTTCATATTGATATTCTAAATATGATTTACCTACTCTATCATTTCTTGAATATCCTTTAGATAAATACTGTTCTGTTAGTTCTTTAGGGATACCTTCTGTTGAAGTAGATACATCACCAAAAATTCCTCTTAGTGAGTCTCCATATGGATATTTTCTATCCCAATCCATTGAAGTATTTACCCCAGGTAATTTTGAAAGTTGCTGGGATACAGCAGCATATTCCTTTTCTGTAACGTCTTCATTTTTTATAGTTTGTGGATCTAAAGTAGATCCTGCGTTCATTTCACGATAAATGGCTAAAACTTGTAAATCTTTTTTACTAAGTTCATCTAATTGTTTTTTACCAATTTTGTCTCTTTGTTGATTATCATATTGTTCTTGAGTGATATTACCACTCTCTAACAATGACTGTTCTTTCTTCATTAATCGTTTTGCTTTCTCAGGATGTATTTGTACCCAGAAATCTTTTTTATCTCGTTCAGTAATTTTATCTGTATCCATTTTAATAAGGTCAGATAATTTTTTAGCAGTATCTAACATTTCTTGTTGAGTTGTTTTTCGATTTCGAGTATATGTAATTGCCATTTTTGAAGCATTGTCTACAAGGACTTTGCCATTTCTATCTAATATGCGGCCCCTCGGCACTGATTCGTTAACAGTTATGTTTTCATCATTCTTAATTAATTGTTTATAATGTGATCCTTGTGCTATTTGCAAATAACCTAACCTTAACACTAAAATTGCGAAGATTAACACGATAAAACCGAATACGAAATTAATCCTCTTATTCATGGTGTTTCTGGTTCTCTCATCATTTGATTTTTCTTTTAATCTTTTCAGCAAAACAACCTACCTCTATTCAACGTGTCTCATACAAATGATATATTATATTAGATTATTTTTCTATCATTTTGACAAAAAAATAACGGTCTCTAGATGAGACCGTTAACAAATGTGCAAAATTATTTTGCTGCTTTGTATAATTCGTCAACTTTTTCCCAGTTAACAACGTTCCAGAATGCACTAATATAATCTGGACGTTTATTTTGATATTTAAGGTAATAAGCATGTTCCCAAACATCTAAACCTAAGATTGGAGTTTTACCTTCAGTTAATGGGTTATCTTGGTTTGGAGTAGTAACGATTTCTAATTGACCGTTATTTACTACTAACCATGCCCAACCAGATCCAAAGCGTGCAGCAGCTTTATCTGCAAATTCTTTTTTGAATTCATCTAAAGAACCCCATTGTTCTTTAATTTTGTCTACTACTTCACCTTTTTCTTCAGAATTTGGTGATAATAATTCCCAGAATAATGAGTGGTTTAAGTGACCGCCACCATTATTACGTACTGCAGTTTGAATATCTGAAGGTACGCTATCTAAATTAGCAACAATTTCTTCGATTGATTTAGCTTCTAAATCTGTTCCTTCAACTGCTGAGTTTAATTTAGTTACATATGTGTTATGGTGTTTGTCATGGTGAATTTCCATAGTTTGTTTATCAATGTGTGGTTCTAATGCATCATATGCATAAGGTAATTTTGGTAATTCAAAAGCCATAAATAATCATCCTCCTAAATTGTCTGTACAATTATCATAACAAGTAGCTTTAATAGCAACAATGAATATGCTTACATAGTAATTATTATATATAGCTACTAATTATTTTGTTACATCATTAGTATATCTCAGTTTAAAGCCATTTAAACATGAAAATTCTTAGAAACTAATTTTTCAGACCATTGGCCTATGTTTTAACAATCAAGTTTTTGAAAATAAAAAAGCAACCCCTCTAAGGTTGCTGTGATATTTAAATCATAATTCATTCTATATTTAAGCATTTTTTTGACATGATTCACATACACCATACACTTCTAATTTGTGGGTATGAATTGCCACATTAGGTAAATATTGCTTTATTTGTTCAATTGGACAAAAGTCTATGACTTTAGTATCTCCACAATTTTCACAAATAAAATGATGATGGTGGTGGTTTGTGCAAGCTATTCTAAACTTCATTTCACCTTCTAACTCAGTACTCTCTATAATACCCAAATCTTTAAAAAGATGAAGATTACGGTATACAGTATCAAAAGATATACCTGGATAATCTTTATCCATTTTTTGTTGAATGTGCTTAGCGTTAAGATACTTATCCTCTTCAACGAATATATCTAACATGTCTTTACGTTTATCTGTATATTTTAATCCATTATCTTTTAAAATTTTAATAGCATCATTTGTATTCATTTGAAATTGCTCCCTTTTTAAACTTAACTTTTAACTTTTGGTAAGCCATCGTGATTATAAGCATGATTACTAATAATACTACAATAACACCACCAGGTGAAATGTTCATATAAAATGCAAGTACTAATCCCATTATTACGGATAACTCACCTAGCGCAACACTTAGTGCTATGAGCTGTTTAAAACCTTTAGTTATTCTCATTGAGATTGCTATAGGCAAAGTAATCAATGCACTAACTAGCAGAATTCCTACAACTCTCATTGAAGCAGAGATAACCATTGCAACAATAATAATAAATAAGAATTGTATCCATTTTGGAATACCAATGACTTTACTATATTCTTCATCGAAAGATAGGATAAATAATTCTTTATAAAATAATATTATAAAAAATACAACTATAATTGCGATTATGATAATGGTATTTAAATCACTTAAATTAACAGCGCTAATTGATCCAAAAAGTAATCCGACAATTTCTTGATTAAATCCATCTGCTAATGAAATAAAGATGGCACTCAGTGCGATGCCGGCACTCATAATAATAGGTATTGCTATTTCTTGATAATTTGAAAAAGATGTTCTTAGCTTTTCAATTAAAAGTGCACCTATAACAGCAAAAAGTATTCCAAACCACATGGGATTAACAAATGAAAGTGTAGGTAATATTGTAAGTAAAAACATACCAAAGGATATACCGCCTAAAGTGACATGGCTTAAAGCGTCAGCAATAAGAGATAGTCTTCTAACAACAATAAAAGCGCCAATTAAAGGTGCGATAAAGCCAATTAAAATACCGCTAATAAGAGAATATCTCATAAAATCAAAATTTAATAACGCATCTATCACAAGTTACACTCCTCAATAAATATTATATTTTTATCCAGTTTCAATATTTTCATTACAACAATCACGATTGTGTTGATGATCAACAAATTGTATTGGATGACCATATATTTTTGAAATTTCAACTTCATCTAAAGATTTAAAATCTTCAGTTGTACCATGGAAATGAAGATGTTTGTTTAAGCAAGCAACTTCAGTAGCAGTATCAGCTACAACTCCGATATCATGCGTTACTAAAATAATAGTAATACCCTCTTTTTTTAGCGTATCTAATGTAGCATAAAACTCACTAACATGTTTGGCATCAATGCCATTTGTCGGTTCGTCTAAAACTAATACACTTGGATTAGATATTAATGCTCTAGCAATTAAAACACGCTGTTGTTGGCCACCTGATAACTCTGCAATGTTTTTGTTAATTAAATGTGCAATATTTAATTTTTTTAGCACTTGTTCAACTTTCTTATTATCTTCTTTATTAAATCTTTGAAACAGTCTTTTAGTCTTTGTTAGTCCGCTCAGAACAACCTCTTTCACACTTGCTGGGAACCCCGCATTAAAAGCTGTTGCTTTTTGAGAAACATAACTAATTTTTAATGAAGTTTTATTTCCTTTATACATTTTTCCTTCAACAAAAATCTCGCCTTTTTGTAAAGGTAATAGTCCAAGTATCACTTTTAATAAGGTGGATTTTCCCGCTCCATTAGGACCAACGATGGCTAGAAACTCACCTTTGTTGATTTTAATATTAATATTTTCAAGTACATGTTTATTATCAAAATAGTAATTTATATTTCGTAATTCGAAAACTGGCGTTGTCATGTTTTCACCTCGCATAATACTATACAACTTCGTGAAAGTTATGTAAATAGTAATGTTTACGACTAAATAAAAGAAACGAGACAAAAATCATTCGAATTAATAGATGATTTTGTCTCGCCCTATTTATTTTTTACCTAAAAGGTAAAAACGATTTATTGATTTAAAATTTTATTCTTAAGATCTGAATCAAATTTTTGTGCTTTTAACATTTCAATTTCGAATTTATACGGTGGTTTTTTATTTTTCTTATCCTCACCTACATATGGTGTTTCTAAAATTTTAGGTATATCTTTAAATGCGTCATGGTGGACAACATAATTTAGCGCATCGAATCCAATATGACCAAATCCTATATTTTCATGACGGTCTTTATGTGCACCGATTTCATTTTTACTATCATTCACATGTACAACTTTAATACGGTCTACACCAATAACTTTATCAAATTCATTTAACACACCATCGAAGTCTTCTTTGACATTATAACCAGCGTCATGGGTATGACATGTGTCAAAACAAATTGATAAACGATCATTATGTGTAACGCCATCAATAATTTGAGCGATTTCCTCGAACGAACGGCCTACTTCTGAACCCTTACCAGCCATTGTTTCAAGGGCAATTCGTACATCATTGTCATGAGTTAATACTTCATTAAGTCCTTCAATAATTTTTTTAATACCTACGTCGGCACCAGCTCCAACATGAGAACCAGGATGAAGAACAATATCTTTTGCGCCAATTGCTTGCGTGCGTTCAATTTCGTTTTGTAAAAAATCGACACCTAAGTTGAATACTTCAGGTTTAGTCGTATTTGCGATGTTGATAATATAGGGTGCATGAACAATGATATTAGATAAACCATATTCTTTCATGGCCTCGTGTCCTTTTTCTATATTTAAATCTTCGATGCTTTTTCTTCTCGTATTCTGTGGAGCTCCTGTGTATATCATAAACGTAGATTCTCCAAATTTATGGGCTTCTTCTGCAGAGCCTTGTAACATCTTCTTACCACTCATTGAAACATGAGAACCTAATAGCATGTCATTCACCTATCCTTTATTGTTTTTACGTTTTTGTTTATTTTGTCTCTTACTATAAATCTTTCTTTCTTGGCGTTTCATTTTTTCTACTTCTTGCTTAAACTTTTTCTTATATCCTGGTTTAACTTTTCTTTTCGATTTACTTCGAACTTTATGCTTAACTTCATTTGTTAAGTGATCATCTTTTCGTTGTCTAGTGCGTCTTGTGTCGTGTGCTTTAATCGGTTTAAGTTCTCCATTTTTAATGTCCACATTTTCAAAATGATAGCCTTTATCTTCGATTAATGAAATATTGTGCTCTTCATCAGGGCTATAAAGAGTAATTGCTACTCCTTTATAATTACCCCTTCCTGTACGACCTACACGATGTGTAAAGAAATCGATATCATTAGGTACGTCGAAATTTATGACGTGACTTACCCCTTCAATATCGATACCTCTCGAAGCGAGATCACTTGCAATAACGTATTGGAAGTCTAAGTTTCTAATACGTTTCATTTGTTGTTTACGTTCTCTAGGTGTCAAACCACCGTGAATCATACCTACTTTAATACCTTCTTTATTTAGAGAATCTGCAAGTTCGTTTGCATTTTCTCTACTATTACAGAAAATAATACAAAGATATGGATTCAAAATATCTATTAGATTTAGCGTTTTATCTACTTTAGCAGTCCCTTTTGTAGGTATTAAATAAAATTCAATGTTCTTTTTATTTTGAGACTTATGATCAACCTCAACGAATTCAGGTTGGCTTAAATATTTATTTAAAAATGGTTGCAATGATTTAGGAATCGTTGCACTAAATACAGCAATGTGCGCTTCATCATTTAATCTAGCTGCTATATAATCTACATCCTCAATTAATCCTAAATCAATCATTAAGTCAGCCTCATCAACAATTAAATTGCTGGCAAGGTGTGCATGAAGATGTCCGCCTTGAGCAAGGTCATTAATACGTGTAGGTGTACCAATAATTAATTGAGGTTGTCTATTACAGCGTTGTTTGTCTTTTTCAATATCTGTACCACCTATAAACAATTTAACGTTCACTTCTTGTTTAAATTTGCACAGGTGACTCGCTGCTTGGAATAATTGTTGAGCAAGCTCTCGTGTTGGTGCAACTACAATGGCTTGGGGTTCTTGAAGATCAACATCAATCATTTGTATTAAAGGTAATAAGAAAGAATGCGTCTTTCCTGTACCAGTTTGTGATTGACCTATTAAGTTAGTGCCTTTTAATATTCTTGGGATAATTCTATTTTGTATTTCTGTAGGTTTTTCAAAATTAAGATCTTGAACCGCTTTAATTAAACTTTCGTCTAAATTAAAATGCTCAAATGGATGTTTTGCCATGTTATGGCCTCCTTTAAAGTCTAATAAGCAATTTGTTATTTATAAGTAAAAGGATCAGTATCAATATTTGAGGCTTCGATAGGGAACATATCTTTATACTCAAATAACCAATCTTCTAGTAACAATTTTAACCCTTGCTTCATTACATATTCGCTATAGTGATTGATATCAAGTAGATTGACTCCTTGTATTTTAGCGTCTAATGCATCGTGATGTTTGATATCTCCAGTAACAAATACATCTGCACCATTACTGTGAGCTTCATACTCGAAACCTATACCTGAACCACCGATCATTGCAACTTTATTAATCACCGCGTCAGAATTACCAGTATATCTTAAACTATTAATATTTAATTTCTCTTTAGCGTAACTAGAAAACTCATCTAAAGTCATAGTATGAGGAAGTTCACCTATAATACCTAATCCAAATTCGCTTTGTTTTTGTAGTTTAATAAAATCATATACAGGTGTTTCATAAGGATGATAGTTTATAATTGCTTGTTCTGTAATTTGCTTTTCATTTTCAGAAATCATAAATTCAAGTTTAATCTCATCTACATATTCTATACAATCAAGTTGACCAAGGTAAGGGTTAGCTTCTCCAACAGGTTTGAACTGTCCCTTTCCAGCACTTTCAAAGAAGCAATATTCGTAATTCCCTTCTTTAGCTAAGCCGAGTTGGTTTAATTGGTCTTTAAAGTTTTCAACATTTTCTTTAGGAATAAAAGTTTGAACCTTATAATATGTCGTGTAAAGTTGGTTAATCTGGTTAACGTTATTTAAATCAAGTGTATCTGCCAACATTTTATTGACGCCACTAGGATTTACATCTAAATTTGTATGCATTGCGATAAGATTAATATCATTTTGAATCAATTTGCGTATAATTTTGCCATAACCAGTTTGAACAATATTTTTTATACCTTTAAAGATGAGTGGATGATGTGCAATGATTGTATTGATATTTTTATCTATCGCTTGATTGACAACCTCTTCAGTACAATCTAAAGCGGTTAATATACCATTTACTTGTTGATTCTCATCACCGATTAATAATCCGACATTATCCCATGATTCTGCAGTGGAAAATGGGACATGATAATCTAAAATGGACATGAGTTTACTCAATTTCATTATCTAACACCTCTTGTATGAGATTTATTTCACTGTCAATTTCTTTTAGTCTCTCATGATGCGTTGATGAATTCAATTGTGACTTAATGTGATAAAGTGCTTCAAGTTCTCTATTCCATTTCTTGTAGAAATGTTCATTTTTTTCCTCTAATAAATACGGGCCAAATTTTTCTTCTTTTGTAGAAAGTGGCATTATAGATTGGTTAAATTCAGCAACTACAATTTCATAAATATGCCCTTTTTCTTCAAGGATAACCTCGTTTATAACTTCATAATTCAGTGAAGTTAATACATTTCTTAAAACTTGTGTTTGGATGTTGCTCTGTAAAATAAGTCTTGGGTGATGTGCTAATTTTTCTTGACCTTCTTTTAAAATTTTAGCAATGAGAGGTCCTCCCATGCCACAAATCGTTATATTATCAATTTCATCATCATGATTGATAACTGCTAAACCGTCTCCTAAGCGAACTTCAATCGAATCACCTAAGTTATTTTCAGCTACATTATTTAGCGCAGCTTTGTACGGTCCTTTGATGACTTCTCCAGCAATTGCACTGTTACATATCTTATTTTGGATGGCATAAATAGGTAGATATGCGTGGTCCGAACCAATATCAGCTAGCGTTCCTTCTTTTAAAAATGAACACACACGCAATAATCTTTGGTTTAAATTAATCATTTTTAAACTCCTCATATGTATTAAAAAAGAGCGGGATTGAATTCAGTATATTAAAAGTTGAATTCATTATCCCACCCTCTCAAGTGTGATGATTCAATTGGGCGAGGTAAAATTAATATGCATTAATTCATAGCTACTTCCCCAACATTATTATTTTAATCCATGAAATCTTTAAGTCTCTTACTACGACTAGGATGTCTTAATTTTCTTAAAGCTTTAGCTTCGATTTGACGTATACGTTCACGTGTTACGCCAAATACTTTACCTACTTCTTCAAGTGTTCTTGTACGTCCATCATCTAAACCAAATCTTAAACGTAATACATTTTCTTCTCTATCAGTTAATGTGTCAAGAACATCTTCAAGTTGTTCTTTTAACAATTCGTAAGCTGCATGGTCTGATGGGCTTTGAGCTTCTTGGTCTTCAATGAAGTCACCTAAATGACTATCATCTTCTTCACCAATTGGCGTTTCAAGAGATACAGGCTCTTGAGCAATTTTCAAGATTTCACGTACTTTTTCAGGTGGTAAATCCATTTCTTCACCAATTTCTTCTGGTGCAGGATCTCGGCCTAAGTCTTGTAAAAGTTGGCGTTGAACACGTATTAATTTATTAATTGTTTCAACCATATGCACAGGAATACGGATAGTACGTGCTTGGTCAGCAATAGCTCTAGTGATTGCTTGTCTAATCCACCAAGTCGCATATGTTGAAAATTTAAACCCTTTACTAAAGTCAAATTTTTCTACAGCTTTAATCAAGCCCATGTTACCCTCTTGAATTAAATCAAGGAATAACATACCTCTTCCTACATATCTTTTAGCAATACTAACAACAAGACGTAAGTTGGCTTCAGCTAGACGAGATTTTGCTACTTCATCGCCTTGTTCAATTTTTTTAGCTAACTCTATTTCTTCTTGAGCGCTTAATAAGTTAACTCTACCAATCTCTTTAAGATACATACGAACTGGGTCGTTAATTTTGACACCAGGAGGGGCACTTAAATCATTTGGATTTAATTTCTCATCTGTATCTGAACTATCTTTTTCATTAACAAGCGTTATATCATTATCATTTAGTTGATCGAAGAAATCATCCATCTGGTCAGAATCCATTTCGAAATTCTGAAGCTTCTCAGCAATTTCTTCATGACTTAAATGACCTTCTTTTTTACCCTTGTCAATTAATTGTTTTTTAACATCTTCTAATGTTAAAGTCGGATCAATTGTTTGCTTTTTAATTTTCACTTGGTTATCAGACATGAAAAGGCCTCCCGATTTTGATAAATACTGATAATCTCTCAATAACTATATATTATATCAATTAAATATGATTTGTATATTGTAAATTTTAAATTTATCACTTTCAATTAAGTCATTTAAACACTTTCAATAATGTGTAGTTATATTATTATTTTAATCTAAGTTTACTATTAAAGTTGTGACAATAATTTTCTACCCGTTCAACCTCTCTAGTAACCATTAGTTCAAATCTAATCATTAATTGTAAAAGTCTGAACTACTAAATTCTAATTAATAGATTTAGCTTAAAATTACATTCTATTTTTGTTTTTATCGACAATAAGTTGTAAGTAATACTTTTGTAATTCAACATCACCAATGCGAGATGCTTCCCTTAGTTTGTGATTTAATGATTCAATTGACTCATCATCATTATTATTAATAATTAGTATGTAGTCCTCTATTTCATTCTCATAAGGTTCATCATTGAGGGTATATTGTTCAAGTTCAATAAATGCCTCTCTAAGCTCATTGGAATCAATGTATTGCATAACATCACTGATACTATAATTATCATGTTCTGAAAAATAGTCATGCAAAATATTAAATATACTCTTAAAATATTTATTTGTAAAGTCTTCATCGCTAATTTTTTGATAATAATTTATAAAGGTATCCTTATCTTTCATAAAATGCTTCAATAGAGCTCTTTCAGCTTTTTCATGTTTAGTTAAATTATTAAACAATTGTGAACCAGATTGCGGAGAATATCCATATTCTGCTGGTGCCACTTGTGGCATATTGTTAGAACCAACTTCATGATAGATCATTTCTGGGCTCATATTGAATATATTAGCAACATCTTGAATTAACTTATTACGTAAAATTGTTGATTGAACTTGAGCGATGTCATGAGTTGCTTCTCTAAAATGTCTTTCATAAGCTAAATCATTATTATTAATTTCATCTTGATGTGACTCCACTTTAAACAGCACAAATGCCTTTTTATCCTTAGCAACAAAGTTTAAAAAAGCCTCATTTCCATATTTGCCAATGTATTCATCAGGATCCATACCGGATGGTAATTGGATCACATATACATTTAGACCTTGTTGTAATAAAGCTTGACCCGTTTTTAAAGTAGCCTCTCTACCAGCGTAATCTCCATCAAACATTAATGTAATGTTATTTGTTAATTTTTTTAGAAACGTCATATGTTCTTGGGACAACTGTGTCCCCATACTCGCTACAACCTGTTTTAAACCAGCGTAATCTGATTTAATAACATCCATAAATCCTTCTAATAATACAATTTCGTCGTTTTGGCGAATTGATTTACGTGCTTTATCTAAATTATATAAGAGTCTACGTTTTTGAAAGATGGGTGTTTCAGGGCTATTCAAATATTTGGGTTCTTGGTTCGTATATGTTCTTCCAGAATATCCAACTATTCTACCTTGAGCATTCTTCAAAGGAAACATGATTCGATTTCTAAATCTATCATAGTAACTAAAATTTTCTTCATTTCGAGACAATAGACCCGCTTCGTAAGCTAATTCTATGTCATATCCTTTCTTCTCTAAAAAATCATGACAAAAATGAGAGCTATCTGGCGCATATCCAATTTGTCTCTGCTTGATGAGTTCGTCAGTAAAACCACGCTGACGCAAGTAGTTTAAAGCCTCTTCACCCTCAACAGTTTTCATCAAGGCATAATGATAGTAATCTTGAATTAACTCATGCATTTCTATCATTTTTAAATCGTCTGAAGCCATTTGAGATTGTTGATTATATTGAGTTTGCCCCACATCAACTTTAATATTTACACGTTCGCCAAGTTCTTTAACAGCTTCTACGAAAGGTATATCTTTAATCTCCTGTGTAAATTGAAAGACATTGCCACCTTTTTTACAACCAAAACAGTGACAAATTTGCTTATCTTCAGATACTGTGAACGAAGGTGTCTTTTCATCATGAAAAGGACACAAGCCGATATAATTGCGTCCTCTTTTTTCTAATTTTACATATTCGCTTACTAAATCTAATATATCTGTTTTATCTTTAATTTCATTAATGACCGATTGATCTATACGCAAATGGAATCACCTATCAAATATTAGTCATATAATTATATCTTTTTTCTACGGAAAATGAAATCATTTCGATTTACTTTCTTCAATTAAATGTATGATATCATTCGCTGTTTCTTCAATAGCTTTGTCAGTAACATCTATGACCGGACAACCTACTTTATTAACTAATTCATCAAAATAATTCAATTCTTCTTGAATACGTGCCTCTGTGGCATACCTAGCCTTATCTCCTAAACCTAATTGCTTTAATCTTTCCTTACGTATGCGATTTAGTTTCTCTTCACTTATTTTTAAAGCAATACATTTAGAGGTATCAATATCAAATAATGCATCAGGTGGAGTTACTTCAGGAACTATAGGTATATTCATCACTTTATAACTTTTATGTGCTAAATACTGAGATAATGGAGTTTTAGAAGTTCTAGAAATACCTAACAGAACGATGTCGGCTTTTGGTAATCCTTTTGGATCTTTTCCGTCGTCATATTTCACAGCAAATTCAATTGCATCAATTTTTTTAAAATACGCATCGTCTAGTCTGTGAACTATTCCTGGTTCATAATATGGTGTTTCATCAATCGAATCCGATAACAAATCCATTAGAGGTCCCATAATATCGACAGATTTTAATGAAAATTCTTCGACTTTTGCAAGCATATATTTTTTAATTTCTGGTTTAACCAAAGTGTATACAATAATTGCATTGGTATCTCTAGCAACTTGAATAACTTCATCTACATGTTCAAATGATTCAATATAAGGATATCGAAGAAATTCATGTTTACATTGTTTAGGGTTAAATTGAGATACTCCTGCTCTTGCTACTAACTCTGCAGTTTCACCAATTGAATCTGAGGCTACAATTATCTTTATAATGTCCATGTATTTACCACCTATTCTTTGAATAATGATACGAATAATTTAGTTATAGTTGTTTTAGAGATTCGACCAATTACCTCGTATTTTTTATTGTCTTTCTTCCTTACAATTGGTAGTGAGTCAATCTCGTTATCTATCATTTGATTGGCAGCGTATATTACAAGTTCTTCCTCTTCTAAATATGTCACATGTGGCATTCTAGTCATATTTACACTGATAGGCATTGTATGTATATCCTCACCAATCATAGATGCTCTTAATAAATCTTTTCTAGAACATACGCCTACGAAGTCATTGTCATTATTAGTGATAAATAATGTCCCTGCATCTTCTAAAAATATAGTACATATTGCATCATAAACTGACATTTCTTCCTTAATGACAACTGGTTGAGACATATAATCTTTAACCACATATTGTCTCAATTGTTCATTGATAATTTTATTTTTCGATTTACCTGAATAGTAATAACCTACTCTAGGTCTCGCTTCTATAAAACCAGACATAGTAAGTATAGCTAAGTCCGGTCTTAACGTAGCTCTTGTTAAATTTAATTTTTCAGCGATATGCTCACCTGTGATCGGTCCTTTAGATTTGACAATCTCAATTATTAGTTCCTGTCTTTTACTAAGTTCTATAGGTCTTCACCCCTCTTGAATACTTTCTATTATAACTTTTATTATAAATTGCTACAAATACATATAAATACTTGCTATTAAAAATTCTTTCAATTAGAATAAAGTTAAAGCGAGTTAAGGATGGTGCGAGCTTAACAACTTATATTGGCGAATGACTTATTAATGAAATAAAAGCGAGTGTCTGCACTAATTTGGGTGGAACCGCGGGTTAAAAATTGTAAGTAACCATATTGTATTATAACAATACATATGATTAAAAATACTTTTTAAAACTCGTCCCAAGATAATAATACATTACTAATATGTATATATTGTCTTGGGGCGTTTTTTATGTCTAAGGAGAGTTAATTTATGGCAAAAGATATGGAAACAATTGTTCAATTAGCAAAACATAGAGGGTTCGTCTTCCCTGGTAGTGACATATACGGTGGTTTATCAAATACATGGGATTACGGACCATTAGGCGTTGAACTTAAAAATAATATTAAAAAAGCTTGGTGGCAAAAGTTCATCACACAATCTCCATATAATGTGGGTATCGATGCAGCTATTTTAATGAATCCAAAAACTTGGGAAGCTTCAGGTCACTTAGGCAACTTTAATGACCCTATGATCGATAATAAAGATAGTAAAATTCGTTATCGTGCGGATAAATTAATTGAAGATTACATGCAAAAAGAAAAAGGTGATGAAAACTTCATCGCTGATGGATTAAGCTTTGATGAAATGAAACAAATTATTGATGATGAAGGTATTGTATGTCCTGTAAGTGGCACTGCAAATTGGACTGATATTCGTCAATTTAATTTAATGTTTAAAACTTTCCAAGGTGTCACTGAAGATTCCACTAACGAATTGTTTTTACGTCCTGAAACAGCTCAAGGTATTTTCGTTAACTATAAAAATGTACAACGTTCAATGCGTAAAAAATTACCGTTCGGTATTGGTCAAATCGGTAAATCTTTCCGTAACGAGATTACACCTGGTAACTTCATTTTCAGAACAAGAGAATTTGAACAAATGGAGTTAGAATTCTTCTGCAAACCTGGTGAAGAAATTGAATGGCAAAACTTCTGGAAAACATTTGCAAGTCAATGGTTAAAAGATTTAAATATTAATGAAGAAAATATGCGTTTAAGAGACCATGATGCAGATGAGTTATCTCACTACTCTAACGCTACAACTGATATTGAATACAAATTCCCATTTGGTTGGGGCGAATTATGGGGTATCGCAAGCCGTACAGACTTCGATTTACAAAAGCATAGCGAACACTCTGGTGAAGACTTTAAATATCACGATCCAGAAACAAATGAAAAATATGTTCCGTATTGTATCGAACCTTCATTAGGTGCTGATCGTGTAACGTTAGCATTCTTATGTGACGCATATGAAGAAGAAGGTGTTGAAGGAAGTAAAGATGCACGTACTGTAATGCATTTCCACCCTGCCTTAGCACCATATAAAGCTGCGGTATTACCTTTAAGTAAAAAATTATCAAGCGAAGCGATTAAAATCTTTGAACAATTAAGTCAAAGCTTCTCTATTGATTTCGACGAATCACAATCAATTGGTAAACGTTACCGTAGACAAGACGAAATCGGTACACCATATTGTATTACATTCGACTTTGATTCATTAGAAGATAATCAAGTAACTGTACGTGACAGAGATTCAATGGAACAAGTACGTATGCCAATTTCAGAATTAGAAACATTCTTAGCAGAGAAAGTTAAATTTTAATAACTTATTACCTAATAATGCTCTTACTTTGACACAATAAGTGTTTAGGTAAGAGTATTTTTATTGCATAAAAAAATCCACACTAAACCGTTTATCGAAATAAAACGGTTTAGTGTGGATCACTTTCTAATCTTTTAAGTTGATTAATTAATTTTTGACTCTTAAAAAACATACCAGCATATTCTCTATAGAGCATGATAATAAGTTCTGACATCTCATCTAAGATTTCTTTATGAATACTCAGTGAATTCATTTTATTGATAGGTAGTTTTTGTAGTATATCTAATAGATAAAGCGAGCGATTTGTTAATTTGAAAGCGTGTGGATCCTGATATAATACTTCTTCAGAGATTGCTCCATCGAATTTGAAACTATAACCTACTAATTTAGATTGATCTTCATTTCCAGTAATCACACAATGATTAAATGAAGCTGTAAATCCGAATTTAGACATACACTTCAATAATACTACGATAGACATGAGTTGTGCTGATGTGCCCTCTGTTATTTTAGTAAGTACAAAATAGAGTAAGTCATAATTGTACTTCGAAACTTCATTTTCTTCCATAGATCTTTCAATAGTCTCTGTGCATAACGATGCATAACTACTTTCAAATAAATCAAGCTGTAATTCATAATGTTGATCAATCACATCTATAGAATTGAGTGTTCCCATACCACGCCATTTATTATAAATAAATAAGCCATACACAAACATTTGTGTATGAGCTTGTAATCCAGATTTAACTTTTTTCGCACGTCGAGCCATTAAAGGTATTTTAGCGCCATATTCATTTAAAATTGTGATGATTTTATCAGATTCACCATAATCTACTGATTTGATTATGATGCCTTTTTGTTTCATTAACATGACTCATTCACCGACTCTCTATCAATCAATCTTGGTCTTCTACATAACCAATTTGTCGTATAAAGTTTACTTTATTTCTCCAATCACGTTGTACCTTTACCCAGAGTTCTAAGTAAACTTTAGATCCTAATAGCATCTCTATATCATGACGTGCACGTTTACCTACCTCTTTAAGTTTTTTACCACCTTTACCGATGACTATACCCTTTTGAGAATCACGCTCAACGTAAATCGTTGCTTCAACTCTAACTCTGTCTTCATCTTCTTTAATCATTCTATCAACATTAACGCCTATTGCATGAGGTATCTCTTCACTTGTTAAATGTAATATCTTTTCACGGATAATTTCGCTAACAACAAATTGTTCTGGGTGGTCAGAAATTTGGTCGTCAGGGTAGTATTTCGGACCTACAGGTAAATAAGATTTCAACACATCTATAAAGTGATCTACATTCAATCCCTCAAGTGCTGAAATTGGTATAATTTCTGTGAAGTCCATATATTCTTTATATTTTTCAATTCTAGGCATCAAAGCATCCGGATGCACAAGGTCAATCTTATTTAATACCAAAAAGATAGGCGTTTTAACATTTTTAAGCATTTCCATAATATATTCATCGCCACGACCAATATCTTCGTTTACGTTAACCATAAACATAATTGCATCTATTTCTGATAGTGTATTCTTGGCAACTCTCATCATATAATCACCAAGTTTATGTTTAGGTTTGTGAATACCTGGCGTATCAATGAAGATGATTTGTGCATCGTCTCTTGTCATGACGCCTTGAATTTTATTACGTGTTGTCTGTGCTTTATCTGACATAATCGCAATTTTATGCCCTATTACTCTATTTACAAATGTAGATTTACCAACATTAGGTCGACCAATGATGGATACAAATCCTGATTTATGTTCTTCTGTCATTAATTTAAATCCTTTCCTGAAAATCCTAATGGTAATAATTCGTTTACAGTAGACTTAATCATTTCTCCTTTATGATTAGTCATATACACAGGCATATCATCATCGCAAAGTTCTTTAAGTACTTGTCTACAAGCCCCGCATGGTGAGGAGGGTTTATCCGAATCAACAGTAACGGTTATCGATTCAAAATCCCCTGGTTTATATCCTTCTGAGATTGCTGCAACAAGACTTGAACGTTCAGCACAAATTGCCATGGAATATGCAGCATTTTCTACATTTGCTCCATGAAAAGTACGTCCGTCCTTAGTTCTTAAATAGGCACCAACTTTGAAGCGACTATATGGAGCATAAGCTTTACTTTGTGCCTCTCTAACTTCCTTAAAGTAATGCGATTGATAACTCATTTATTTTCCTCCCAAAAATAAACTTAAAATATGTGGTACAAAAACTATTAATCCAATACATAATGCTAAAACAGACACAATTACAACACTAAAAGCAGCGATATCTTTAGCGTGTTTAGCATATTCATGATAATCGGTTGTTACCAAATCAACCACAAATTCAATTGATGTATTGATAGCTTCTAGACTCAATACTAAAGCTATTGAGAATAATATAAACATCCACTCAGATCGATTGATATGAAAAATAAACCCCATAATAATAGCGATAATTCCTGCTAATATGTGAAGTAAGAAATTTTGGTCTTTTTTCAAAATGGCTGTAAAGCCATCATAAGCGTATTTAAAACGTCTCATTATTATGATTCTCTTGTTAAACCGTATGCATTAAGAATTGCATCTTGTCGACCAAACATTTCTTTTTCATCTTCATCTGTCATATGATCATATCCCAATAAATGTAAAAAACCATGTAAAGCTAAGAAGCCTAATTCACGTTCAAAAGAATGTCCGTAATTTTCAGCTTGTTCATGTGCTACATCTGTACATATAATAATATCGCCTAAAACTCGAGGTATATCAAGTTCATTCATATCGATTTCTGGCTCGTCTTCTTCTAAAGCGAATGAGATGACGTCAGTGACTTTATCTTTATCTCTATACATTTTATTGATATTTTGAATTTCATCTTTATCTACAAATGTTACTGAAAGTTCAGCCTCACTATCAATATGTTCTTGTTTTTTAGCAAAGGTAAGTAATGAATCTATTTGTTCATACCATTCATTCTTTACTAAATCGGTATGGTCACTAAAGTCAATTGTAAACATTTACTCAACTCCTTCATAACGATCTATAATTTTACTTACAAGTGGATGCCTTACAACGTCACTTTGATCTAATTTCATAATACTAATTCCATTGACCCCATATAATTTTTTAATTGCTTCTTTTAAGCCACTTTTTACGCCTTTTGGTAGGTCGATTTGAGTTTGGTCACCTGTAACTACCATTTTTGAACCAAAACCTAAACGAGTTAGGAACATTTTCATTTGTGCGTGCGTTGTATTTTGAGCTTCATCTAAAATAACAAACGCATCATCTAATGTTCTACCCCTCATATAAGCAAGTGGCGCAATCTCAATAATACCCCTCTCTATGAATCTTTCAGTTTGCTCTCTACCTAAAACTGTATTTAAGCCATCATATAGAGGACGTAAATATGGATCTACTTTTTCTTTTAGGTCACCTGGTAAGAAACCTAAAGATTCTCCTGCTTCAACGGCTGGCCTAGTCAATACGATACGTTTAACTGAACCTTTACGTAATTGTTTAGCTGCATATACAACTGCTAAAAATGTTTTACCAGTACCAGCAGGACCTATTCCAAATACTAAGTCATTTCTCTTCATAGCATTGATATACATACGTTGTCCCATTGTTTTAGCACGAATCGTTTTACCAAATGCATCTTTAGTAATCTCTTCATCATACAAATCAAGTAAATGTTGAATTGTATCATTGTCTGCCATTTTAATAGCAGCCTCTACGTCTTTAAGTGTAATTGTATTACCTAATTCTATAACTTTAAGTAAATTGGTGAGAACTAATTCTGCTTTTTCAACATGCTCTAATTTTTCGCCTTTAACAGCTATTTCTTGACCTCTAGCATGTATCACGACATCAAAATTATCTTCAATAGTTTTTAAATGCTCATCATTATTTCCCATTAAAGCTTGTGATTGATTAATGTCGTCAATTTGAATTATTCCTGGCATAAACGCGCTCCTTTACAAGTTACAATAATAAGTTTTATTAGCTAAAAATTTTAGACTAATTTGTTATTTTTAATAAAAATAATATCCAAACACATTATATCATTCTTATTCATCTTAATGATGTGATTATGCTTTGCTTCAAAATTATTGAACAAATACTACTGAATATATATTATTTCTTACTAAAATTTTACTAAACTCATACTAATTAGACAAACTAAAAAGAGAGTAAAACAGTATTCAATATTTAAGCATGAATACATAGTTTTACCCTCTAATGTTAATATAATAGCTAATTCTTTAATTTTATTAAAAAATTTAAAGTTGCTTTGGTTTACTTAAAACTTCTGACCAAATCAGACCATTTATTACTTCATCTTTATCAAATTGAAAAGCAGAATGAGACATATTACGTTCAATGTTTTGAGAATTAAGTAATTGTTTTAAGCGATAACGTTTAGTTCTCTCTGATAAATACTTATCCTCAATGATGTCTCTTGCTTTTTTCTCAATCAATTCGAGTTGTTTTTCTTTTTCTCTATCAATTTCGTTGCGAACATTTTTTAAATCCTGAGTCAAATTGGACTCAAGTTCTTTTCTTAATTTTTCTGCACTTTCATCTCGTGAAGTTGAAGTAACAGGTTGAGGTCTAGGATTATCCTGGTTATATGGTGTTGGGTCAGGTTTAGGATGATTTTTGACTTCCGATTGTTTATGCGTTTCTTTAGACGATTTATTTTCTGTTTGAGAGTCAGCATCTTCATCTTCAAGGTTTTTACTTAAAGGTGGAAGCGTCTCTTCAAATTCTCTTCGTTGCTTTTTCTCGGGTTCATCATTTAACTCATCGTTAATTTCTTTAAATGTTTTTTCTAATTCTTCAAAGAAACCACCTTTTTTGGGTTGATTATCACCTTGCGTATTTTGAGGTGGCTTTTGATTTTGTCTGCTTTCATGACTTTTATCACGTAGCGCGCTAATACCGGTTACAATAACAGATATTATAAATATGATAATACCGATATTCATTTAATCACCTCATTATTTATTGTTCTGGTGATTCGTCATCATTCTGATCAGTACGTTTGTTAATAGCATTTCTCATGCCAGTATCTGCTTCAATATTTTTAAGATTATAATAATCCTTAACTCCAATATTACCTGATCTAAGAGCTTCAGCCATTGCTAATGGTACTTCTGATTCAGCTTCAACTACTTTCGCTCTCATTTCTTGTACTCGAGCTTTCATTTCCTGTTCAGAAGCTACTGCCATAGCACGGCGCTCTTCAGCTTTCGCTTGAGCAATATTTTTATCTGCAAGAGCTTGCTCAGTTTGTAAATCAGCACCGATATTTTTGCTAATATCTACATCTGCAATATCAATAGATAAAATTTCAAAAGCAGTACCTGAATCTAAACCTTTACTTAACACAGTTTTAGAAATATTGTCTGGATTTTCTAGAACCTCAGTGTGATGCTCACTTGAACCAATTGTAGAAACAATACCTTCACCTACACGGGCAATAATTGTTTCCTCTCCAGCGCCACCGACTAATCTTGCTATATTTGCGCGAACTGTAATACGAGCTTTTGCCTTAACTTCAATACCGTTCATCGCTACACCAGCAATAAATGGTGTTTCAATAACTTTAGGGTTAACTGACATTTGAACTGCTTCAAGTACATCACGACCTGCTAAATCAATTGCCGCTCCTCGTTCAAATGGTAAATCAATATCTGCACGTTGTGCTGCGATATTTGCATCAACAACTCTATCAACGTTACCACCAGCTAGGTAGTGTGACTCCAATTGATTTGTTGTTAATTTTAAACCTGCTTTATGTGCTTTAATTAAAGGTGCAATGACCTTTCTTGGTGAAACTCTTCTTAAACGCATACCTACAAGGGTACCAATACCTACGTGAACGCCAGCTGCTATAGCAGAAATCCATAATCCGATAGGTACAAAAGAAAATAGTATGAGTAAAGCTACTACAATAATTACAGCAATGATTATAAAACCAATACCAAACATTAAATCGCTCCTTAATTTTATTCTATTTCTCTCACAACTACACGCGTACCTTCAACCTCAAGAATTTTTACTTGTCTATTTCTTAAAATAAATGTGCCGTCTGAAACTGCATCTATTCTTTCATCGTCACAATTAATAATCCCAGCAGGTCTGAGGTCAGTGATTGTTTGAGCAGTTTTACCTACAAGGTGAGAGCGGTCGTCATGTGAACGATAACCAGCCTCTGAATTTGTTGAATCTTTTAAGATCACTTTATCAAGAAATGGTATTTTCTTGTTGAAAATTTTCACTAATATCACCCATTCAATTATTGATAAAATTAACGCAACTATTACATTACCGAGCATGAGTATAATATTATTTCCTAGCATGATGATACTGAGAGTTATAAGTAGCATACCAATAATACCTATCACGGCACCAATGATAAACAGTTCTATAATAACTAGTATGACACAAATAGTAAACAATAATACGGATAAAACATTTACATCTCCATTGATAAGGAATCCTAAAAATAAAAGTAATAATGCTAGTTAAGCAATAATTCCAATCAAGTTAATGCGTTTTGAATATAATTGATACAAAAAGCCTAGGAAGATTATACACGTAAGAATTAGTGAAATAAAAGGTTGCGTAATAAAACTTGATAGATTATCAGCCCAACTATTTTCACTAGTGAATCTTATAAAAAGTAACGTATGTATTAGATAGGAGTAATTCACTATTTCACCTCGCCCTCACATTAATTATACATGAAAACGCACCCATTATATAGTATTTCACTAATATATAAATTGGTAATTTGTAGCTTAACAATTTAATTTTATTAATTTTAATAATATTTGTTTATTTATCTGAAAAATGAAAAAGATTTAATTAATTGAGCAATACGTTTAAATAATTTTACGAGAATAATTAAAGTTGTTAGCATAGTATAAAAAAATACCCTAGTTCTAATAACTAGGGTATCTATTATATATAATTAACATTCGTGTTGAGGGAGTCAACAGAGCTATTAATTATTTGAATTTACGTTTACGTGCAGCTTCTGATTTCTTTTTACGTTTAACGCTTGGTTTTTCGTAAAATTCACGTTTACGTACTTCTTGAATTGTTCCACTTTTTGATACTGAACGTTTAAATCTACGTAAAGCATCTTCTAGTGATTCGTTTTTACGTACTACTGTTTTAGACATCTGTATTTCCCTCCCTCCAAATATCAACGGAACTTTATAGTCATCACATAGTAAAAACTATGCAACTATTAGTATAATATAACTCAAATAGGTGGTCAATTAGTAAAATTTACATTTTTTAAATATTTAGACAAGTACTTCTTCTTCAGATTTATTCGTAGCATGCTCAACTACTCTAATGGCTTTACCATCATTTAGAGGATAGTCAGCTTTAAGAATTTTTACTTTAACAATTTGTCCAATTAGTGATTCATCACCTTCAAATTGAACTTTCATATAGTTATCTGCATAACCTACCAATGTATTCGGTTCTTCGCCTTTTTCTTCAGGTATTACTTCAAGCACTTCATTTTCAAATTTAGAGGCATACTCTTTAGCAAGTTGGTCACTTAAAGCAATCAATTTATGCACACGTTCATTCTTAACAGATTCATCGATTTGATTGTCCATTCGAGCTGCTGGTGTACCGATTCTTGGTGAATATGGGAACACATGTAATTCAGAGAATTGATGTTTAACAATAAAATCGTATGTTTCTTGAAATTCTTCTTCAGTTTCTCCAGGGAATCCTACTATTACATCACTTGTTACAGCTAAGTCAGGCAATGCTTTGTGTAATTCTGTTAATCTCTCAGAGAAATGTTCCATAGTATATTTACGTCTCATACGTTTTAAAACTGAATCTGAACCAGATTGTAACGGAACATGTAAATGTCTTACTACTTTGTTTGAATTGCCAATAACCTCTATTACTTCATCAGTTAATTGACTCGCTTCGATAGATGAGATTCGTATACGCTCTAAACCTTCAATTTCATCTAAATCTCTTAACAATTGCGCTAGATTATAATTTTTTAAATCTTGACCATAACCACCAGTATGAATACCAGTTAAAACAATCTCTTTATAGCCAGAGTTTACTAATTGTGAAGCTTGTTCTACAACTTTCTCAGGATCACGTGATCTCATCAAGCCGCGTGCCCAAGGTATAATACAAAACGTACAAAAATTGTTGCATCCTTCTTGGATTTTTAAAGAGGCTCTAGTTCTATCGGTAAAGTAAGGAACTTCTAACTCCTCATATGTACGATTCTTCATTATATTACCAACACCGTTAATTGGTTGTCTCTCTTCTTGGAATTGATCAATATAGTCTAATAATTTATGACGGTCTTGAGTACCGACAACTACATCCACGCCAGGAATTTCCATAATTTCAGCTGAAGATGTTTGAGCATAACAACCTGTAACACATACAACTGCTTCAGGATTTTGTCTGATCGCACGTCTAATAATTTGTCTACTTTTTTTATCTCCAGTATTCGTAACAGTACAAGTATTAATAACAAATACATCTGCATTTGTTTCAAAATCTACTCTATCGTAATCTGCTTCTTTAAATAATTGCCATATTGCTTCAGTTTCATAGTGATTGACTTTACAACCTAATGTATGAAATGCAACTGTTGACATCGTCTTCACCCCAATAATTCTTTTTCAAAACTCACTGCACTTAAAGCATATAGAGGTGCAGTTTCTGCCCGTAAAATACGTGGACCTAAGCCTACTAAAGTACTATTTTCACTGAATAAAGACACTTCTTTATCAGATAAACCGCCTTCAGGTCCAAATATCATTAAAACACGATCTTGTGTTTTAAATTGCTTTATAATTTGTTTAAAATGACTTAAATCACCATGTTTAGCCTGTTCTTCATATGCTATAAGAACATAGTCATAATGACTTATAATATCATAAATTTCCTGTAAATTCGACTTAAAATAAATATTAGGAATTGTTAAACGATAACTTTGTTCTGCAGCTTCTTTAATAATTTTTTGCCATCTTTCTAACTTTTTAGCAACTTTAGATTCATTCAATTTAACTACTGAACGGTCCATACCAACTGCAATAAATTCATTAGCGCCCATTTCAGTTGCTTTTTGAATCATCCATTCATACTTATCAGCCTTAATCAATCCGCTACAAATAGTGATATGTTGAGGTAATTCTGTATCAATGTTTTGTTTATCTTTTAACTCTAGTTCAACATAATTATCGTTTAAAGCTTTTATTTGACACTTGTACACTGTTTGATCTAGAAATGTAACGATAACTGAATCACCTTCACTATAACGCATGACATTTTTTATATGATGAATATCTTCTTTATTTTCAATAAAAAAGCGCTGAAGTTTATCAGCGCTTTGATTAATAAAATATCTTTGCAAATTAATCACTCACTTTCTGACCAACGATGCAGACCCAACCGTTGTCATGTTCTACAGAAATAATATTAAAACCAACACGCTTCATATGAGATTCTATCTCTTCATATTTTTCTTCTATAATACCTGAAGTAATAAAATATCCTTCTTCAAATAATGTATTATAAGCATCTTCTATCATTTCTTCAATAATGTGAGCAAGAATATTTGCAATAACGATATTATATTTCTCTTTTTCTTCTTTTAATAAATTACCGGGAACAGCTTCAATTGCGTCTTCACAACGATTCTTTTTGAAGTTCTCCTTAGCAACATTTACTGCCATTTCATCAATGTCTAATGCTTTAATTCTTTTAACACCAACGAGATGACTGGCAATACTTAATATACCTGAACCTGTTCCAACATCAATAATAGAATCAGTTGGTTGAACATATTCTTCAATAGCTTTTAAACACATACTAGTAGTTGGGTGGTCACCTGTACCGAAAGCCATACCAGGATCGAGTTCAATACATAATTCATCACTGTTTTCTTTTGTGTAAGTTTCCCAACTTGGAACTATGGTAAATCTATTAGAAGCTTTAAAGGGATGAAAATAATTTTTCCATTCATTCGCCCAATCCTTCTCCGCAATTTCCTTTTCTGAAAATGTAAGTACTTCTTTATCTAAATTTGATACATTTAAAATATTATTCTTAATACTCTTTCTGAGTTCATCATTGAATGTAAGTTCATTAAAATAAGCTTTTAAACGAACACCACTACTAGGATAATCCTCAGGATTTAATTCATAAATCTCACCAAATTTATCTGATGGTGGTGTTTCTAAGTCTCTTGAATCTTCAATGACTACACCATTAGAACCATGATCTTCAAGTATATCAGTTACTTCAAATTCAACATCGTGATTAACTACAATTGAGAGTTCCGTCCAATTCATTCTCTATTCTCCTTTGAAGAATCTTTTTGCTCTATCTTTAAAATTAGAAGGTTGTTCACTCACGTCTTCGCCATTAATTTCAGCAAATTCTTTCATAATTTCTTTTTGTCTATCGTTCATTTTAGTTGGAGTAACTACTTTAATATTAACGAATAAATCTCCATAACCATAACCGTGAACGTTCTTAATACCTTTATCTTTAAGACGGAATTGCTTTCCTGTTTGTGTACCTGAAGGTATTGTTAGCACTACATTACTATTTAAAGTTGGTATTTTGATTTCATCGCCTAAGGCAGCTTGAGGGAAGCTCACATTTAAATTGTAGTAAATGTCATCTCCATCACGTTCAAATGTATCGGAAGGTTGAACTCTAAACACTACATATAAATCACCGTGAGGACCACCGTTTACACCTGGTGAACCTTCACCAGCTAAACGAATTTGTTGTTCAGTATCTACACCTTCTGGAACTGTAACTTCTAATTTAACAGTTTTATTTTCAGTTCCTTTACCGTGACAAGTAGGACATGGCTCTTCAAATTCTTGACCACTACCTTCACATTTAGGACAAACTTGTTCAGTTCTGACTCTACCTAAAATAGTATTTTGTTCGACGGAAACATGACCAGCTCCATTACAATAGCTACAAGTTTTTTTACTTGTTCCAGGTTTCGCGCCTTCACCATCGCACGTATGACATGTTACATCTTTTCTAATAGAAATTTCTTTTTTAGTACCAAAAACAGCTTCTTCAAAGGTAACAGTCATAGTATATTGTAAATCATCACCTTTACGTGGCGCATTAGGATCACGTTGTCTTGAACCACCACCGAAGAATGAACTGAAAATGTCTTCAAATCCACCTCCGCTAAATCCGCCAAAGTCTCCGCCACCGAAACCTTGACTGCCGAATCCTCCTTGTGGGCCTTCATGTCCAAACTGGTCATAATTTGCACGTTTATTATCATCACTTAAAACTTCATAAGCTTCGGAGATTTCTTTGAATTTTTCGTCTGCGCCTTCTTCTTTATTAATGTCTGGATGATATTTTTTTGATAATTTACGATAAGCTTTTTTAATTTCGTCCTTAGAAGCGCTTTTACTTACGCCTAAGACTTCATAATAGTCTCTTTTGGCCACAACTATCTCTCCTTTTATACGTTTAACAAGATTAGTTTATCTGATTAATTCTTACTATCCAAATAAAAAGCCAAAGCCAATGTTCAATTGACTTTGACTTTTTTGGCTTAGTCATAAATTAAACTTATATACTAACTCAACCTAGAATTATTTTTTATCTTCGTCATCTTTTACTTCTTTAAAGTCCGCATCTTCTACAGTGCTGTCTTGAGAACCTTGTTCTCCTTGAGCTTGTTGCTGTGCTTGTTGAGCTTGTTCGTATACTTTAGCTGATAAATCTTGAACAACTTTTTCAAGTTCTTCTTTTTTAGATTTGATGTCTTCCATATCTTCACCTTCAAGTGCAGATTTAAGCGCATCTTTTTTCTCTTCAGCATTTTTCTTATCATCTTCACTAATATTGTCGCCTAAATCAGTGATAGTTTTTTCAACTTGGAATACTAAGCTATCAGCTTCGTTACGTAAGTCCACTTCTTCGCGACGTTTTTTATCTGCTTCAGCGTTTTCTTCAGCATCTTTAACCATGCGATCAATTTCTTCATCAGATAATGCTGAGCTTGATTGAATAGTGATATTTTGTTCTTTGTTAGTTCCTAAATCTTTAGCAGTTACATTAACGATACCATTTTTATCAATATCAAATGTTACTTCGATTTGAGGTACACCACGTGGAGCAGGTGGAATATCAGTTAATTGGAAACGACCAAGAGTTTTGTTATCTGAAGCCATTGGACGTTCACCTTGTAACACGTGAATATCAACTGCTGGTTGGTTATCAGCTGCTGTTGAATAAACTTGTGATTTAGATGTTGGAATAGTAGTGTTACGTTCAATTAATGTGTTCATGCGTCCGCCCATGATTTCAATACCTAGTGATAATGGTGTTACGTCTAGTAATACCACATCTTTAACATCACCAGTGATGACACCACCTTGGATCGCAGCACCCATAGCTACTACTTCATCAGGGTTTACACCTTTATGAGGGTCTTTACCTACTTCTTTTTTAACAGCTTCTTGTACTGCTGGAATACGAGTAGAACCACCAACAAGGATAACTTCATCAATATCAGAAGTTGATAACCCAGCATCTTTTAGTGCTTGACGAGTTGGTTCCATTGTTTTTCTAATTAATGAATCTGCTAATTCTTCAAATTTAGAACGAGTTAAGCTAATTTCTAAATGTAATGGACCACTTTCTCCAGCTGAAATAAATGGAAGTGAAATTTGAGTTTGAGATACACCTGATAAGTCTTTTTTAGCTTTTTCAGCAGCATCTTTTAATCTTTGTAGTGCCATTTTATCTTGAGATAAATCTACGCCATTTTCTTTTTTAAATTCTGAAACTAAGTAATCAATAATTACTTGGTCGAAATCGTCACCGCCAAGTTTATTGTCACCTGCAGTAGATAATACTTCAAATACTCCGTCACCTAATTCAAGGATTGACACGTCGAAAGTACCGCCACCTAAGTCAAATACAAGAACTTTTTGATCTTGTTCAGTTTTGTCTAAACCGTAAGCTAAAGCAGCTGCAGTAGGTTCGTTGATAATACGTTCAACTTCTAGTCCAGCGATTTTACCAGCATCTTTAGTAGCTTGACGTTCAGCATCATTGAAGTAAGCTGGAACAGTGATAACTGCTTTATCAACTGTATCTCCTAAATAACTTTCAGCAGTACTTTTTAAGTTTTGTAAAATCATAGCTGAAATCTCTTGTGGAGTGTATGATTTATCTTCAATATCTACTTTGTAGTCTGTACCCATATGACGTTTAATTGATTGAACTGTATTAGGGTTAGTGATTGCTTGACGTTTAGCAACTTCACCTACTTGAGTTTCACCATTTTTAAAAGCAACTACTGAAGGAGTAGTGCGTGCGCCTTCTGGATTTTGAATTACTTTTGGTTCGTCACCTTCTAATACGGCAACGCAAGAGTTTGTTGTACCTAAGTCGATTCCGATTACTTTACTCATAATAAAATTCCTCCAATATCATTTTGTAATTTTATACAATGTTTTTTCAATCAGTTTATTGATTTACTTTTACCATTGATGGTCTCAAGACGCGATCTTTTAGTTTGTAACCTTTTTGAAGTTCTTGAGTGATTTCCCCCGATTTAAAATCAGGATTATCATCTTGAACCACCGCTTGATGAAGATTAGGGTCAAATTCTTGACCTTCAGCTTCAATTTCTTCAAGACCATTATCTTTTAAAGCTCTAAGTAAACTTTCATGAACCATTTGGACACCTTTTTGTAGTGATTTAAATGATTCATCATCACCTTCAATTTGTAATGCACGTTCAATATTATCTATTGACGGAAGGATGTCAGTTAAAACACCTTGAGCTTGATAAGTTTTGTTAATTTGATTTTCATTTTGAATTCGACGCTTATAATTTTCAAATTCAGCGTACAATCTTAAATATTTCTCTTCATTATCATTTGCTAGCTTTTCTAATTCTTGAATTTTCTCATCTTTAGGATCTACATCCTCAGCTTGAACTTCTTCCTGAGAATCTTCTTGCAAATGATCTTCTTTTACTTCACTATTGTCAGTATTTTCAACTGAGTCTTGAGAATTATCAACATTTTGAGTTTCTACATTCTCTTCTGAATTAACTTCTTCCTCAGTATTATTCACTGATTGATCTTTTTCTGTCATTTTCTGACCTCCAATACAATTCTAATTACTACCATATTTGGTTGAGTAATTGAATTACATTTTGATAATGCATCGCAGTTGGTCCTATGACCGCAATTTGTCCTTTAAGTGATTCATCAACATGATACTGACTAGTAACTATGGAGATATCACTTAAGCTCTCATCAATTTCCTTTCCTATTCGAACATTGATTTGAGAAGTAGAAATATCATCTAAAAGTTCAGTTATTCTATTTGATTCAATGTACTGCAATATAGGTTGAATCGATGATACGTTAGTTTCGTTTAACGCATCAATAAGTTTAACCTTTCCACCCATGTAAATGCTATTACTTTGATTATTAATATGAATATTAATTAATTCAATCATCTCATTTACTAACTCTTGTTCATCACTAGAATTGACAAAACTTTTAATCTCGTGTTGCATATCTTGGTTATGTTTATTGAAATGGACAGTTAAAAAGTTAGCTATTCTGTTTAGATTGAGATGATTAAGTTGTATTTGAGTTACAACATGAATATTTTCGACATGTCCGGATGAAAAGACCATAACTAATATAACCAAATGACTATTGGCTTGAATCAAATGAATATTATTAATAATATCTTGATTGTGATTTGGACGTACAACCAACGTAGCATATTGAGATTTCATAGATAGTTCATTAGCGAAGTATGTCAATGCTGTAGAAATATCATAGTGATTCTCAATCAATAATTGATTTAAACGTTGAATTTTGTTTTGATTTTGATGAGATGTTTGTTCTAATAAACGATTGACATAATATCTAAAACCTAATTCTGAGGGAGTCCTGCCAGATGAAGTATGCGTCTTCTCAATGAAGTTCATATCTTCAAGCTGTTTCATTTCATTTCTAATAGTTGCTGGGCTTACCTCTAAATTATGTCGGTGAATTAATGTTTTAGAACCAATCGGTTGTCCAAAATCAACATAATCTTCAACAATTGCATTAAGAATGCTTAATTGTCTTTCTGTAATCATGTTTTCACCTCATTAGCACTCTTTTCTCTCAAGTGCTAATTATAATTTATCAAAAAGGTCAAAGTAAGTCAATGTTAAAGCATTAAAATATCAAATTTTTTATACGTTGAGTAAAAAAGCCTCGAAAACCTCATTCCCAATGACTTTACCACGTTCAGTTAATGATATATAACCGCATTTATTTTCTAATAAATTTCTATTTATTAAATCCGTAATTGTTTGACCAAATACCTCTTCAATATTTATACCAAATTTTCTCTTAAATCTCGATATGCTAACACCTTGGTTCATTCTTAAGCCAAGAAACATCTCCTCTTCCATTCTCTCTTCAAAAGTTGGGGTGTTCTTTGTAAGTATAGGTTCCTCATTGTTATAAATAGCTTTAATATAATGATTAACTGGATTGAGATTGGTATATCTTACACCATCCACATAACCACTTGCTCCTGCACCAAAACCATAATATTCTTCATTAAGCCAATAGACTTTGTTATGAGTTGATTCGTGACCTTTTTTCCCGAAATTAGAAATCTCATACTGATTTAAATTAGAATCCTCTAATCGTTTCATCAAATATTGGTACATATCTGCCCCTAAATCCTCATTAGGAAGCTTTAAATGTCCTTTTCTATACATGTTGTAAAATTGAGTTTTTGGTTCAAGAATAAGACCATAGCTCGAAATATGATCAATATCCATTTCTAAAGCTAATTCTAAACTTTGTTTAAAATCTTCTAATGATTGCTGTGGTAAATGATACATTAAATCAAGGCTAATTGAATTAATACCTGCCTTGCGAGCGTTGTTTACAGCGCTATAGATATCATTAGTTTTATGAGTTCGTCCAAGAATTTCTAACAACTCCGGCTTAAACGTTTGTACTCCCATCGAAATTCTATTAACACCATATTTTTTTAAAAGTGCTACTTTCTCATAAGTTAATTCATCGGGATTAGCTTCAAATGAATATTCTCCATGAATAGTAAACGTGTTATTAATAGCTTTTAGTAGTTTTTCAAGTTGTACAATATTCAATGCAGTGGGTGTCCCTCCGCCAACATACATTGTCTCAAGCTTTCTATTATTTTCAACTTGCATTTCTTTAATGAGCGCATCTAAATATTCATCTACTGGCTGCTTATCTATAAAATACTTATTAAAATCACAATAAGTACAGATTCTTACACAAAATGGTATATGTATATAAGCACTTTTAACTGTCAAAAAATCCCCCCATTCACTAACGTAAAAAGAGCGGAAGTGAAATCAATTTCTTTATACAACGATTTCAACATCCCGCTTCAATGTTATTTAAATTATTATAAACTATTCATCTTCCATTTTAAGCACAGCTAGGAAAGCATCTTGAGGAATTTCAACATTTCCTACAGCTTTCATTTTTGCTTTACCTGCTTTTTGTTTTTCTAAAAGCTTACGTTTACGACTAATATCGCCACCATAACATTTAGATAAAACATTTTTACCCATAGATTTAATATTTGTACGGGCTATAATTTTTTGACCTATAGCTGCTTGAACAGGTACTTCGAACTGTTGTCTAGGTATAAGTGTTTTTAATTTTTCAACAAGTGCTTTACCTCTTTCATATGCAAAATCTCTATGGACGATGAAACTTAAGGCATCCACTTTATCTCCATTAAGTAAGATATCCATTTTAACTAGATTACTTTCTTTATTTTCAATGAATTCATAATCAAATGAAGCATAACCTTTAGTATTAGACTTAAGTTGGTCAAAGAAGTCAAACACAACTTCAGATAATGGAATTTCATAAACAATATTTACTCTTATATCATCTAAATAATCCATATTTACAAATTGACCTCGCTTACGTTGGCATAGTTCCATCACTGCACCAACATAATCATTAGGTACCATCATTGTAGCTCTTACAAATGGTTCATAAATATGTTCTATTTTGTCTCTTTCTGGCATCTGAGCTGGATTGTCAACAGTAACTTCAGTTCCATCCTTTAAAATACATTCGTATATAACTGAAGGAGCCGTTGCAATTAATTCAATACCGAACTCTCTCTCAATTCTTTCTTGAATAATTTCCATATGCAACATGCCTAAGAAACCAGTTCTATATCCGAACCCTAATGCTTGTGATGACTCAGGCTCAAAATCGAGTGAAGCATCATTGAGTTGTAATTTTTCTAACGCTTCACGTAAATCATTGTAATCTTTATTATCTATTGGGAATAGACCACAATAAACCATTGGATTCATTTTTTTATAACCTTTGAGTGGCTTATCTGCAGGACGATTAGCTAATGTGATAGTATCACCTACACGTGAATCATCTACATTTTTAATACTTGCAATGATATATCCTACGTCTCCTACTGTTAATTCCTCAACTGGAAGTTGTTTAGGTGTATTAATGCCTACTTCTGTCACTTCAAATTCTTTTCCTGTAGCCATCATTTTAATCTTATCCCCAGCTTTAACTACACCATCAATGATTCTAATAGATGAGATAACGCCTCTATAAGGATCATACTCTGAATCAAATATTAGAGCTTTTAAAGGTGCATCAGGATCTCCATCAGGAGCTGGTACAACTTCTACTATTTTTTCTAAAATTTCTTCTATACCGATATTTGATTTGGCACTAGCGAGTACTACATCATCTTGGTCTAAACCAATAACATCCTCTAATTCTTGTTTAACTCTTTCAGGTTCAGCTGCAGGTAAATCAATTTTGTTAACAACTGGTAATAACTCTAAGTCATTATCAAGAGCTAAATATACATTTGCTAAAGTTTGAGCTTCAATACCTTGAGCGGCATCTACAACTAAAATCGCGCCTTCACATGCAGCTAATGAACGCGACACTTCATATGTAAAGTCGACATGTCCTGGTGTATCTATAAGATGGAAAGTATATGTTTGACCATCTTTAGCATCATATTTCAAACGAACAGCATTTAACTTTATAGTAATACCGCGTTCTCTTTCAAGGTCCATGGAATCAAGTAGTTGATCTTGCATTTCACGTGTTTCAACTGATTTTGTATTTTCAAGGATTCTATCCGCTAACGTTGATTTCCCATGATCTATGTGTGCAATGATAGAGAAATTTCTGATATTTTCTCTTCTATTATAGCGTTCTTGCTTATCCATCTTATCCTTCTCACTTTCATAATATTAACCCGATATATGTATACATCTTTGATATGATAACGTTTTTAGAGGGTAATTGCAAACACTCTATCTAAGAGCTTAAGTTTTCATTTTCTATTAATATTTATTTACCCTAACAATTTTAATTATATATAGTTAAAACACACTTTCCAATAGTTAAAGTTACTAAACATGATTAATATTACGCATAAATAAATGATTGCACAAAGGTAAGACATTTGATAAAATATTTCTTGTTGTAATCAAATAAATTTTGATAAGTTAAGCTCACTTTTAGGAGGTGACAGAAATGCCAAACATTAAATCTGCAGTTAAACGTGTTAGAACAACTGAAACAGCTGAAGCACGTAATATCTCTAAAAAGAATGCAATGCGTACAGCAGTTAAACGCGCTAAAACAGCTATCTCTACTGATGCTGAAAACAAAAATGAATTATTAAGTTTTGCAATTAAACAAGTTGATAAAGCTGCTCAAAGCAACTTAATTCACTCAAACAAAGCTGATCGTATTAAATCTCAACTTATGACAGCTAACAAATAATTCAGTTTATTAAAAAAGATCAAGCATAGTGCTTGATCTTTTTTGTTTAATCATTAATCTATAAAGATAAAATTAATAATTCTAAAATTAACTGTTTGTCCATATAAGAAGATTTTAATTTATAATCGGTTTCTGCACATGAATCAATAATGTTTAATAAATCATTTAATTGATAGTATCGTGCTTGGTTTAGAGCAAGTTTCACTCTATACGGATGCGCACTAACTGTCTTCGCAATCTGCTGGCCACTGTACCCTTTTTGTTCTAAAATCTTAGATTGATAATATAATCTATAATTACTAGTTATTAAAGCTAAAAGTTTTATAGGTTCCTCTTTCATAGTAATTAAGTCATTCAATAATTGTATAGCCTTATCTTTTTTTCCTTTTTGAATATATTCAGTTAAAAGAAAAACGTTTTGCTCTAAGCTTCTATTTATAATTTGATTAACATCATCTTTATTAACTGTAGGTCTATCTCCTATATACAGCATAAGTTTCGAAAGCTCCTGTGAAACAATGTTGAAATTAATACCTGTTAGTTCAATAAATAGATTTAAAGCATCTTGTTTAATATCTTTATAATTTTCGTGTAATTTATTTTGAATCCATTTTTTTATTTCTTCTTCAGACATTTGTTCAACTTTTTTGAGTTGCGCATTTTTTTTAAGTGATTTTGTTAATTTTTTACGTTCATCTAACTTATTTTGATAAAGCTCAAAAAGAATCAGATTATCCCCGTCATATTTTTCTATAAATTCTATTAACTGCTCTGGATTATGATTGAGTTCCTTTGCACCTTTTTCACCTGTAAATATGTATGCATTTTTTACTACAATTGCTTTTTTATCAGAAAAAAAAGGCATAGTTAATGTTTCTTCAATGATGGGCGTTAGATCATTTTCATACATATTAAATTTAACGTAGTTAAAATCATCTTTTTCTTGCCCGAGATAATTATTAACTATTTCTGAACTTTTCTTCTCGACAAGCTCAGGTACTTCGCCATAGATAGTTACGATATTGTCGCTCATAAGTGCATCCTTCCTCTATATCTCATACTTTTAAATTATATCATTTTATTGAGTGACTTCTCTAGCGATAGTTTTTAGATGATCTTTAACATTCATCACATTTAAATGGTGTTTATCTAAATTAATCGTCATTTCACCGTTTTGTTGCGTGTCATACACTAAGCTTCCATATCTCTTTAAACGTTCAATAACTTCGTCATTAGGTAATTTATATTTATTATGTTTTCCACTTGAAATCAAACTTAACCTTGGTTGAATTTTCTTAATAAATTCTTCAGAGCTACTTGTTCGACTACCATGATGTCCTACTTTTAAAATATCTATTGTAGGCAAATGATATTTCTTCAATAAAATATCCTCATTGTTTTTAGTGGCATCACCCATGAGTAAAATATTTCTATTGTTATATTTTATTAATGTAATGATTGAATACTCATTTTTATCGGAACTTGAGGATATAAATGTATCGTAAATTTCTAATTCAGTATCATCAATCTTTATTTGAGGTATATTTTTAGCTTCAATTATATTTATCCTTTTTTTCTTGCATTCGTTGTGAACTTGATTTAATAAATGCTTAGGAAAACCATCACTGTTTAATATTAAATTTTTAATTTTAACATGGTCTATGATATAAGGAAGTTCCCCCATATGATCCGCATGTGGATGAGTAATAATTAAATAATCAATCGTAGTAATACCTCTTCGCTTCAAACTTGGGAGAATTTTGTATTTAGCAATATTATGATGTTTAAATTCAAAGTTTTCTTCTCCTTTCCCTCCAGTATCTATTAATACAGTTTTATTTGTATTACTTTTGAAAAGTATGCTATCCCCCTGGCCTACATCAAAAATTGTTAACTCTGCGTTTGAAGGTTTACTCAATGTAGATATTATTATTAAGGTAATTAAAAAGTATATTAGGGATTTAAAAATCTTTTTGTACACTAATAAATAATAAGCAATCAATATATTTATTAACAATATTAGTAGATAAATTTCGCTTAAAGAAGGTATAAACCACTTATAATTATTAAATTTCAAAAAGAAGTGGAGTAATAAATCATGTATTTCATAAATTTTATTCATGTAAACATTTAGAATTTCAAAATTTGATACAATGTGAGTCATAATAAAAAAGCAAATTATTGAAGGAAAAAGTATGAAACTGTAGAAAGGCACAAAAACTAAATTCGAGAGGAAACCAATCCATTGAAATTGATTAAAATGATATGTACTTATAATAATAGAACTATATTGAGCTATACATGTAATGGCTATTATGCTTTGAAATGAAGTTAATTTTTTTAAATAAGGTTGTGATAGTAAAATAAAAAAGCAAATTAAGAAAGAAAATTGAAAACCTATATTATAAACATAACCTGGATTGCTTATAAACATCATAATAAATATGATAGAAATCAAATCAATAGAAGATTTTCTGAATCTTTTAGGAAGGATTAAAACTAATATTGCGATTGAAATTGCTCTTACTGCGCTAGGAACAAAGTCAGTATAAACAGCGTATAGTACTAAAACATTAATAATCATTGTTTTAATAATGACAAGTGGCGTGTTAAATCTCACTAAAAGTTGATGAATGAGAAGTATAATTGCTGCTACATGAGTCCCACTCACTGCTAGTAAATGATATATACCTATATCCTTCACTTTATCTCTATAATCAGCATTGATTAATAATGGATTACCTGTAATCAGTGCTAAAATTCGATTTGGATATTTTACACCTGAATGTTGAATCTTATCGATTATATAGTCTTGATGGAAATAAATGAATTTAAACCTATCATTATAAGTACATGAATTAGTGTGGATTTCATTCAGTGTAATTGATGGAGGAACTTTATCAAACTTGAATTCCCCATTTATACTACAAGTGTGATGTTTGAGGGAGGTAATGTTTGTCTTATTATTGTTATTATAAAAGAAATTATAATTTTTACCTTTATAAACTAATATTCCAGTAATAAAATTATTTTGAACTTTAAGTGTTTTAAATTTTACGTAATCATTAACTTTGGGATTATACATTAGTATGCGTTGTTCATGGTCAACACGTTGGTTATATGTTTGTGTAATATAATTTGAAAAGAAAGGACACACAACAATAAGTATGATTATTGGAAGTTTAAGTTTTTTGATGAAGATTAATAAGATTAAAAGGAAAAATAAAGAGATAGAGATAACTTTGAAATTCATCCAAAGTATCCCTACTAAAAATGATAGTGCTATGTATATCATTGATTACCCCTGTGTTAAATATTGAGCTACATATTCCGGTGTAAATGGAATTTTTTTATATTCAATACCAGATTGATTTAGTAACTTAATCGCATAATTATGATTGTGGTAATCTTCAGCATAATAAATTGTTTTAATCCCTGCTTGAATAATAGATTTAGTACAATTTAAACAAGGGAAATGTGTAACATATATTGTCGCTCCTTCTGTTGAAACGCCTTGTTTAGCACACTGAAGTAATGCATTCATTTCTGCATGAATTGTTCTGATACAATGTCCATCTTCTATTAGGCAACCTTCATCTATGCAGTGAACTTCACCGGCAACTGAACCATTGTAGCCTCCTGCTATAATTCGATTATCTTTAACAATAGTAGCTCCTACAGATAGTCTCTGACATGTTGATCTCAAAGCAAGTAAATGACTTTGAGCCATAAAATATTCTTCCCATTTAATTCGTTCCATGTAAAGGTGCCTCCTTATCTTGAATAACAATCAACATTTATAGCTTAATCATTTATAATTATAAATGCAATCATTGACCAGTTAAACAACAAGATGTTCTTTAAGTTTCTCAAATGTTTTTTCGCCAAATCCTTTAATTTTTTCAAATCTTCTATATTCTTGAACCCTCCATTTTGCTCTCTATAATTAATTATTTCTCTTGCTTTAGAAGGCCCGACGCCTGGAATGCTTTTTAAATCCGTTTCAGTGGCATTATTCAAATTAATTTGTTTATTTCCCTCATTTTGATTGATATTATTATTTGAAATATTATTTACCGTATTATATTGACTGTGTTCTCCCTTTTTGGGAACATAAATTAGCTTTTGATCTATTAACCTTTCAGATAAGTTTATTTGTGATAAGTCTGCATCCTTATAAGGTTTAGCTTTATTAATTGCATCTATGACTCTTTCAGTGTTTGTCATCTGATAAACATTTGGATGTTCTACTGCGCCTTTAATATCTATAAAAATTTTTTCATTGTTGTTTCCTCTTTGAGATTGTTTTTCTTTTTCATTATTATCTTTGTTAGTTGAACTATATCTCTTAGAATTAACCTGCTTGCTATTAATCTCTTTGTTAAATTCATCCTCTTTGCTATTGTCTTCATAATGATTAAATAGACTTAAAACTACCATTGCTAAAACTACTAGACCTATAATTAAATAAATTTTCCATTTAATAATAAATTCAATATACTTATTACCTTTGTTAAACAAAAAAATCACCCCTTCACACTTAATAACGTATGAACGAGTGATTTTACTTCTATTTATTTCATAATCTATTTTTTTACAACGAAAAATAATCGATCAGCATCTTCTTCTTTTTGATTAAAATCAAAATCGGTGAAAGTTTTAACTTCTTTAAAGCCAGCCTCATTGAGTAACCGTTTATAAACATCTTCTTCATATGTGCGTTGATAATGGGATTCGTCAAAGCGTCGATAACTTCCATTATTTTGAATGAAAAAAGTCATTTCATGATAAACACTTAATGGTTCATTACCTTGAATTGCTTCCCAACCTAAGAAGACATTTTCGGTTTCATCAATATAACTTTGATTATTAAATAAAGTATTCATCTTATGTACAGTATGCACATCAAATAGAAATACTCCATCATCAGTTAAATGCTGGTAAACTTTATTAAAGGTTTCTTTAACTTCTTTACTTGAAGATAAATAATTCAGTGAATCACAAAATATTGTAATGATATTGAATTTTTGGTTCAACTTAAAACTTGTCATATCTCCTTCTAACCATCTAACTTCATTAGATTTTTGATTAGCGATAGTTAACATATCAACACTTAAATCCATTCCGATAACATTGCCTAATGGAACCAACATATGTGTTAAATTTCCTGTACCGCAACCTAAATCTAGAATGTCATTAGATTCTCTCTTTGAAAAGGTTTGAACTATATTGAACCAAGCATCATATGGTTGATCTTGAGTTAGCTGGTCATAGACCATACTCATATCTTCGTATTGACTCATATTTTAATAAGCAACCTGACCATATGACTCATACGGAGCATCTTGATATAATTTCTCGATATTATAATAATTTCGCTCATCCTTATGGAAAATATGAACCACAACATTAGCTAAATCAATTAATACCCATCTTGCGTCGTTATAACCTTCCATACGTTTAACATCAATACCTTGCTCATGAACAGCTTCTTTAACAGCTCTTGCAATGGATTGTACTTGTCGCTCATTGTTACCATGACACACAACAAAGTAATCAGTCATATCGCTGATACCTTGCATATTAAGAGAAATTACATCTTCTGCTTTTTTGTTTTCTGTCGCTTCGACAGCAATATTTAATAATTCTTCTGAACTCATTTAATCATCCTTTATTCTTTCGTCACTATAATTATAATAATTCAAGCATGCAATCGTAGCGCCATATACCGTAATGTCTTTACCGATTAAAAATAAAACTGTTTGCTTAGAAATTTCATAAATTGTTTTATCTAAGCTACCTTGATTGTATGCCATATCTCTAATTTCTTCAACTCCTGGGGTTTTTCTACCAGGTTCAATATAATCAGCAATAAAAATAAGCTTTTCTGTTTTAGTCATTTGCTGACGCCCAGTTGTATGATATTTTATAGCTAGTAAAACCTCTTCATCTTCAATGTGATAATCATGTTCCATGATTGCAGCGCAAACAGGTCCATGTAATATTTCACTTCCATAACTAAGTAAGTCACTCTCTAATTCACATTGTCTAACAATTTGGTACATTGAACTTAAATCATCATACTTACAATAGTCATGTAAAACACCAGCTAATTCTGCTTTATCTTTATCTCCATCATATATTTCTGCTAATTTTACAGCTGTCTCAGCAACTCTAAGCGAGTGATTATAACGCTTCTCGGGCAACTTTTCTTTCACTAGCTTTTTAGCTTCACTAATTTCCATAAAGTCCTTCCTCCTCAATATAGTCCTCCACTTTATTAGGGACGAGTGCTTGTATAGATTTATGATTTTTAACACGGTCTCGAATCATTGTTGAACTAATATCAATACGAGGTATTTTAACCGATATCATACCAGTTTCGACACTTTGATAATCTGACTCACGATTAACTATAACGAAGGTGATCAACTTTTTTAATTCGTCAATTTTAAACCACTTATCAAGCTGCTCATATTGATCAGTTCCTATTACAAAATAAAATTCATCTTTAGGATTGTTACGCTTTATTTCAGACAACGTGTCAAAAGTATAGCTTTGTCCTTTTCTATCTAATTCACTAGTACAAATTTTTCCAAAACCTAATTCCTCAATGACAAATTCAATCATCTTCATACGATAAGAAGCATCAAGGAAATCTTCATGTTCTTTCAACGGAGCCATGTAACTAGGTAAGAAATAAAATTCATCAGGTTGTAATTCATGGAACACCTCGCTAGCTACCACCATATGAGCGGTATGAATCGGGTTAAATTGACCGCCGTATAATACAATCTTTTTAGACATTAGGGTAAAACGATGTCTTTATTTTCTTGAGATTCTTTATAAAGTACAATCATTGACCCGATTACTTGTACTAATTCACTTTTAGTTGCATGACTAAGTTCATTAGCTAATTCATTTTTATCATCAAAATTATTTTGTAAAACATGTATTTTAATGAGTTCTCTTTTCTCTAAGGTTTCATCAATTTGAGAAATCATATTTTCGTTAATTCCACCTTTACCTATTTGGAAAGTTGGATCAGTATTATGAGCTAAACTACGTAAGTATCTCTTTTGTTTTCCAGTTAACATTATAAATCTCCTTTTAATTTATCTAATACAGTATTTTTCATGATTTGAATATTAGGTTGTTCTCCTGTCCAAATTTTAAAGCTTTCAGCACCTTGATACACAAACATATCTAAACCATTATAAATGGGGTTACCTTTACTTTCAGCTTCTAATAAGATTGGAGTCTTATAAGGAATGTACACTATATCACTTACTAACGTATGAGGAGATAAATTTCTTAGATTTATCACACTATCATTGTTTTTATCCATTCCAGCAGGTGTTGTATTAATAACGATATCAAATTCATCCAAATACTTCTCAGCGTCATTTAGAGAAATAGCATTAATATCTAAATTCCAATCTTCAAATCTTGACATTGTACGATTAGCAATTGTTAATTTAGGTTCAACAAATTTAGTTAATTCGTTAGCAATTCCTTTACTTGCACCACCAGCACCTAAAATGAGTATATAAGCATTCTTTAAATCATCATAAATTTGTTTTAAGCCAGTTACATAACCTATACCATCTGTATTATAGCCTATCCACTTACCATCTCTAATTAAAACAGTATTTACCGCACCAACTGTTTTAGATTGCTCATCTACCTCGTCTAGGTAAGGTATTATCCGCTCTTTATGAGGGATAGTGACATTAAATCCACTAAGTTTCTTTTCAGTAATGGTGTCTCTAAGTAAGTGGAATTCGTCAATAGGAATGTCTAGTGGTTCATAGGTGTAATTTAAACTTAAATTTGAAAAGTTAGCACTATGCATTATAGGTGATAAAGAATGAGAAATCGGATGGCCAATTACTGCAAATTTCATTCTCAACCACTCCCTTTTATAAAATAGAATTTCTTAAAATGACGTCTACATTTTTGGGTACACGCACGATCACTTTTGCACCTTCGTCAATTGTGATAAATCCTAAGCCTGATATCATAACATCACGTTTAGCTTTACCAGTTTCTAATCTAACAGCTTTTACGTCATTTAAATCAAATTGACTTGCGTCATGTGGTGGTGTTAAAAGTGAACCCAATTGATTTTTCCATAATTCATTAGCTTTTTCAGTTTTTGTTCTATGGATATTTAAATCATTGGAGAAGAAACATACTAATGATCTTTTACCTCCAGATACATAATCAATTCTAGCTAAACCACCAAAAAATAATGTCTGTTCTTCATTTAGTTGATATACGCGTTGTTTTATTTCCTTTTTAGGCATAATGGTTTTTAATTCTTTATCAGAGACATAGTTTGTCATTTGATGCTCTTGTATAATACCAGGTGTATCATACATAAACGTAGTTTCATCAAGCGGAATATCAATCATGTCCAAAGTAGTACCTGGAAATCTTGAAGTAGTTACTACATCTTTTTCACCAACACTAATTTCAATTAATTTATTAATTAAAGTAGATTTCCCTACATTAGTCGTACCTACGACATAAACGTCCTCATTATTTCTTACTTGATTAATTGACTGCATCAACTCTTCAATGCCCCAACCTTTATCAGCTGAAATAAGTACAACATCATCGGCTTCTAAGCCGTATTTTCTAGCAGTTTTCTTTAACCACTCTTTTACACGACGCTGATTGATTTGTTTAGGTAGTAGATCAAGTTTGTTTGCAACTAAAATGATTTTTTTATTACCTACAATACGTTTAATTGCATTAATAAATGATCCCTCAAAGTCAAAAACATCCACAACATTAACTACAATACCAGATTTATTAGAAAGACCAGTTAATAAATTTAAGAAATCCTCACTGTCCATCCCAACATCTTGAACTTCATTATAATTTTTTAATCTAAAACATCTTTGACATATAACATCTTCACGGAACATATTATGTTCAGGTACATAGCCTGGAGCATTTTTATCTTCTGATTGTAGTGGAGCGCCACAACCAATACATTTTAGTAATTCACTCAAACACTATTCCTCCCATTTGATATAACCTTTTTTTCTAAAATGATTTAATAAGCGTCTTTCAATTAGACGATTAAATTTAGTCACAAAGCCATCAGTTCTTTTAACTGGAACGACCATAATAGTATATAGTCCATTGCGATTACCACCGAAAACATCTGTAAGCATTTGATCACCAATAACAACAGTTTCTTTAGCTTGTATATTCATTTGTTTAATAGCTTTTATAAAAGCTTTACCCATTGGTTTACGTGCTTTGAATATAAAATCTACTTCTAAATCTTTAGAAAAACTAGATACACGTTTTTCATTATTGTTCGACACAATTGTAATTGTAATACCAAGCTCACGCGCTTTAGAGAACCACTCTTTAATTCTCTCGGTAGGCTCTTTAACGTCCCAACCAACAAGGGTGTTATCTAGGTCTGTAATGATTCCTTTAACTCCCATACTCGCTAATTTTTCTATATCTATATCGAATACAGATTGTACGTATGCATTTGGCATAAATAAATTTTTAATAATACCCATTTTATAAATTCACCTTTACTTTTATAATGATTTAACTAACAATTCAACTGTCTCACTAGAAGAAATCGCAGCTTGACCTAAAAATTCTTCAAATGAAATATCTGCTTCTCCATTAGCTAAATCTGAAACTGCTCTCGTCACAATAAATGGAACGTTAAATTGGAAACATGTTTGTGCAATAGCTGTCGCTTCCATTTCTACTGCCATTGCATCTGGAAATTGTGATTTAATTTTATTTCGTTGTTGAGCACTACCAATAAAACTATCGCCACTAGTAATCATGCCAACTTTACCATTTAGCTGTTGCTGTTTTAATATATCAATTGTTTTTTCTAATAATTTTTCACTAGACTCATAACGCTCTGGCATTTGTGGGATTTGACCATAAGCATAACCAAATGCTGTTGCATCTGCATCATGATAAATGACTTCATTACTAACTAATACGTCACCCACTTTTAAACTCTCATCAAGAGCGCCAGCAGAACCTGTATTAATTACTATATCTGGATTGAATTTTTCAATTAATAAAGTCGTAGATATAGTAGCATTCACTTTACCTATTCCACTTTGAGTTAAAACAATGTCTTTATTATTAAGTGTACCAGTATAGAATTTTACGTGTGCCACACTAATTTCACTTAAGTCGACAATTTTATCTTTGAGTATACCTACTTCTTCTTCCATAGCTCCAATTATGCCTATCATTTCTTTTTACACCTCATTTAAAAAGTCCTAGCACTACGTATTTTATCATATTTTAAAATTCATCACGATAGGATAAGTTAATTATCAATAGGGAGTTAAATAATTAAATTTTTAAGACTTTTTAATAAAAAAATACTTCACATCTTAACGACGTGAAGTAATAAAAAATAATTAACCTTTCCATAAGCTTGCTAAATCTTGTAGCGAGAAAATACCAGTGATAATCGTAACTATAACTGCTATGATTCCGAAAACAAGCATCCAAGTAGGATGTTTATAATCTCCAACAATAGATTTTTTACGACTAGCAATTAAGATAGCCCCTAGTGTGATTGGTAAAATCCAACCATTGATTGCTCCCGCAATTATAAGTAAACTTACAGGTTTACCAATGAATAAGAAAATTAATGTTGAGATAACTATAAACATAATGACTATTAAATTATTTTTATTAAATAAAGACTTATGTAATGTCTTCAAGAAGGTTGCACTTGTATATGCTGAACCGATAACAGATGACATCGCTGCTGCAAAAATAACTACACCAAATATATTTTTTCCTATTGGACCAATAGCGTGTTCAAACACTGAAGCAGGTGGATTTTCTGCACTTAACGTAACTCCAGTAACAACCACACCTAAAACTGCTAAGAAAAGTAAAGTTCTCATAACACCTGTTGTTAAAATACCTGCAATCGCAGATCTGTTAACGAAAGGTAAAAACTCTTTACCTTTCATGCCAGAGTCTAATAATCGGTGTGCTCCTGCAAAAGTTATATAACCACCTACAGTGCCTCCGACTAAAGTAATTATAGGTAAAATAAGTTTGATTGGATGTTCAGGTGCAACCATGTGTACTAATGCATCACCGTATGGAGGATTAGAAACTACCATCACATATGCAACGACCAAAATCATTACTACCCCTAGAATCATAGATACTACATCCATTATTTTTTGGCCACTTTTACTTACAAAGATTAAGATAGAGAATATTGCAGTTATAGCTGCACCCCATTTAACATCTAAACCAAACATTGCATTGAGTCCAAGACCTGCACCTGCAATATTACCTATATTAAATGCAAGTCCCCCAAATGCTATTAATATTGATATCACTGTGCCTAATCCAGGTACAACTTTATTTGAAACTTCTTGACCACGCAATCCAGTAACTACTAAAACACGCCAAATATTAATTTGAGCACCAATATCAATTAATATTGATATTAAAATAGCGAATGCAAAACTAGCATAAAATTGTGCTGTGAAAACAGCCGTTTGAGTTAGAAATGCCGGACCAATGGCAGAAGTAGCCATCAAAAATACTGAACCATATAATAAACGTCTATGACCTTTTGTAAATTTAAAGTCTTTCCCACTTTGTTTTGTTTCTTGATTGTTGCTTTGTTTAAAATTTTCTCCCATCTCTGGTACCCCCTATAAGGATTGAATATCAATGCCTTCTTTCGTTAATTTTTTTCTAATTTGAGTTACAAAATCAAGTGCATGAGCACCATCACCATGGACACATATTGTATCGGCTTGTAAATCAATTTCTTTACCATTTTTACTAACAACTTTATTTTCAGTAACCATTTTTAACACTTGCTGTAATGCTTCATCCGTATTTGTAATTGTCGCATCTGATTCTTGACGACTTACAAGCTGACCATCATCTTCATAACGACGATCTGCAAAAACTTCTGAAGCAGTACGTAAACCAAGCGCTTCAGCTTCTGAAATTAACAATGTATTAGATAGTCCAACTAGCACTACGGATTTATCGAAATCATAAACCGCTTGTGCAATAGCTTGAGCAATTTCTTTATTTTTAGCGCCCATGTTATATAAAGCACCATGAGGTTTAACATGATTTATACGAGCTCCATGAATTTTACAAAAACCATTCAAAGCACCTAATTGGTAGACAACTAAATTGTAGATTTCTTTAGGTTTAATATCCATTTTGCGTCTGCCGAAACCTTGTAAATCAGGTAAACCTGGATGTGCTCCTATGCCTACATTATTTTCTTTAGCAAGTTGTATTGTCTCATTCATTACATTTTCATCACCGGCGTGAAAACCACAAGCAATGTTTGCCGAAGTAATTAAAGGAATAATATCATTGTCGCCACCAAATGAATAATTTCCAAATGCTTCACCTAAATCACAATTCAAATCGATTTGCATTATAAATCCACCCCTTTAATGATTTGATGCTTCTCTAAGAATTTAATATCAACTTCACTTGCATCACCATCTGCATATAACGGATAACTTAATACTGCGTATAAGAAATCTGCTGTTGTAGTGAAACCTTCAATAACCATTTCATCTAATGCTACTTTTAATTTATTGATAGCTGTTTGTCTATTTGAGTCTTTTACAATCACTTTTGCTACAAGTGAGTCATAATATGGTGATACTTGATAACCGGAATATAATAAAGAATCTACTCGAATATTAAATCCTTGTGGTAAATGTAATTTCTTCACTTTACCAGGAGTGGGCTGGAATTTCTTTTCTGGATTTTCAGCATTAATACGTGCTTCAATTACATGTCCGTTAAACACTATATCTTCTTGTTGGAACGGTAATTCACCATATTGCAATAAATATAATTGTGCTTGTAAAAGATCTCTATCTGCTCGCATTTCAGTAACTGTATGTTCGACTTGGATACGTGCATTCATCTCAATAAAGTAGTGAGCATCCTCTGTTACTAAAAATTCAATTGTACCAGCACTTCTATAATTAGATGCCTTTGCTACTTTAACAGCATCATTACAAATCCGTTCTCGTCTTTCATCTGTTAATGCAGCACAAGGTGATTCTTCAATAAGTTTTTGATTTTTTCGTTGCACTGAACAATCACGTTCACCTAAATGAACATAGTTATTTTTACCATCACCGATGACTTGAACCTCTACATGCTTTGCAACGGGAATAAAAGCTTCAACGTATACACGATCATCATTAAAATATTTTTGACCTTCACTTTTAGCTTCTTTTAATGATTTTTCTAATTGTTCAGGTTCTTTAACGATACGGATACCCTTACCTCCACCGCCACTTGCAGCTTTAAGAACAAGGGGGTATCCTATTTCTTCCGCGAGTTTTTTAATTTCATCAACAGATTCAACCTCGCCGTCAGATCCAGGAATTACTGGAACATTTGCAGCATGAACGGTCTGACGAGCTGTAATTTTATCCCCCATCATTTCCATTGTCTTTTTATTAGGGCCAATGAAGTGGATATCATTTTCTTCAACAGCTTCAGCAAAAGTAGTTGATTCAGATAAGAAACCGTAACCAGGGTGTATCGCATTTGCTCCGGTAATTTCTGCTGCTGAGATAATACGTTCTATATTTAAATAGCTATCTAAAGGATTAGCTTCTCCAATACAAATCGCTTGATCAGCTAAACTTACATGCAGACTATCTTCGTCGCCTTTGGCATAGATGGCTACTGTTTCGATTTTCATCTCTCTACATGCGCGAATAATCCTTACGGCTATTTCCCCTCTGTTTGCAATCAAACAACGATACATAAGTCTATTCCCCCTTACTTCACTTTGACTAATACTTGATCATATTCAACATTAGTACCATGTTCTACAACAATTTCAGTAACCTCACCACTCACGTCACTAGTGATTTCGTTCATTACCTTCATTGCTTCTATGTAACCAATGATATCTCCTTCTTTAACTTGATCACCAACTTTAATTTGGGGATCCGTTAATTCTTTACTATCTTGTAAGAAAAACGTACCAACCATAGAAGATTTAATTTCTTTGTCATCACTAGAATCTTGCGTTTGGTTGTTAGTATCTTGAGTTTCATTATTAGTTTGTGTCATTTCATTTGATTGTACATTTGCAGTTTGAGATAAACCTTGTGATGAATTACCCTCTGTGAAATCAAGTTCAATTTCATTCTCAAAGTCTTTATATTTAAACTTTTTTACATCATTTGATTTTACTAAATTTATAATTTCTTCTATTCTTTCAAGATTCATTATTATTTGTCCTCCTTAATTAGTGATGCTAATTTCTTAGAAGTGTTTCTTACATTGCTTAAATTAAATAATGGTTGTTCTGACACGTTTTTTAATTTTTGATCAAAATCATTTTCAAATTCAATTAATTGTTTAAACGCTTCTTCTGTAGATATCCATTCAAATCGAATAGTCTCTCCAGGTTTAAGTTGCGCTAATTTTTTTAAATCTAATTGAGAAACTGTAGCAATTTTAGTATAACCACCTACAGTTTGTTTATCATTTAATAGAATAATTGGATTTCCGTCATTAGGAACTTGGATGCTTCCTAAAGCTACAGGTTCAGAAATAATGTCAGCCGTTTTCAAAGGTGAAACGGATGGACCAACTAATCTGTAACCCATACGATCCGACTGATCTGAAACCTTAAATTCAGAATTGATAAATGTATCTACTGCTTCCTCTGAAAATGAACTAAATTGAGGACCTTTAATAACATGAATAGTATTATCCTCTACTAATGGTTTATAGTCGGTTGCTTTACCTAAATTCTCATTATAAGATGCATTACTTTGAGTAGGTATAATATCATGCTTTTTAAGCGCTCGTCCTTCAAAACCACCAAGTCCACTTCTAGTATGAGTAGAATAACTCTCTGCAATCCTTTCTATTTTTAACGGATGACCAAACACAAGATATCCTCTCGCACCTTCAGTAACCTGACCGATTTCTAATACATCGTTAGTCTGTACTTTATATACTACTTGTGAATCAATGGAATTACCGTTTAATTTTGCATTGGATGTACCACCGATAAATGCAAAAGTATTTTCTTTAAGAAACTGTACTTTAGGGCCAATAACAGTGTATTCAATCGCAGGTCCATCATTACCAATTAATTTTTGAGCCATTTTAAAACTATAAAAGTCTAAAGCACCAGCTCCGGAAAATCCTAAATCTTGATAACCTATACGTCCTTCGTCTTGGATTGTTGAAAATAAGCCAGGTTGTAAAATTTTAATACTCATCTTTATTTGTCACCCACTTATCTATATCAAATTTTCCATTTTCAATTTCCTCAGATATATTGTTATATTCATGTTGATCAATCTCATAAAACTGAATATAATCTCCAGCTTCATACATTGTCATCGGAGTTCGATTGAGATCAAAAACCTTAAGAGGTGTACGACCAATAATTTGCCACCCTCCTGGAGAGTCCATTGGATATAATCCCGTTTGATTATTGGCTATTCCAACAGAACCAGCCTCAATCTTAAGTCTTGGCTCAGAACGTCTTGGTGTATGTAAACGTTCGTCAAGCCCCCCTAAATAAGGAAATCCTGGCATAAAGCCTAACATATAAATAAGGTATGGCTGACGAGTATGAATCTGTTTGACTTCTTCTTTAGTTAAATGATTATGTTCTGCAACTTCAGCCAAGTCAGGTCCATATTCCTCACCATATAAAACAGGAATTTGAATAATACGCTTATTTCGAGTTCTAGCATCTGACTCGTTTTGTAAGCGGTTAAGTTCTAAATTTTCTAACAATTCATTTCCTTCTATCCTCTTATTATCGAAGTATATTAGAATTGCTCTATAAGATGGAATGATTTCTGTTATCTCTGAATGATTCTGATTCTTTATGTATTGTACTGTTGATTGAACGAGTTGGTAAGTGCTTTCACTAATTTCATTATCAAAATAAATCATCACAGTTTGTTCATTTATAATTTGAGTTTCCAACTTTAAAATCCCTCCCCTTTAAATTTTTAAGGATTTATTTGCTGTAACTATTTAATTGTATCATTGCAATAAAATGTTTGTTTAATAATTAATTCAAATTGTTAGTGATAATTACTAATAATTTGATATTTAGAAATTAAGGTCTTTCAAAAAATATAGCATTTCTATTTCAAAAAATCGCTAATATTTATTTAATCATACATATTATTTTTTGTCATGATAAAAATGATGAATAACAAAAGGATTTTATCCTACTCATCTATTAAGAACTACATTTAATGGTGTAATGTTTCTTTAAAGCTAAAATTTCTATAATAATAACATAAAAAAGTCCAAGTCATAAAATATGACTCGGACTTAATACTAGAATTCATTAGTACTAGCAATTTTAAAATAAAATATTTAATTATTTGATATCAACGATTTTAACGTTCATTTCTTCGCCGTTAGGAAGAGGAACACGAACTTCGTCATTTAATCCTTTACCTATTAAAGCATTTGCCATAGGAGATTCATTTGAAATTTTTCCTTTGAATGCGTCAGCTTCAGCAGAACCTACTATTTGATAACTTTCTTCTTCATCACCTGGTAATTCAACAAAAGTGACTGTTTTACCAATTTGAACAACGTTATTATCGCCATTATCTTCAATGATAAGCGCATTTCTAATCATATGTTCAATACGTTGAATATCTTGTTCGATAAATCCTTGTTCATCTTTTGCTGCATCGTACTCAGAGTTCTCTGATAAGTCACCAAAAGAACGAGCTACTTTAATTTTTTCAACAACTTCTGGTCTTTTAACCGTTTTTAATTCTTCTAATTCTTGCTCAAGTTGTTCATAACCTTCTTGAGTCATTGGGTATTGTTTTTGGTTTTCCATAATGTCATCTTCCTTTACTATAAGTTACTATTTTTTGCTAACGAGTGATTGAATCTTCGTAGTCATAATATCTATTGCGACCTTATTACTGCCACCTTCAGGTATGATTATATCTGCATGTTTTTTTGTTGGTTCAATAAATTGTTCATGCATTGGTCTGACTACATTTAAATATTGATTAATTACAGACTCCATAGAACGTCCACGTTCTTGAGTATCACGTGTAAGTCTACGTAAAATTCTTAAATCTGCATCTGTATCAACATAAATTTTTACATCCATCATATCTCGTAAAGTTTTATTTTCTAAAGCAAAGATACCTTCTACGATAATAACATCTTTTGGTTCAAATGCAATCGTTTCATCACTACGAGTATGTTTCGAATAATCATAAGTAGGAACTTCGATGGCCACACCATTTCTTAAATCTTTAAGATTTTGTATAAGTAAATCATTATCGAATGCGAATGGATGATCATAATTTGTCTCAAGTCTTTCTTCAAAAGTTAAATGAGACTGGTCTTTATAATAGTAATCTTGAGCTAAAAGTGCAACACTGTGGCCTTCAAGATTCTTCATAATTTCATTAGTAACAGTGGTTTTACCTGAACCAGAGCCACCAGCAATACCAATAATTGTCGTTTGATTCATTAGCCGATTTCCTTTCTCATCATGTTATTAGCATAAATAGGTTTGTCGACTTTAATTTGAACAATTTGCAGTGGATGACGTGCGGCATCTAAACTATTGCCTTCCTCATCATAAATAGCATCAACAATTTGCCTGAAACTATCAATTTCAGGACCAAAGAATTCAATTTCTTGTCCTGGTTTGAAATGGTTTCGCTGTTGTATGGTAGCAAGTTGCGTTTGTTCATCATAGTCGAGTACTAGTCCGCAAAAATCGTAAGCTGATTTCTTAGATTGTTCTTCTCCAAACATTTGCTCTTCATATCCAGGTGTCCCTTGGAAGAAAGCTGGCGCTGTATCACGATTTGCGCATTTATCCAGTTCTTTGAGCCATTCAGGTTTAATCTTAAAATTCTCAGGATCCATAGCATAAGCGTCTATGACTTTTCGATAAACTGATACGACAGTTGCAATATAATGAATAGATTTCATCCTACCCTCAATTTTTAAAGAGTCGATTCCTAATTCCATCATTTGTGGTATAGATTCAATTAATTTTAAATCTTTTGGACTCATTGCAAACGGTGTAACATCTCCATCTTCATAAAATAAATCAAGTTCTCCATCATTATCTACTTGAAGTAAATCATAGTCCCAACGGCAACTTTGACAACAACCTCCACGGTTTGAATCACGAGCTGTCATATGATTACTTAATGTACAACGTCCTGAATATGCTATACACATTGCACCATGAATAAAAGCTTCAATTTCAATATCAACTTTTTCCTTCATTTCTTTCATTTCCATAGCGCCTGTCTCACGTGCTAACACAACACGGTCTAAACCTTCTTCTTTCCAAAATTCAACAGCTTTATAATTTGAAAGAGATTGCTGAGTAGATAAATGAATTTCAAGTCTTGGTGCGACCTCTTTGCATGTTTCTATGATTAATGGATCAGCTACAATAATTCCAGTTGCGCCTGTTTTATCTAACTGACGTAGATAGTCCTCTAATCCATCCATATTTTCATCATGTGCAATAATATTTGTTGTAACGTAGATTTTAGCACCATAACGATTTGCAAATTCTACGCCTTCAGCAATTTCATCCATAGTAAAATTATCTGCATTTGAACGTAAACCATACTCTTGACCACCTAAAAATACTGCATCAGCACCATAATGTACAGCTATTTTAAGTTTCTCTAAATTTCCTGCTGGAGCAAGTAATTCTGGCTTTTTCATTTTTGGTTTCGAACTTGGTTGAACTTCTTCTAGAGTTTTCATTATTAATGATAAGCCTCCCTTAGTAAACCGTTTGTTTATATAAGAAACCTTCATCGAATGGACGATGTTCAGGTTGAATTTCCTCTATAGGATCGACTAACATGAATTTTTCATCATCATATGCTTCAGGGTCTTCATTATATAAGTCAATTGCTTCTCTATATTGCTCTGTTACTACATTGATATAGCCTTCTGATTGTAGAACGCCATCGATTTTGAATGCGTCAATTCCCGCTTCAAAGAATGGTTCTAATTCCTCGATTAAACAAATATCATTCGGAGACATAATATGCGTTCCATTATAATCTTCAAAAACTGGATATTTGTTATCGCGTTCTTCATCATATAAAAGTAAATCTTGTTGTGCATTATTGCGCTCAATCTTCATTTGTCTGTCTTGGAATGTATAGTAATTACCTAACAACATTCGTTTCGATTGAAACATGCATGTCATTCCATGTACTTGGACTTCGATTTCAACATTAGCATTCTTTTTAATATTAATCATCTCTTCTAAGCTAAGCTCTTTAGCTAAAACAGCTCTTGATGCACCCTTTTTCCCCCAATAATTACATTGGAAATAATTTGTTACTAATGCTCCAGCATCCCAATGTAAAGGGATAGGATTTGATTGTTTTTTAACAAACATTACTACTGCTGGATCACCGAAAATAATTCGATCCACTTGAATTTGATGTAAAAAATGTATGTAATCTTCTAAAGCATCTAAATGATAATTATGAAACAAACCATTGACCGCAGCATAAACTTTTTTATTGTTTCTATGTGCTATTTCAACAGCTTCTTTCATCATTTCACGATTAAATTCTCCTGGAAGTCTTAAACCAAATTTTTGTTCACCAATAACAAATGCATCTGCACCTTTTTCTATTAGTGTTTCCATATGAGTTATTGACTTAGGAGTAACTAATAATTCAACCATAGTCATTCTCCTTTAATTGATATTGCTAAACCATCATCTATATTTAAAAAGTTAGTTGTATACCCTGATTGCTCCATTAACCACTGGTTATATTGTTGTACCTTTTTAACCATTTGACGAACATTTCTAGATCTCACAATGTCTATATTCGATACAAAACCGTGGTATAAGACATTGTCAGTTACTACAATCCCACCTTTTCTTAAAAGAGGCGTATATAACTCAAAGAACTTTTTGGATTGAGCTTTGGCTGCATCGATAAATATCATATCATATTCTCTATCATTGACTTGTTGGTATGTTTCTAGCGCATTACCTTCAATCAATCTTATTTGTTCATTGTAACCATATTGATGAAAATAATTTCGCGCCAAAGCAATCATATCTTCGTTACGTTCAATGGTAGTTACATGTATATCATTTGCTACTGAAGAAAATTGCATTGAACTATAGCCAATAGCAGTACCAATTTCTAGAATGTTTTTGGTATGATTCATTCTTATTAATTGTTTAATCATATCTAAAGTTAATTTATCTACAATAGGAACTTGATTGTCTTCTGCATAAGGTCTTAAATTCTCTATGTTTGTATCTAACTTTTGATGTAATTGAGTTAAATAGTTTTGGTTCAAATCCATTTTGAAATAACTTCCTTTATTATAAAAACTAAAAAGATTTGTAGACATAAAATAAATCAGTCCAAAATTGATTATCATTTTAATCAATATAAATGACTGATTTCTATAATGGTGCTTCTATTTCTTTCATATTAGAAGTGAATGATCGTTTCATAGAAATTAACTTTACATATTTTACCATAAATTATTAATAAATATAAGTGCGAAATATGTGATTCAATTTATTTTAGTATGTTATTAAAGTAATTATAGTTTGAGTTTTTAAGTTCGATATTACTAACTCAATTAAATAACAATAAACTCATTTTTAATCAAAAAAGCTCTAAGATGTATACTAAAAACTTACATCTTAGAGCTATGAGTTTTAAACAATTAAAGCTTACATATTAATAATGAGATACTATTCATTAATCTCAGTATTTACAACCTCTTCAATCATATCCCATTCTTCATCTGTTTCGATAGGTACTAATTTACCACCATCTCCAGATTCATCAGGTTCATTAATCATAGGTACGAGTTCAATCATATCATCTTCATCAGATTGAGCACCTTCTTCGGCTAATACAACATACTCCTTTTTGTATTCAGGATGGTAAAATTCTAACATTTTACGATATAAAACTTCATTGCCGTCTTCATCGAATAAAGTTAATAATTCTTCTTCGTTATTAATGCTTAAATCTGATTCATGATTTTGTTCGTGGTTATGTTCTGTCATTTTTATATCTCCTTTATTGGATAGAGTCTAAATAGCCTTGTAATATAAACACAGCTGCCATTTTATCTATAACTTTCTTTCTCTTTTGCCTAGAAACATCTGCTTCTAGTAATGAACGTTCAGCAGCCATCGTACTTAATCGTTCATCCCACATTATAATTTCTATGGAAGGCAAGGCTTCTTGAAGTTTCTCTTTGTATTGTAACGAAGCCTCTCCTCGAAATCCAATAGAATTGTTCATATTTTTAGGTAATCCTATAACTACAGTACCGACTTGATTTTTTTTAATAATATCGACTAATTCTTCTATGCCTAATTCGTTTTGTTCTTCGTTGATACGGAGTGTGTCTAAACCTTGGGCAGTCCATCCCATTAGGTCACTTATAGCAATGCCAACAGTTTTGCTTCCTACGTCTAAACCTATAATTTTATGTTGTAACATTTTAATGGTCAGACTCTTTTAAATAATAAGAAACAAGTTCTTCCATAATCACATCTCTATCAATATGACGAATTTGATTTCTCGCTTCATTTTGGCGTGGAATATAGGCAGGATCACCAGAGAGTAAATAACCTACAATTTGATTTACTGCGTTATATCCTCTTTCTTCTAATGTACGGTGCACATTGTTAAGTACTGATTTGACATCTTCTTTTGGAATCTCTTCATAGTCAAATTTCATCGTTTTATCAAAGTTTTCCATATGTGACACTCCTTTTAATGCATATTATTATTCAAGTTAATTCTACAATATTATGAAATTAAGTTATAGATTTTTAATGTAATCTTTAATGAAGTGTAATGCTTCTGTTATGTTTTCAGGTTGTGTGCCGCCACCTTGAGCCATATCCGGACGACCACCGCCTTTACCACCTACGATAGGTGCCATGTTTTTTATAATGTCTCCTGCTTTAACTTGATCTGTAAGTGATTTAGGAACAGTAGCTATTATGGAAACTTTACCATCAACATTACTTGCTAACACAATAATCATGTCTTGTAACTTAGATTTAAAATCATCCATCGTTGAGCGTATCGCTTTAGCGTTTGGAACTTCAACTTCAGTTGCTAATACTTTCAAGTCATTGATAACTTCAACTTGGTCTTCAACATTTCCCATTTTAAGAGAGGTGATTTCTTTGTTACGTTGTTCTAATTGTTTAAGTAATGATTTTTCTTCTTCTTGTAACTGAGTTACTTTACCAACTACTTGTTCATCTGATTTGACTTTAACATGATTTTTAATGGTATTAAATTTAGACTGAATATCTTCGAGATAAAGGAAAGCAGATTTTCCTGTTAACGCTTCAATACGTCTAACTCCTGCACCAGTACCAGATTCACTTACAATTTTAAATAAACCAATTTCTGCAGTATTACTTACATGAATACCACCACATAATTCGATAGAAAATGGAGCCATATTTACTACTCGAACAATATCACCATATTTTTCACCGAAGAGAGCCATTGCCCCCATAGATTTGGCTTCATCTATACCCATTTCTTGAATACGAACATCAATGCCTCTCCATATTTCTTCATTCACTCTTCGTTCAACTTGATCTAATTCTTCTTGAGTCATTGGGCCGAAGTGCGAGAAGTCAAAACGTAACCGATCTGCTTCTACTAATGAACCTGCTTGGTTTACGTGATCACCTAATACTTCTTTTAAAGCAGCATGTAATAAATGCGTAGCACTATGATTCTTTTGAATTGCACGACGGTCTTCTTTATTAACGCTAGCATCCACTTCTGCTCCAACTGTAGCTTGTCCATATTGCACAATACCTTTGTGTAGATTCTGACCATTTGGTGCTTTCGTCACTTCAGATACTGCAATTTCAAATTTATCATTTCCAATTGTACCTTCGTCTGCTACTTGGCCACCACTGACAGCATAAAATGGCGTAGCTTTTAGTGTGAAATAAACAGTCTCTCCAGCTTCCACTGACTCGACTTCTTCACCATTGTATATTAAATGCGTGATTATAGATTGGTAATCAGTTGTTTCATATCCAACAAATGTACTATCATCAGTAATATTTTTTAGCACTTCACTTTGTATTTGCATAGATTGAGAGCTTTGACGTGCTTGTCTAGCACGGTCTCTTTGCTGTTGCATTTCATTTTCAAAAGTAGTCATATCAACTGATAAACCTTCTTGAGTTGCTAATTCTTCGGTTAATTCTACAGGGAAACCATAAGTATCATACAGTTTAAATGCATCTTCCCCTTTAATTTCATGATTGTCTTTTTTAGCTTTTTCAATTAACTGATTTAGAATTGATAAGCCTTCCTCGAGTGTCTCATGGAATCGTTCTTCTTCTGACTTAATCACTCGTTTAATAAAATCGGCTTTTTCTTTAACATTTGGATAATATGGTTCCATAATTTCAGCAACAATATCCACAAGTTTATACATAAATGGTTCATTAATACCTAGTGATTGACTAAATCTAACTGCACGACGTAATAAACGACGTAGGACATATCCACGCCCTTCATTTGCAGGTAATGCACCATCAGCAATAGCAAACGCAATGGTTCTAATATGATCTGCAATAACTTTAAATGCTACGTCTTGCTCTTCAACTTCTAAATATTTCTTTCCTGAAACATTTTCAACTTCATTTATAATAGGCATAAATAAATCTGTTTCATAATTTGTTCTGACATTTTGTGAGATTGAAGCCATACGCTCTAATCCCATGCCAGTATCAATATTTTTATTAGGAAGTGGTGTATACGTATTGTCTTTATTATGATTAAATTCACTAAATACTAAATTCCATACTTCTAAATATCTTTCATTTTCTCCGCCAGGATACATTTCTTCGGCAGGATCATTCTGACCATATTCGTCACCACGATCATAGAAAATTTCTGTATTAGGTCCCGATGGCCCTTCGCCAATATCCCAAAAGTTACCTTCGATTCGAATAATACGAGTTTCATCTAAACCAATATCTTCATTCCAAATTTGATAAGCACCCGTATCTTCTGGATGAATTGTTACATATAATTTTTCTGGTTCCATACCCATCCATTTCTCACTAGTTAAGAATTCCCAAGCGAATTCAATTGCTTCTTGTTTAAAATAATCTCCAATTGAGAAATTTCCAAGCATTTCAAAAAATGTATGATGTCTCGCTGTAAAGCCAACATTTTCAATATCATTAGTACGAATGGCTTTTTGTGAGTTTACAATTCTTGGCTTTCTTGGCGTCTCGCGACCATCAAAGTATTTTTTTAGTGTTGCTACACCTGAGTTAATCCATAGTAATGAATCATCATCAATAGGTACAAGTGGTGCAGAAGGTTCAATCATATGACCTTTTTCAACGAAGAAATCTAAATATTTTTGTCTAATTTCACTAGCTTTTAAATTTTTCATCTATAGAACACTCCCTTGGGAAATAAGTATTTAATAAAGAAATACGAATTTTAACTTAATGATAATCACACGAAAAATAAAAAACGTTCATCCACAAAGGGACGAACGTTATCGCGGTACCACCCTAGTTATAAGAAAAATAATAGTAGCTATAAAAGAAACTATTTATAACTTAATTAAATTTCTTACCACTTAAAATCACGTATTCTCTATGACATAAAGTAGCGTTCAGTAACATTGATTGCACTTTACACCAGCCAGTACATCTCTAAAATCAACAAGTTACTTACTCATCTTTATGTGAACTTAAGTTTATTTTATTTATTTTAATGACGAATGTCAATGCTCGGCAAAATCGTAAGGCGTCATTTCTCCCATATTAATCATAGGATCAATCTTAAATATAGTGGTTTCACTAAGAACAATGTCATTTTGTGGTGCGTCAGTTGTTGCGTTCTCTTCATCAGTTTGTGTAGTATCATGTTTTTCAGTGCTATTTACAGATGAATGACCTGAACTACCTATAACTTCTTGCTCATCACCAAAATAAGATTTTAATAAGTGATTCAACTGAGTTAAACGTTCTTGGCCTTTTGTCTTCAGTCCTATATCAAATGCTTGGGGATCCCCAAGTAAAACAAGTGATTGCTTAGCACGGGTCAGACCCGTATAAAGGATAGGTCTTTGTAACATACGAAAGTATTGTTTAACTATAGGCATAATAACAATTGGAAATTCTGACCCTTGAGATTTATGAATAGATGTACAATAAGCATGAGTAAGTTCAAGTAAGTCTTGTCGAGTAAAGGTAATTTCATTTCCTTCAAAATCTACTACTATTACATCTTTATTAAGAGCATTTTCTTTAGCCCAAAATATGCCTACAATTACACCAATATCACCATTAAATATATTGTCATTAGGTCTATTGACCAACTGAAGTACTTTATCTCCTTTACGAAATACAACATCTCCGAATTCAATTTCACGACTATCTTTTTCCTTTGGATTTAAAATAGATTGTAATACTTGATTGAGACGTTTTATTCCTGCATTACCTTTATACATAGGAGCAAGGACTTGAATATCACTCATATTATACCCTTTACTCACTGCACTTTTAACAACTTTATCTACTACATCAGGTATTTGGTCTGAAGTACAGTTAATGAAACTGCGATCGTGAAAACGTTGAGTTATATCTATGGGTTCGCCTACTTTCATACGATGTGCTAAATCAACAATACTTGAGCCATCCTGTTGGCGATACACTTCCGTAAGATTAACACGCGGAATTCTTTTAGAATCAATGAGGTCTTTAAACACTTGACCCGGTCCAACTGAAGGGAGTTGGTCTTCATCTCCTACAAATACAATTTGAGCATCTAATGGAACAGCACTTAAAAATTGATGAAATAACCATGTATCTACCATAGACATTTCATCTATAATGATAAGCCGTGCATTAATTTCATTATCTAAAATATCTTCAGGTTGTGTTTCTTGATTCCAACCTATTAAACGGTGAATTGTCATTGCTTCTAATCCAGTAGATTCCTGAAGTCTTTTAGATGCGCGTCCAGTTGGTGCAGCAAGTACAACTGGATAATCATCCTCGTTGTAATCATCATAATCTAATGATAATCCATGTATTTCTGCATAAAGCTCTACGATGCCTTTAATGACAGTAGTTTTACCAGTACCGGGACCACCAGTAAGAAGCATCACTTTTGAATTGATTGCCGTCTCTAAAGCTTCTTTCTGTGAAGTTGCATAATTTACTTGATTTAGTGACTCAATTTCACCAATATGCATTTGTAAATCTGATTGTTCGATTTCTTTTAACTTTTTATTATTAGTTTGAATACGATAAAGATTTTGAACACTCTTTAATTCCGAATAATACAAACTTGGAATTGAAACTTGTTCTTCGCTTTGAATCAATTTTTTCTCTTCAGAGAGTTGCTCAATCTTTTGCTCTAGCATTTTAGTAGAAATTACAACTTCAGAGCTATCGTTAAGCATAGTTTGCGTTGATTCAATCACATATGAATTAGGCAAATATGTATGTCCTTGTTTGATACATTCTTCTTCAAGTGTATAAAGCAATCCTGCTTTCAAACGCTCTTCAGAATCTGCTGCAATACCAATGTTTCGCGCTAATTGATCAGCTTTATTAAAACCTATTCCTTTAATATCATAAACGAGTTGATAAGGATTTTCGTCTAGTATTTTCAATGTATCTCCCATATAAAACTGATAAATTGCCATTGAAAGTTTAGGACCAAATCCTAAATCATGTAACCGAATCATTATTTTTTCTGATTCTTGATTCGAACTTATTTGTTCTGCAATCTGCTTTTGCTTTTTCTTAGGTAAACTAGGGACTTTTTCTAACACTTCAGGATTATTTAATATATCATTGATTGCATTCTCGCCTAATGCATTAACAATATTTTGAGCAGTTTTCTTTCCTATTCCTTTAAATAAATCACTAGATAAATAACTAACAATTGCATCTTTGGTTTGTGGAAGTTCCTTTTCAAAAGTTTCAGCTTTTAATTGTTTACCATAACGTGGGTGGTCGACAATTTGCCCTTTAAACGTATAGACGTCTCCTTCAACTACATTTGGAAGAAACCCTACAACAGTTGGCATGCTATCAAAGGACTCATTCGTTTCAATCGTGTCTACTTTAAGAACTGTATAGAAATTATCATTATTTTGAAATAATATAGCATCTACAGTACCTTTGATCATTGATTTATCAAAAAGTGTAGGGTCAGACATGTTACTCCTCCTCTTTCATCGTCTTAAACGTTTTTAAAGCGTGTTGACTTAATAAATGCTGTTCATCAATAGAAACTGCTTGTTCAAAATAAGCAATAGCTTCATCAACATCTTCTTTTTTCATATAGCTTGCTAGGCCGAGATTATATATAGCATCTACATGTTTAGGGTCAATTTTTAATACGTGATTTAACTGATTAATGGCTTGTTCAAACATTTCGAGCTGGCATAAGACAAGTCCATATTGAAATTGAATCTCAACATCATCGTTATCGTCTTTTTCAGCTGCAGTCATCAAGAATGGTAATGCTTCTTTAAAAGCTTCTAATTGGTTAAATGACATTCCAATCATATAATTACAATCTACAGTAGCTACATTGTTTTTTAATGCCTTTTGATATAATTTAATTGCTTCTTTAAAGCGACCTTGATTATAGTAAACATTCGCTAAATTATAATATACAGCACCATTAGACGGATCAATAGTAATCGCTTTTTGGAAGAAACGCTCGGCTTTTTCTATTTCTCCTGCATCAGATAACACAATTCCTGCATTAATGTAGTTTTCAACTGCATTAGGATTTTCTTCAATATTTTCGAAAAGCGCTTTTAAAGCATCTTCGAACTTACCATCTTTAATATATTGATAAATCTGATTCTGTTCATGCATCATTCGTACCTCGTTTCTAAATAATTATAACATGTTAAAAAAATAAAAACCGTTAACCCAAAGATAGTCATCTTATGAATTAACGGTATTCAAGTTCACGGTTTAAACTACGTAACTAAGTTGACCTTCATTTTTGTATACATCATCTATAGTAGCTCCACCTAAGCAGACTTCTTCATTGTAAAAGACAACCGCTTGTCCAGGAGTAATTGCGCGTACAGGTTGGTCGAAAGTTACACGAATTGAAGATTCATCCTCTTTTTTAACGAATACTTTTGTATCTTTCTGACGATAACGGAATTTCGCAGTACATTCGAAACCATGCTCTAAGTCAATTTCATTTTCATTAACAAATGAGAAATCTGAAGCGATTAAGTAATCACTATATAAAGCATCATGATGGAAGCCTTGCTCAACATATAATAAATTGTCATCTAAGTTTTTACCTACAACAAACCATGGATCTCCATCTCCACCTATTCCTAAGCCATGACGTTGTCCAATTGTATAATACATTAAACCGCTATGTTGTCCCATTTTTTTACCATCTAATGTTACCATGTCACCTGATTGTGCTGGTAAATATTGCGATAAAAATTCCTTGAAGTTTCTTTCACCAATGAAACAGATTCCTGTAGAATCTTTTTTCTTGGCTGTAGCTAAATCTTGTTCTTCTGCGATTCGTCTAACTTCACTTTTTTCAATGTCACCAATTGGGAACATAACTTTAGAAAGTTGTTCTTGTGATAGTTGGTTTAAAAAGTAAGTTTGATCTTTATTATTATCTACACCGCGTAACATTTCTACATGCCCATCCTCGTGTCGACGTATACGAGCATAATGTCCAGTTGCGACATAGTCAGCACCTAATTTCAAAGCATGCTCTAAGAATGCTTTGAATTTAATTTCTTTATTACACATTACATCAGGATTTGGTGTGCGTCCTTTTTTATATTCATCTAAAAAGTAAGTAAATACTTTGTCCCAATATTCTTCTTCAAAGTTAACTGCGTAATATGGTATACCAATTTGGTTACATACTGCAATGACATCATTGTAATCTTCTGTGGCGGTACATACACCATTTTCATCAGTGTCATCCCAGTTCTTCATAAAAATACCTATAACGTCATAACCTTGCTCTTTTAATAGGTGTGCAGTTACTGAACTATCAACACCTCCAGACATACCAACGACTACGCGTATATCTTTATTTGACACTATGATTCCTCCTTAAATTTATGATAAATTTTATGAATTTCGGCTACTATATATTTAATTTGTTGTTCGTTCATTTGTTCATTAAAGCTAAATCTAACAGAATGTTTTGCACGTTCTTCATCTTCAAACATTGCTGCTAAAACATGTGACGGTGTTGTAGAACCTGCTGTGCAAGCTGACCCAGATGATACGTATACATTAGAGAGGTCTAGTAGAGTTAACATTGTTTCAACATCAATAAATGGGAAATAAAGATTTAAAATATGACCTGTTGAGTCTGTCATAGAACCATTAAGTTCGAACGGAATCGCACGTTCTTGCAAACTAACTAAGAATAATTCTTTTAAATTCATTAAATGAACATTATTTGCGTCACGATGTTGAACTGCTAATTCCAAAGCTTTAGTAAGTCCAACTATTTGAGGAACATTCTCTGTACCAGCTCGACGTTTCGTTTCTTGTTCCCCACCTAGCTGATTAAATTCAAGCGGAGTATGGTCCTTTACTAAGAGTATACCAGCTCCTTTAGGGCCCCCAAATTTATGTCCAGTTACACTCATTGTATCAATTTTGAAATCATGAAAGTCAATTTCTAAATGACCAATAGCTTGTACAGCGTCAACATGGAATAACGCATTAGTTTCAGCAATAATGTCCTCAATGTCATACATATTTTGAACAGTACCAACTTCATTATTAACAAACATAATTGATACAAGAATTGTTTTATCTGTGATTGTTTCACGTAATTGATCTAAATCAACCGCTCCAGTATCATCTACATCTAAATATGTTACGTCATAGCCTTCTCGTTCAAGTTGCTCAAATACATGTAAAACGGAATGATGTTCAATTTTAGAAGTAATAATATGATTTCCTAATTGTTCATTCGCTTTTACTAATCCTTTGATTGCAGTATTATTAGATTCCGTAGCACCACTTGTAAATATCACTTCATGAGGTTTTGCACCTAATAGTTGTGCAACTTTTCGGCGTGATTGATCTAAATATTTACGTGCATCTCTACCTATTGAGTGAATAGAAGATGGATTACCATAATGTTCTTTATAGATTTCCATCATTGCATCAACGACTTCTGTTTTTACTGGTGTGGTCGCGGCATAATCTGCATAAACTTCCATGTGTGGACACTCCTCGTCATGTTATCAATGTTCCTATAATAGCACCAATACTTGCTTTTTTCTACCTTTCTGTTTATGGAAAGAATTTTTATTTCTATAATATTTTAACATCTTAAATAGTAATTTTTCGATGATTAATCTTTAATGAAACTCATTTTCCAAAAAGATGAAACCTTTCTATGCATGAGCATATAAATGTTGCATTCAATATTCAGTTGTTATACTTCAACTATTAAATTGTCATGAAAGGAAGCTATAAAATGAAAGATATTAAATTATCAGCATTAAATCTTGTACCTATTAGAGAAGGTCAAGACGATAAAGACGCTATTAATGACATGGTTAAATTAGCTCAAGGTTTAGATGAATTAGGTTACGAACGTTATTGGATAGCTGAACATCACAACGCTCCAAATTTAGTTAGTTCTGCTACGGCATTACTTATTCAACATACTTTAGAACATACGGAAAGAATTAAAGTAGGTTCAGGTGGAATTATGTTACCTAATCACGCACCACTTATAGTGGCCGAACAATTTGGCACGATGGAAACACTTTTCCCACATCGCGTTGATTTAGGTTTAGGTCGCGCGCCTGGTACAGATATGATGACTGCTAGTGCATTAAGACGTGACCAACATAATGGTGTATACCAATTTCCTGAAGAAGTCGAACAACTAGAGAAATACTTCGGACCGGGGAATCAACAAGCATATGTAAGAGCTTACCCTGCTGTAGGTAAAAATGTTCCTCTATATATACTAGGCTCTTCTACTGATTCTGCTCATGTGGCTGCTAGAAGAGGATTGCCATATGTATTTGCCGGACATTTTGCGCCTCAACAAATGAAAGAAGCTATTCAAATATATAAAGAGTTATTTGAACCTTCTGATGTGTTAAGCGAACCTTATGTCATTGTATGTTTAAATGTGATTGTTTCAGATACAGATACGCATGCAGAATATTTAGCAAGCACAATGGCTCAAGTAATGGTGAGTATTACAAGAGGCAGAATGCAACCTGTTCAACCACCAACTGATGATTTAAAAGGATTACTTACTCCGAGAGAATATGAACTAGCTAAACAACGTTTCAGTGGCTCTTTAATTGGCTCAGAGGATTCTGTTAAGCGTCAACTTGAAGGCTTTATAAAGGAATATGGAGAAATTGATGAGCTAATGGCAATAAGTTACATTTATGACCAAGATAAACAACTTGAATCTTATCAAAGATTACAAAAAGTAATTCAGTCATAATATAAAATAAAGGGAGGGCGTCTGCCCTCCCTTTATAACTGTATGGTTAAGACTTATTTGTCGTCTTTGTCTTTTTTGTCGTCGTCTCCGCCACCAGTGTATTCGTTAATTTTATCTTTTGCTTTGTTAACTTGTTCGTTATCGCTATCCTTGAATTTTTCTGCTGCTTCTTTTGCTTTATCCATGAAACTCATAAATAATAGCTCCTTTCGAATTTGAAAAATTATTTTTTGCTTATTAATAAGGTCACTTGCTTTATCTTTGACATTTACAACGAATTCATTCGTTTCGCCATAAGCACTATTTTACGGACCTTCACTTTCAAGTTCTTGGTTGATGGTAGCATTTCCAATTGACTATTTGACGTTAGCTTAAGTTTATTTAAACTTAATTTCGTCTGCCATACTTACTACCTCTTCGATGTATTAATTGTTATACCACTTGAAAATGAGGATAAACATTATTAATTAAATTTTTCTATAAAAATTTAGGATTTATGCGATTAATGAGTATATTTCTAACTTAAATAGATTACTAAAATGTTAAATATAGAACATATAGCCATCTAAATCTTCATTGGTTTCTTTATAATCAGCAAGATATTTTAAAGTTGTGTTATCTAACACATCTCGAACTGAATCTCTCATTCTCAACCATAATTGTTTCTGTGCAGGTGGTTCAGATTCAATACTTTCTACAAACGTAATCGGACCTTCAAGTAAGCGAATAATATCGCCTGCTGTGATTTCATCAGCTGGTACTCTAAGTTGATAACCACCTTTAGCACCACGCACACTTCGAATTAATCCAGCATTTCTTAAAGGGCCGACTAATTGTTCAAGATATAAATCACTTAGTTTATTTTCTTCAGCAATAGACTTTAAAGATACACAACCTTGACCTTCTCTTTTAGCAAGAGAAATCATCAATGTTAATCCGTATCTCCCTTTTGTTGATATTTTCATTGTATAACCTCACTTAATTCGAATTATATATTCCCATTCTATCATTTTTTACGTTAAGATAATATTAGAAAGGTGTGACAAATGTGAGTACAGAACCTCTAGCGTCTCGAATGAGGCCTATGAATATAGATGAGATTATATCACAACAGCATCTCGTTGGTCCTAAAGGTATTATTAGAAGAATGGTTGAGACTAAACGACTTTCTTCCATGATATTTTATGGACCTCCAGGTATTGGTAAAACGAGTATTGCCAAAGCCATTTCTGGAAGTACGCAGTTTAAATTTAGACAATTAAATGCTGTAACAAATACTAAAAAGGATATGCAAATGGTTGTTGAAGAAGCCAAAATGTCTGGCCAAGTCATCTTGCTACTTGATGAGATACACCGTTTGGATAAAGCAAAGCAAGACTTTCTTTTGCCTCATTTAGAAAATGGCAAAATTGTCTTGATAGGAGCCACTACGTCAAATCCATATCATGCGATTAACCCAGCTATCCGTTCTAGAGCTCAAATTTTTGAACTTTATCCTTTAGATGACCATGATGTAAGAATTGCACTTGATCGTGCAATTGAGGATAGTGATAGAGGTCTTAAAAGTTATCATCCTATTGTAGACGAAGATGCTATGGAGTACTTTTCCACTCAAAGCCAAGGTGATGTAAGAAGTGCTCTAAATGCTTTAGAGTTAGCAGTTCTCAGTGCAGAAGTAGTTGAAAACCAACGTCACATTACATTAGATGATGCTAAAGATTGTTTACAAAAAGGTGCTTTTGTGAGCGATAAAGATGGCGATATGCACTATGATGTAATGAGTGCTTTTCAGAAATCAATTCGAGGTAGTGACGTTAATGCAGCATTACATTATTTAGCACGACTTATTGAAGCTGGCGACTTACCTACCATTGTAAGGCGTTTATTAGTCATTAGTTACGAAGATGTTGGCCTAGCTTCACCATCTGCGGGGCAACGAACATTAGCGGCAATTCAGTCAGCTGAACGTCTTGGATTTCCTGAAGCTAGAATTCCACTTAGCCAAGCTGTGATAGAACTGTGTTTATCACCTAAATCTAATTCAGGAATCACAGCTATAGATAGTGCTTTGAGTGATATCAGAAAAGGTTTAGTAGGACAAATACCAGACTATTTAAAAGATGGTCATTACTCTGGCGCTAAAGACTTAGGAAGAGCAATTGGCTATAAATATCCTCACAATTATGAAAATGGTCACGTCGTGCAACAATATTTACCAGACAAACTTAAAAATAGAATTTACTATGAACCTAAAACAACGTCTAAGAGTGAGCAACAATTTAAAGATGTTTATGAAAATTTATTAAACAAAAAATAAAAGTTAGCTATATTCCAATAATAAGATAGTTGAATAGTAGTTATATGCAACTTCTGTTCAATCTATCCTATGGAATATAAGCTAACTTTTTTGAGGTTACTGACCTTTATCTTTAATACGTCTAACTGGAATATCTTTTAAAATATCATTAATAACATAGCTTGCACATATGAGTCCTACCACACTTGGTACAAAGGCGTTAGATGAAGGTGGCATTTGACCTTTACGATTAATCGCATTTTTATCGCCAACAGTTTCTTTTACATCCTCACGAATCACAATTGGACTTTCATCAGAGAATACGACTTTGACTCCTTTTCTAATGCCTTGTCTTTTTAATCTATTTCTAATCACCTTGGCCATTGGATCTGTATGCGTTTTAGAAATATCTGCAATTTCAAAACGTGTAGGATCCGTTTTATTTGCTGCACCCATACTTGAAATCATATCAATTCCACGCTCTAGACATTCTTTCATAAGGTGTACTTTATAAATAATGGTATCACTCGCATCAATAAAGTAGTCTATATGATAATTATTAAAAATTTGTTCATATGTTTCTTCTGTATAAAACATATGAAGCGACGTTACTTTACAATCTGGATTAATCAATTTAATTCGCTCTTCCATAAGCGTGACCTTACTTTGACCTATCGTAGATGTTAATGCATGAATTTGTCTATTAACGTTTGTAATATCAACATCATCTTTGTCAATAAGTATAATATGACCAATATTTGTTCTAGCAAGTGCTTCTGCAGCGAAAGATCCGACTCCTCCGATACCAAGAACTGCTACAGTTTTATTTTTTAATAAATCTAAGCCTTCTTGACCAATTGCCAATTCATTTCTGGAAAATTGATGTTTCATTCTGTACTCCTTTATCAAACTAAACCTTAATTAGCTTTTCATTTATGTATGTATATTCATCATTGTAAAAATTCACATAAAAATACGCAAGACCGAAGTCTTGCGTATCGATAGAGTCCGTAGGTGCCGTAGTTGTAAATAGCTTGATCATTCGGCCTGCTATATACAGGTGGGTGCCCTGTTTCTCGTTTTGCAAGTCCTCCTATAGAGGCGTGTGCGCTGCGAGAAAACCTATTGGGCTCCCTGATCAAAGAGTGTTAGGCCCAAATAAAAAGCAAACTTACGTACACCACAGATGACTATCCTATGAAATAATCTTACCACAAATTCGAATTTAAAGAAATTTTTAAACTCAAAGTATCAACTTTTTTATGTCTAAATTTTTAACTTTAGTAAGCGGTATTGAGTTTTCATCTAGGTCCACATTGCTCGTGGGATTTCTTTTTGAAATTCTTTATGTTGGGGCCCCTTTGTCCCGACTTGCATTGCCCGTGGGATTTCTTATCGAAATCCTTTGTGTCGGGAGCCTAACCCCAACTTGCATTGCTCGTAGAATTTCTTTTTGAAATTCTCTATGTTGAGGCCCCTAGTGTCTGATTCGTAGTGAGAGTTCTTCTAGTTGTTTGTCTGATACTTCTCCTGGTGCGTCTGTTAATAGGCATGTTGCTGATGCTGTTTTAGGGAATGCGATTGTATCTCTTAGGTTTGTTCTGTTAGTGAGTAACATCACTAGTCTGTCTAATCCTAATGCTATACCGCCGTGTGGTGGTGCACCGTATTTAAATGCATCAAGTAAGAAGCCGAATTGTTCTTTTGCTTGTTCAGTAGAGAACCCTAAAACTTCGAACATTTTTTGTTGTAATTCACCATCATGTATTCTTATTGATCCCCCACCAAGCTCATAACCATTTAATACGATATCGTATGCGTTTGCTTGAACATTTTCAGGTTCAGAATCTAGTTTAGAAATATCTTCTTGTTTAGGAGATGTGAATGGATGATGTGCAGCAACATAACGTTTAGCATCTTCATCATATTCAAGTAATGGCCAATCAGTTACCCATAAGAAGTTTAATTTAGACTCGTCGATTAATCCTAATTCTTTGGCCAATTTAATACGTAATGCTCCTAAACTTTGAGCAACCACACTAGGTTTATCGGCTACAAACATAACTAAATCACCAGGTTTAGCTCCAGTCAATGTTTTTAATGTTTCTACATTAGCATCTTCAAAGAATCTAGCGATTGGGCCACTTAAGCCATCTTCGACTACTTTAACCCAAGCTAATCCTTTAGCACCGTAAATATTTACAAATTCAGTTAATGAATCCATATCTTTACGTGTATATTGATCCGCAGCACCTTCAGCAACAATTGCTTTAATTTCGCCTTCATTTTCAACAGTATCTTTAAAGACTTTGAAATCCATGTCTTTACCTAATTGAGATACATTAATGAGTTCCATATCAAAGCGTGTATCAGGTTTATCTGAACCATATCGGTCCATAGCTTCAGCGTATGTCATACGTGGGAACGGTCCCTCTACATCGATACCTTTAACATCTTTAACAACTTTACGTAACATCTCTTCGCCCATTGAAATAACGTCTTCTTGATCAACAAAACTCATTTCAATATCTACTTGCGTAAACTCAGGTTGACGGTCTGCACGTAAATCTTCATCACGGAAACACTTAACGATTTGATAATATTTATCAAAACCACTTATCATTAATAATTGTTTAAACAGCTGAGGTGATTGAGGTAAAGCGTAAAATTCACCTTCATGAACACGTGAAGGTACTAAATAGTCACGAGCACCTTCTGGTGTAGATTTAGTTAATACTGGCGTTTCTATATCGAAGAAGCCATTATCATCTAAATATTGACGAATTGAACGTGTTGTTTGATGTCTCATTTTGAAAGTTTGAGCTAATTCTTGTCTACGTAAATCTAAATATCTATATTTTAAGCGGATGTTCTCGTCTACATTGACGTTTTCTTCGTTAATTGCAAACGGAGGCGTTTCTGACTTATTAATAATCTCTATATTTGAAACTTGAACTTCTACTTGACCTGTTTTAATTTTAGGATTAATTGTTTCTGGGTCACGTTTAGTAACAACACCTTGTACTTCTACAACATACTCAGAACGTACTGTTTCAGCTACTTTTAAGGCCTCTTCTGAAAAGTCCGGATTGAAAACGATTTGAACAATACCTTCACGATCTCTTAAATCTACGAAAATTAATCCTCCGAGATCACGGCGATTGTGTACCCATCCTTTTAAAGTTACCTTTTCATCTAATAAATCTTCTGTGACTAAACCACAATATGTTGTTCTCTTACTCAAAGTTATACTCCCTTTCTACTTTTTAAAATAATTAATTAACTGATCAAGTTGTATATTTTCTGACTCGCCTGTAGTCATATTTTTAATTGCAATGGAATTATTCTCAAGTTCTTGATCGCCAATGACAATTGTATATTTTGCATTTAATCTATCGGCTTGTTTCATTTGTCCTTTAATTTTTCTATTGAGATAATCTTTATCAGCTTTCACACCATTTTTTCGTAAGTCATTTAAAAGCTTCACTGCATAACGATCAGCTTCCTCACCCATCGTTACGATAAATAAATCAAAGTTTTCTTCAATATCTAACTCAATACCTTCTTCTTCTAGTGCAAGTAAGAGTCTTTCAATACTTAAAGCAAATCCAATACCAGTTTCACTTGGTCCATCTAATAACTGTAGTAAACCATTATAACGACCGCCACCGCATAATGTAGTGATAGCTCCATCATAGTTTGGATTATCCATCATAAGTTCAAATGCTGTGTGAGTATAATAATCCAGGCCTCTTACTAGATTTGGGTCTTCTACGTAAGGAATATTTAAGTCATCTAAATGATGTTTTACTTGTTCATAGTATGCTTTAGAATCGTCATTAAGATAATCTGTTATACGAGGTGCGGTTTTGATTGCTTCTTTGTCTCTGTCAATTTTACAATCTAAAATACGCATCGGATTTGTGTGCAAACGAGATTGGCAGTCTGAACAAAACGTATCAATAACAGGTTCAAAATGATTAACAAGCGCTTCGTTATATTCTTTTCGTGATTCACTATCACCGATACTATTAATAACGAGTTTAAGATGTTTTAAACCAAAAGATTCGTAAATGTGCATTACCATAGCTAAAACTTCAGCATCTATACTCGGATTTTCAGCACCAATCGCCTCTACACCAAATTGATTAAATTGACGATAACGTCCTTTTTGTTTACGTTCATATCTGAACATAGGACCGTTATAATATAATTTAACAGGTTGATTAGGATTACCTTGCATTTTATGTTCTATATAAGAACGAACAACCGCTGCAGTACCTTCAGGTCGTAAAGTTAAACTACGATCTCCTTTGTCTTTAAAGGTATACATCTCTTTTTGAACTACATCGGTAGAATCGCCAACACCTCTTGCGAATAGTTCAGTACTTTCAAATATAGGTGTGCGAATTTCTTTATAATTATATAATTCCATGAGTTCATCTAATTTATTCTCAATGTGGCGCCATTTGATTGAATCTTCAGGTAAGATATCTTGCGTGCCTCTTGGAATCTTTATCATATCATTGTCTCCTTTGTCGTTAGTTTCAGAATAGGTCATAGTGACGACTAAGGTGATGATTATCCCCAATTAAGAAAATAAAAAGTCCCTTGTATAGTTTAAAACTATACAAGGGACGTAATAACCGTGTTGCCACCCTAATTGATCAGTCTCTTAATAAGAGCTTGACCCACTCAATACGCTTAACGTGCGTAAGCCGACATTAGTTTCCTAAAGTACCTCTTCTTGTGTTCAAGAATTAAACTACTCAGTACAATCTTACAGCCTAGGATTGTATTTCTACGCAATACTTTGCTACCTTTTTCGTTTAATCTTCCAAGAATAATAATGGTTTTATTTATAAAGTTCATTAATTATGATAACGAGTTTTATTTTAATTTGCAAGTTCTATGATGAGAAATATTGTTTAAGACCATCAACTACTGCTTGCTCTACGACATGACGATGTAGTTGGTCTTTAATCATATTTTCATCGGTTGGATTACTAATATATCCGAGTTCTAACAATACAGCTGGCACATCAGTTTGTCGGAGTACTTGATAATTCTGTTGTCGCGCACCTCTATTAGTAAGCAAGGCTTTTTTCTGGATATTAGAATTTAATGTTTGAGCTAGCGATTCTTGATTATCTTGTAACCAATAAACGGTTGCACCGTTAGCATTAGAGGAATCTAAAGAGTCATTATGTATACTGATAAATGCGTCGCCTTTAATATTTCTATCATCTAAAGACACATATTTATCTGTGGTGCGAGTCATTTTGACTTTGGCACCTTCTTTTTCAAGTAATTTTTTAAGTTCTTTAGCAGTTTTCAAAGTGTAATTCTTTTCTAAACTTTTAGAGGGGGTGTTACTTGATGCACCCTGGTCACTACCACCATGACCAGGATCAAGTACAATTGTTTTACCTTTAAGAGGATTAGAAGCTTTAGAGTTGTCAGCATGTATATTTAAGTTAGTATGCCAACCGGCAACCCAGCCTTTTTCTGTTCCAGCCCGATTTTGGACTTCTATCCATTTACCTTGTTTATCTACTTTCTTAAAGCTATCACCTTTTTCAATTTTGTAAATGATAGGATAGGCTGCATTAGGACCTGTTCTTAATTCAGCATTTTCAGTGATTGTAATTTGACCAGTATCCTCATCACCTTGATTGAGAAACATAAATAACAAGATAATAAATAGAATGAATGCTATGACTACTACAAGTGTAAGCCAATTTTTTAGGCCATGTCGTGTTAACCAAGCATCTATTTTGTTCATAGAATTTTTCCATCCTGTGATTCATAGATTATAGTAACAGGACCATCGTTGTTAATTTCAACATTCATGTGTGTACCAAATTCGCCTGTTTTAACAGTTAAACCGTATGATTCTAATTCCTCATTAAATCTTTCATAAAGTTGTTTCGCTTCTTCAGGGCTTTTTGAATTTGAAAATCCAGGACGATTACCTTTTTTAACATCTGCATAAAGTGTGAATTGAGATACAGATAAGATTTGTCCATTAACTTGTTGTATATTAAGGTTTAATTTGTCATTTTCATCTTCAAATAATCGAGCGTTAGCAATTTTTTTGGCAACGATTTTGATATCTTCTTCAGTAGAATCTTTGCCTACACCTACTAGTAAACAAAATCCTCTCTCGATTTCATTATCGATAGAATCATTTATTACTCTCGCATGTTTAACTCTTTGTACAATTATCTTCATTTCTTTTGCACCTCTAGTTCCAAACTCTCGATACTGTATATACGTCACCTAGTTGTTTTATCTTTTCAACGACGCGATAAACATCGTTAACATTTTTCACCATCACGCTAATATTTATCACAGCATTTTTGTCTACATCAGAACGACCTGAAACTTTAATTAAACTACCTGCTGTCGAATTAACAGCTTGTAGCACTTCATTAAGTAAACCATTTCTATCGTATGCTGTCACTTCTAAATCAACTTGATAACGTTGAGTTGAATCTTTAGATTTAACCCACTCTACAGAAATCAACCGGTCTGTCTCGTTTTTTATATTTGGACAATCTGTACGGTGAACTTTTATACCGTGACCTTTGGTGATATATCCTACAATATCATCACCAGGTATAGGATTACAACATTTTGACAGTTTGATAAGGACGTTTTCTAATCCTTCAACATAAACACCACTGTCAGTAATAATATCTTCTTTAATAGGAACTGATTTTGTAACTTCTTGGGCTTCATTTAAAGCTTTCTGTTTATCTAATATGCGTTGTTTTTCAGTTAGTTTATTAACAATTTGTACGGAAGTTACGCCACCAAATCCTACAGCCGCAAATAAATCCTCGTCGTTTGCAAAATGATACTTATCATTTACAACCTCTAAATTCTTTTCGGTTAAAACATCTTCAACACGAAATCCCTGTTCCTTAATTTCTGCTTCAACCATAAATTTACCTTTTTCAATATTTGAGGAGCGGTCTTGTTTTTTAAAGAAACTTTTAATTTTACTTTTCGCACTTGAAGATTTTACGATTTTCAACCAATCACGACTCGGTCCATATGAGTGTTTACTGGTACGTATTTCAATGATATCACCTGTTTGTAGTACATAATCAATAGGTACAATTTTGCCATTTACTTTTGCACCGATCATTTTATTACCTACTTCACTATGTATGGCATAAGCGAAATCAATAGGCACTGCTCCATATGGCAATTCAATAACGTCACTCGCAGGTGTAAACGCATAAACTTTGTCGCTTTGTAAATCGTATTTTAAAGACTCCATAAATTCTTGAGCATCAGTGGAGGTATGATCTGTTTCAGCTAGTTCTTTTAACCAATTAAGTTTGTTTTGGAAATCTTGAGTTTTCTCATTAACCGTTTTTCCCTCTTTATAAGCCCAGTGAGCCGCTACACCGTGTTCGGCAATTTCATGCATTTCATATGTTCTAATTTGTATCTCGAGTGGATCACCATTAGGACCTACAACTGTAGTATGAAGAGATTGATACATATTTTGTTTTGGCATAGCTATATAATCTTTAAACCTACCCGGCATAGGTTTCCATAATGTATGAACAAGACCTAAAATGGCGTAACAATCATTAATTGAATTAACAATGATACGTATTGCTAATAAATCAAAAATTTGATCAAATTGTTTTTTCTGTTTCATCATTTTACGGTAAATACTATAAATATGTTTAGGTCTACCATTAATCTCACCAGAAAGGTTCATTTTTTCCATTTCTGCTTCAATTTTGTTTATCGCATTATCTATATATGCTTCACGTTCACTACGTTTTTTCTTCATTAGATTTACAATACGGAAGTATTGGACGCTATCAATATATCTTAATGCTGTATCTTCTAATTCCCATTTGATTGTGTTAATACCTAAACGATGCGCAAGTGGAGCATATATCTCCAAAGTTTCCTTTGAAATTCTGACTTGTTTCTCTCTAGGCATTGCTTTCAATGTTCTCATATTATGCAGACGGTCTGCTAACTTTACTAAAATAACTCGAACATCTTTAGCGATGGCTATAAATAGTTTTCTATGGTTTTCAGCTTGTTGCTCTTCTTTAGAGCGATATTTAACTTTTTTAAGTTTTGTTACACCATCTACAATACGAGCAACCTCTTCATTGAACATATCTTTAACATCTTCAAATGTATAAGGCGTGTCTTCTATGACATCATGTAGAAAGCCGGCTACGATTGTAGGCCCATCGAGTCTCATCTCAGTTAATATACCTGCAACTTGAATAGGATGCATGATATAAGGTAAGCCATTTTTTCTAAACTGACCCTGATGGGCTTCATAAGCGATATGATAACTCTTAAGTACATATTCATATTCACTTGCCGATAAATATGATTTAGCTTTATGAAGAACCTCATCCGCACTATATGGATATTCGTTGTTCAAATTATGACACCCCACTCAAATTTATTACTATTACATACCTTAGTATTTAAACGCTAAATAAACGAGTTAATTTATTTGCTTTTATAGGTTTTTGATTTTGAAAATTAAAATATAATATATTTGTAAAATTCTGATTATATAAAATCTATGCCCTTATCTATACAATAAGTAATACTTACTTCCACTTTACTATAACTTTTACCCTAACTTAAATAAGGTAGTTCACTTTAATTTAAATAATAGTTCTATGATACTACAATTTTTTAAATAAATAAACGTGGGTAGACTTTAAAGCTTACAATCTATTTATTAAATTTCGCTAAAATAAGGTTACTTTTGCAAATATAAAAAAGCTATATCCTGTATTAAAATTTAAATAATACAAGATATAGCTTTGAACATAACTTTAGTTATTCATCATATGAAATAAGACTCATGACATCATAATCTTTTATCTTTTCAATACCATGTAGATATTTTAATTCGATAATAAATGCAATACCTACAACGATGCCACCTAATTTCTCTACAAGTTTAATTGCCGCTTCAATTGTACCACCCGTAGCGAGTAAATCGTCTGTAATCAACACACGTTGACCTGGTTTAATCGCATCTTTGTGCATAGTTAAAATGTTTGTACCGTACTCTAAACTATATTCGTAACGAATAACCTCTCTAGGTAATTTACCTTCTTTACGCACAGGAGCAAATCCAATCCCCATAGAGTATGCCACTGGACAACCAATAATAAATCCTCTAGCTTCTGGCCCTACTACAACATCAACATCTCTTTCTCTCGCATACTCCACGATTTGATCAGTCGCGTATCCATATGCTTTACCATTATCCATAATTGTAGTTATATCTTTAAAACTTACTCCCGGTTTTGGCCAATCTTGAACTTCTGAGACATATTGTTTTAAATCCATTAAATTTCCTCCTAAATTTTAACTCAATTGAGACTTTATCCATTTTTTAATATTTGAAAAGTCATCGTACAGTAATCTTTTTTCTACTTCTATTCGAGATTGTCTTAATTGGTAAAGACGACTCGTCTCGATATCTTTTTTACTAGAGTGTGAATTTATTTTAATAAGACCATCCTCGTTGTAAATAAAATCAAGCTCACTAAAAACTTTAAGCATAAACTTTAATATTTCTGGCTTAACTTTTAAAAACTCACACAACATCATACCCTCTTTAGCTAAATTTGTTTCTTGTTTGTTAATTAAAGCTTTAAAACATTCTTTAAACAATGCTTTGCTTGGCATACCTTCAAAATAAATTGATTGATCATGTTGTAAAACAAGATAAAGCTGGGAAAATTGTAATTGTTTAAGCGTTTCTTCAATTTCATTCATTGTTGTAGGTAAATCTCTGAGAACTACTTTATCATATTGTGATTCTATAGTTTCACCATAATAATAATGATGCTCATTGGTTTTATCCTTTTTAGGATGAATCACATATGCTGTATTAGAATTATTTTCAGTGAATTGAAGATGCTTACGTTTGCTTCGATAATCTAAGATTTGTATTGTTTCTGTAGCAATATCTTGAATAATTAATTGGGGTGATTGATTTCCATTCCATTCATTGATTTGAAGGTTACCTATTAAATTAAGTGGTTGCCCCATTTCGATTTCTTTAGCAAGATGTCCATAACTCCAGTAAAGTGCCGCTAATTGATTCTCCCCAAGTGCCACTTTTAAATGTTTACCTTCCTGGCCAATAGCTTTAATCGATTTAACATTTAAATCATTAACTTCAAATGTAGGACTATTAAAGTCTGTACCAAATGGACGCAATTTTTGTATATCTTGAATATTTTTAACAGTAATTTCACTTTCATTGAGCAGTACATCTACATGTTTACGTGGTGCTAAAGATGTTGATTCTGAAAGTTGCTTCATCCATTCGTTAAGACCTTTTCGTAGTTCATCAATATTTTCTATATCCATAGTCATACCAGCAGCCATATGATGACCACCAAATTTAGTAATTAAATCCTGATGAGCATTTAAAATTTCAAACATTGACACCTGGTCTATCGAGCGTGCAGAGCCTTTAGCATGATTTTGCTCTAAATCAATATTCAAGATTAGAGTTGGCAGAGCATAAGTTTCAACAATCTTAGATGCTACAATACCGAGTACTCCTTCATGCCAATTCTCTTTAGCTAATAATAAAAATAAATTTCCTTGTTGAACTTGTTCCTCAGCTAATGAAAGCGCCTCTTCAGTAATTTCTGCTACAATATCTTTTCTTTCTTGATTGAAATGCTCCACTTGTTCAGCTAAAAATTCTGCTTCCTCAAACTCATCTACCATTAATAATTCAGCAGCTAGTGATGCATCTTCTAATCTACCTACCGCATTGAGTCGAGGTCCAATGATAAACCCAATTGTTTCCTCGTTGATTTGATCATTATAACCTGCTTGTTTCAATATAGCATTGATAGAAACAGGTGTCTGATCATTTAATATTTTCAATCCTCTTTTAACTATTGAACGATTTTCATCTGTTAAAGACACTAAATCTGCAATCGTTCCTATAGCTGCTAATGCTATAAATTGCTGAGGGGGATGACTTAATAAAGCTTGCGATAGCTTATATGCCACACCAGCACCACAAAGATATTTGAACGGATAGTCAAAATCCGGGTGCATTGGATGTACAATGGCTAATGCCTCTGGTAAAGTACGTCCAATCTCATGATGATCTGTCACAATGACATCCACACCGAGGTCTTGAACCATTTTAATTTCATCATGCCCTTGTATTCCATTATCCACTGTAATGATTAGTGAGATCCCCTCATCATATGCATTACGAAAGGCATGTTCATTAGGTCCATAACCTTCAGAAAACCGATTAGGAATATACCATCCTACTTGAGCACCCAATTGCTGTAATGTATTAACAAGAATAGTTGTTGAAGTGACACCATCAGCATCATAATCGCCATAGACTAAAATACGTTCATTTTTATCAATAGCTAAATTTATGCGATCAATTGCTTTTTGCATATCACTTAATAACCAAGGGTCATGGTCAAGTACTTTATCTTCTAATACATCTAAAATATTATTTTCTTGAACTAGATTCTTGCTTTCCAAAACTTTTTTTACAATAGGTGAAAGCTTAAGTTTCTTAGCAAGATCATCTGTTATGTATTCAGTTGGCTGGGCTAAATCCCAATGATATCTTGATTTAATCATAACAATCGTCCTCATTTCCAAAAGTCATTATACCGAACTTTATTTAAAATAAAAAGTACAACCCGTTGAGGATTAAATAATTTCAACAAAAAACTGTCAATTAAGCATTAAATACTTAATTGACAGTTAACTAATAGATTAAACTAAGATTTTTTCATCATTTGATTTTTTCTCTTTATAAACCGTTAATTTACTGTTTGGAGATTTCTTCAATTGACGTTTTTTCATGATACCCCAAAGCGGTACGGCGATAAATACAGAAGAGAATACTCCTGAGATTAAACCAATTAATAACGCTAATGAGAAGTTAAATATAGTTGGTGCACCAAAAATGAGTATAGCAACAACTACAACTACAACGGTTAAGACCGTATTAATTGAACGTGTCATTGTTTGTCTAATTGATCTATTAACAATATCGTCAATTTGCTCAGGTGACGTAACCACCTTAACCTTATGCAAGTTTTCTCGAACACGGTCGAAAGTAACAATTGTATCATTAATAGAATAACCTACAATTGTTAATACAGCTGCGATAAATGTTAAGTCAACTTCTAATCTAAATAAACTAAATACTGCTACGATTATGAATACGTCATGTAATAACGCAAGTACTGCAGATAAGCCCATTCGCCATTCAAATCGAAGTGATACATAAATAATAATACCTATTGAAGCTAGGATTAACGCTGTCATAGCATTTTTAGCGAGTTCTTGACCGATTAATGGTGATACTGAGTTAATTTGTGGTGTATCACCAAACTCTGATTTCATCTTATCACTTAGCTTGTTATCTTCTGCCCTTGTTAAATTTTTCTTGAATTGTACAGTAGCATTTTTATGACCGCTGCCATTAATTTGAACTTGGTCTGGCGATAAGCCGACATCTTTAACAGCTTTTTCGACTTTACCTTGAGTGAGTGATTGATTTGTCTCAATATCTGCTCTTGTACCAGAAGAGAAATCAATACCTAAATTAAGTTTAAAAATTGATAAAATAACTAAACCAACTATGACGATTAAAATACTTAACGCGATAAGCGGTTTTGCTAACTTAACGAAATTCCACTTTTCAAATGATGTTTTAAGGTCATGAACATCTTTACCTTCATTAATGTCATGGCGATCTTTTTTCTTAACTCCAAATAACCAATATTTTTTCTTAAAGAAGTTAGATGATACTAATAATGATAATAGTCCACGTGACAAGAAGACAGCTGTAACGAATATCATTAGAATACCTAATAGTAACATCGTCGCGAAACCTTTAACTGAGCTCTCACCGAAGAAGAACAGAACAGCTGCAGCAATAACAGTTGTTAAGTTTGAGTCAAAGATCGTTAGGAATGAACTTTTGTTTGCTTTAGAATATGCCTGCTTGAGCGTTCGACCTATTCTTAGTTCGTCTTTAATCCGCTCATACATAATAATGTTAGCATCAACAGCCATACCTACACCAAGCACAAGTGCGGCAAGTCCCGGTAAAGTTAACACACCAGAAATAAAGTTAAATGCAACTAATGTTAGGTAAATGTAAGTAGTCAATGCAATAATTGCTACTAAACCTGGTAATCTGTAGAAGCCAAGCATAAATAGATAAATTATTCCTACACCTATAAATGAAGCGAATATTGTTTTATCTAGAGCATCTTGACCAAATTGTGCGCCAACTGAATTAGAATAAATTTCTTTAAGATCTACAGGTAACGAACCGGCATTTAGTAATTCAGCGATTTGTTTAGCTTCTTTAACACCTTTTTTACCATTGAAACCACCGGAAATTTCGACGCTATCTGAATTAATTGGCTGATCTACGTTTGCGGCAGAAACATATTTAGGGTCTTTACCTTCTTGTTGCTTCTTAGCCTCTTTCTTGTAACTATCACCCTTTTTATAGTCCATCCAGACAACCATAACATTGTCACGTTTTTTTGAAATCTTTTCAGTAACCTTTTTGAATTTTTCTTTGCTTTTAACCTTAAATGTTACTGTTGGTTGATTAGTTTCTTGTTTAAATTCTTGTTTGGCTGAACCTTGTTTGATATCTGAACCAGACATTAAAACATGGTCTTGAGCGTCCCTAATTGTTAAATTCGCTTGCGTAGATAACAATTTACGTGCTTGAGCTTGGTCCTTAATACCAGCTAATTGAACACGTATACGGTTAGGATCTTCAATTTGAATTTTAGGTTCTGAAACACCTAGAACATTAACTCGGTTTTCGAGTGTTCTTGATGTTGCTTGAAGTGCTTTCTTGTCTATCTTTTCTCCTTTATCTAAAGGATTAACTTGATAAAGTACTTCGAAACCACCTTGTAAATCAAGTCCTAAATTAACATTTTTAACTACATTCTTATATGTAAGTCCCATTCCTGTAAAAAGAAGAGCCACAAGTAGTATGAATGCAATTAATCTACTAGTTTTCTTCACATGAACACCTCATTATTTACTTATGTATTTAGCATACTCGATGATTATTTTATCATGCAAGTTAAAATGATATTACGTTCACTTTAACGACCTATCTATATTAACATACTACACTCAATAGTGAAATTATTGGCTTAATTTAAAACTTTTAAACAAATTTAACATAATGATTTGTATATAAAAAAAGTGGAACTCCTTTTAAAGAGTCCCACTTTTAATTAAAACTGACCTCATATTATGAAGGGTCAACTTGTTTGATGGCTGGTTTCTCGAAAGTCATTTCCGTACCATGACCATTTACTGTAATGACAACTGTTGTTTCATCAACAGATTTAACAGTACCTTTAATACCGCCTATTGTAGTAACCTTTTGTCCTGATTCTACACGGCTAATCATTTCACGATGCTCTTTAGCACGTTTTTGTTGTGGTCTGATTAAAAAGAACCACATTAATACCAATAATAAAATTGGTAAAATCAATGATGTGAATTGGCCCATTGTTAAATTCTCCTTTTAAAAGTTCTTAGGGTTCTCTACATTTAATCCATACTGTTCAAAGAACGCATCTTTAAAGTCTAAAAGACGGTCTTCTCGAATGGCTTGTCTTATATCTTCCATTAATTTTAGCAGAAAATGTAAATTATGAATAGTAGTAAGACGGATACCAAAAGTTTCTTCCGCTTTGATTAAATGTCTAATATATGCTCTTGAATAATTACGACAAGTATAACAGTCACAATTATCATCTAATGGTCCAAGGTCATCTGCATATTTTGCATTTTTTATAACTACACGACCTTTTGAAGTCATACATGTACCATTTCGAGCGATTCTAGTAGGAAGCACGCAATCAAACATATCCATGCCTCTGATGCTACACTCTATTAATGCATCAGGTGAGCCTACCCCCATAAGATATCTAGGTTTATCTTTCGGCATAAATTGTTCGGTATGTTCAACCATGTCATACATAACTGGCTTCGGTTCTCCCACAGACAGACCTCCGATAGCATAACCAGGAAAATCAAGGTCAACAAGCTCTTTCGCACTTTGCTCACGTAAATCTTTGTATTCTCCACCTTGAATAATACCGAACAATGCTTGATCTTCGGGACGTTGATGCGCTTTTAAACATCTTTCTGCCCAGCGTGTGGTTCTTTCAATTGAGTTTTTAACATAATCGTATTCAGATGGCATGGGCGGACATTCATCAAACGCCATCATGATATCTGAACCTAAATCATTTTGTATTTGCATAGACTTTTCAGGGCTAAGGAAAAGTTTAGAACCATTAGTATGATGTCTAAATTCAACGCCCTCTTCAGTTATTTTACGCAAATTACTCAAACTGAAAACTTGAAATCCACCAGAGTCTGTTAAAATCGGACCATCCCAATTCATGAATTGATGTAGGCCCCCAGCATGCTTGATGATATCATTTCCAGGTTGTAGCCACAAATGATATGTGTTGCCCAAAATGATTTTTGCTTCAATATCTTTAAGTTCTTCAGGGCTCATCGTTTTAACTGTAGCTTTTGTTCCCACAGGCATAAACATCGGTGTCTCAAATGAACCATGTGGTGTATGTACAATACCTAATCTTGCCCCTGATTGTTTACATGTTTTAATATGCTCATAAGTTACCGCAGGCATACGTTAAACCTCACATTCTTCTTTAAATAATTAACATTGCATCTCCAAAACTGAAGAATCTGTACTCCATTTCTACCGCTTTATGATATGCATTTAAAATGTTTTCTCTAGTACTAAATGCTGAAACTAGCATTACTAATGTAGATTTAGGTAAATGAAAATTAGTAATTAATCCATCTATTGCTTTATATTCAAATCCAGGATAAATAAATATATCCGTCCAGCCACTTTTTTCAACAAATTGCTCGTGGTCTCTTCTAATAGTTTCTAAAGTACGTGTAGATGTTGTTCCCACCGAAATTATTCTTTTACCTTTGGCCTTTGTTTGATTAAGTAAATCAGCAGTTTCTTGAGTCATTTGATAATATTCGCTATGCATTTCGTGATCATCAATGTTATCAACGCTAACTGGTCTGAACGTGCCTAACCCTACATGCAATGTTATAAAAGCGATATTGACCCCTTTTTGCTTAATTTGATTTAATAAATCATCCGTAAAATGTAACCCTGCAGTTGGAGCTGCAGCAGAACCACTTTCTTTAGCGTATACAGTTTGATACCTATCTGGATCATCAAGACGTTCTTTAATGTATGGAGGTAAAGGCATCTCACCAAGCTCATCAAGGCGTTCTTGTAAAATACCATCATAGTGTAGACGCATAATACGTCCACCTTGTTCTAATTCTTTAATACATTCAGCAACAATTTTTCCGTCGCCAAATGATAAGCGATTACCCACCTTGATTCTTTTAGCAGGTTTTAGCAATACTTCCCAATCGTTTCCCTCAATTTGAGTAAGCATAAGCATTTCTACTTTAGCGCCAGTTTCCTCTTTTAAGCCAAATAGTCTTGCGGGCATCACTCGCGTATCATTTAAAACCAGTGTATCTCCAGGATTTAAATAATCAATGACATCTTTAAAATGGAGGTGAGTCATTTTACCAGTCTCTCTTTGAAGCACAAGCAAACGACTTTGGTCTCTATTTTTTAAAGGTGTTTGAGCTATTAAAGATTCTGGCAAATGATAGTCAAATTCTTCAATATTCAACTTACTCCCTCTTTTCATTCGTATTATTAAAATGCTCGTAAGCGAAAGGCGTCGCTTTTCGTCCACGTGGTGTTCGCTCTAAAAAGCCTTTTTGTATTAAAAATGGTTCATAAACATCTTCAATAGTAATGCGCTCTTCACCTATAGATACAGCAATTGTATCTAAACCAACAGGGCCACCATTATATTGATTGATAATACAGTTCATCATTTTATGATCTATATAATCTAAACCTTCTTTATCAACTTGAAGTAATTGTAATGCTCTTTTTGTTGTTTCAATATAAATTTGATCATCTTCATTGACTTGCTGAAAGTCTCTAACACGTTTCAATAAACGATTTGCTACTCTTGGTGTACCACGAGAACGTCGAGCTAATTCTAAAGCACTCTCTTCATCAATACCAGTACCAAGTACATCTGCAGTTCGAGTAATTATTTCTTTAAGATCATTTTCATTATAATACTCAAGTCTCAAGTGCACCCCAAATCTATCTCTTAACGGTCCTGTTAAACTACCTGCTCTGGTTGTAGCACCGACTAATGTAAATGGTGGTAAATCTATTCTAATACTACGTGCCTCGTCACCTTTACCAATAATAATATCTAAAAAGAAATCCTCCATTGCTGGATAGAGTACCTCTTCAACGACACTACTTAATCTATGAATTTCATCTATAAAGAGCACATCACCTGGCTGTAGTCCTGATAGAATTGCAGCTAAATCTCCAGGTCTTTCTAATGAAGGACCTGAGATTGTACGTATATTAACTTCCATTTCATTAGCTATAATATTTGAAAGTGTTGTTTTACCTAATCCTGGTGGCCCGAATAAAAGCACATGATCGAGAGGTTCTTCTCTTAAATTAGCAGCTTTAATAAACACTTCTAAATTACTTTTAATAGAGGTTTGACCAATATATTGTTTGAGTTTAGTAGGTCTCAATGATAATTCGAAATCCGAATCTTCATTATGAAATTGTTGATCGACCATTCTTTTATCCATATTCGTGCCTCCATAAGATACATACTCTATTTATTAAGAAACTAACGTTTGTAAGCCTAATTTTACAGCTTCGTCTACACTAGATACACTTTGCTTGTTTAACACTTTTTCAACCTTAGAAAGTTCACGTTTTGAGTATCCTAATGCTTCTAATGCTAACATAGCTTCTTTAACAACTTGACTTTGTTCATTATTATTAACATCGACTTGAAGCAATGATTCTGAATCTTCCTCACTAATGGTGACTTTACCTTTTAAATCTAATACGATTTGTCTGGCCGTTTTTTTACCAATGCCAGGGAACTGAGTTAGATAAGCATCATTTTCATTTTCAATTGCTCTTTTCACTTCATTTGGAGAACTAGCTGCTAAAATAGCTAAAGCTGACTTGGGACCAATTCCCGTAACTTTAATTAAACTATGAAACATATCTTTCTCTTCTTCACTAATGAATCCATACAACAATTGTGCATCTTCTCTAACAATCAAAGAAGTGAAAATTTGTACATCTTGATTTAAATATTTTTGAAAACGATAAGAATTAGGTGTTTGAATTTCATAACCTATTCCTGAAGTTTCAACCACTACATGAGTTGGAAATAATTGCGTTAATGTCCCTTTTACATAAGCATACATGTTGGCCCTCCCTTTACATACTCATACTAATTAACTCAACTTTTGAAACATGCTCTATTTCTCTAAGTGTATTGACTACATCATCAATTGAGAGATAGGATGATTGAGCGTTAAGTGATAAAGTAATCGTAGCTTTATCTTCCATAGGTACACTTTGATGTATCGTTAATACAGATAATTGAAGTCTTGAAATTGTATTTAATACTTGTGCTAACATTCCTACGATATCATTAACATATAAAATGAGTGTAAACTCCCTATGATCTAGCATCTTTTCATCTACAGGAAATATAGTTTCCCTATATTTATAAAAGGCGCTACGGGATAAGTTGAACTGTTTAACTGCATCATAAATGGACAATTCAGGATTGTTTTTTAAAGCATCTTTAACTTTCAAAGTTTTAACAACAGATTCAGGTAATACATCTTCTCTAATTAAATAAAACTTTCTATAGTCTTTATTGTCCATAGTCTACACTCCTATTCGACAAATTCAAATTCTCCACCTAGAATTCTAACGATATCTCCATTACTACATCCTCTTTCTCTTAACGCATCATCAATACCCATTGAACGCATTTGTCTTGCGAATCGACGAACGGCAGGATCACTATTGAAATCAGTCATTTTGAACATTCTTTCAATTGCATTACCACTTACTACATAAGCACCATCGTCGTCTCTTGTAATTGTAAATGCATCTTGGGAAGGCGTGTGTTTATATAAAACACGATTGACGCCTATATTTTCATCTTCTTCAACTGAGAAGTCAACATCTTTAACTTCTTCTAGTTTATCAGCAATGAGATACAACAATTGATCTATGTTATCTCGTGTGATAGTTGATACCGGAACAATTGTAATATCTTCGCCAACTTCTTCTTTAAAAAGTTCTAAATTATCTTTAGCGTCAGGAATGTCCATTTTATTAGCCACTACAATCTGTGGGCGATCTTCAAGTCGTTGCTTATAATTAACAAGTTCTTGATTGATGATTTTATAGTCTTCAATAGGATCTCTTCCTTCAGAACCACTCATATCTATCATGTGAACAATCACTTTAGTTCGTTCTACATGTCTTAAAAATTGATGACCTAGACCAACGCCATCTGAAGCACCTTCTATAAGACCAGGTAAATCAGCCATAACAAAACTTCTACTGTCTGGCGTAGAAACTACACCTAAGTTTGGCTTAATCGTAGTAAAATGATAAGCTCCAATTTTAGGTTTTGCTTTTGAAACAATAGATAGTAACGTAGATTTACCAACACTAGGGAAACCAACTAAACCGACATCCGCTAATAATTTAAGTTCTAAGGTTACATCTAGTTCCTCACCGGGCTCACCATTTTCGCTGAAATCAGGTGCTGGATTACGTGGAGTAGCAAAACGTGAGTTACCACGACCACCACGGCCCCCTCGTGCAACGATAGCTCTTTGACCGTCTTCAACTAAGTCGGCTAAAACCTCTTCAGTTTCTACACTTTTAATAATTGTACCTGGGGGTACTTTTAATACTAAATCTTCAGCATTTTTACCATGCATATTGCTACTTTGCCCATTTTCACCTTGTTTAGCTTTAAAGTGTCTTTGATATCTAAAGTCTAAAAGTGTTCTTAAACCTTCATCTACTTCAAATACAACTGAGGCACCTTTACCACCGTCACCTCCAGCTGGTCCACCAAAAGGTACATATTTTTCTCTTCGATAAGCAGTGATTCCGTTACCTCCATCACCTGCTTTGAGAGATATTTTGACTTGATCGACAAACATATATCTCACCTCTTTTACTCTGAATTTTTCATCCTTATAATTATATCATTATCCCTATTTATAGAAAAATTTTTAATGTGTATATCAATTTAAACAAAAATAAAACACCAGAAGCATTCACTTCTGGTGTTAACTAGACAAAATTATTCAGCAACTGCGTATACAGAAACTTGTTTTTTGTCGCGACCTTTGCGTTCAAATTTAACAACGCCGTCGATTTTAGCGAATAATGTATCATCGCCACCACGACCTACATTTTCACCAGGGTAGATTTTAGTACCACGTTGGCGATAAAGAATTGAACCACCTGATACATATTGACCGTCAGCACGTTTAGCACCTAAACGTTTAGATTCAGAGTCACGTCCGTTTTTAGTAGAACTTACCCCTTTTTTAGATGCGAAGAATTGTAAGTTTAATTTTAACATCGGGATACACCTCACTTATAATTTAATCTGATATTCTCATTATATTCTTCTTCAATTGTTTGTAAAGAAACTAACATCGCTTGAAGAATTAATTGTGCTTCTTTGTTATTAGTATCAACACTTCTTATATGAAAATGACCACCATCATCATCGTAATCGATGTCAGGCTTTTCTGATGTCAATCCCATAATTGCGTTCACACTACCAAATAAAACTGCTGAGGCACCAGCACAGACAATGTCATGACCATATTCACCATGATTCGCATGACCATCCATGATCACATCTGTGACTTTGCCTTCATCATCAACTGTAATATCAACAGTAATCATAAAATTATGCGTTAATTTTATCGATAGTTAATTTAGTAAATGGTTGACGATGGCCTTTTTTACGTTTTGAGTCTTTACGACGTCTGTAAGTGAATACAGTGATTTTTTTGCCGCGTCCTTGTTTGTTAACAGTAGCAGTAACTGAGGCACCTTCAACAGTTGGCGCACCAACTTTGACTGAATCTCCACCTACAAATAATACTTTATCAAAAGTGAATGAGTCACCTTCATTTACGTCTAATTTTTCAACGAAGATTTCTTGACCTTCTTCTACTTTGATTTGTTTTCCACCTGTTTCAATAATAGCAAACATACTTTGCACCTCCTATATAATAAGTCACGCCATATACAGGTGACACCTTCATGAGCTATACAATGAAGCTAGCTTGAATAGACAAACAAGATAATATATTTGCCTTCGTACTTAAACCTGTATTTGAGCGGTTGTATGTAGCCTGAAACTACTCAACTACTGCATCTTACCATCACTAAGCTTTACTGTCAATTGCGTTTTGCATTTTTCGCGTAAATTTTATGATGATAGGATATAAAATTAATAATAAGATAAAATTAATTATAAACGTTGGGATTAATCTGAATAAAATAAAATCAATAAAATCAAATTGAATAAAACCAATTACTGCATATATGGCTGCTACATAAATTTCAAGTATCACTGTACTTAACAACACGATGCTAAATAGCATTGTATGGTCTCGATAAAACACTTTAAAGAATTTATCTACAATCACAACTAATATAATGTAACCAAACATATATAAACCGTATATACTTCCAAAATATAAATCTGTAACTATCCCGAAAAAGATAGCAAGCACAATTGATACACCAAAACCTCTATATACAGTCATTATCAATATGTACATTAAAGTTAAATGAGGAACAAAGATAATGTCGATTTTACCGAAATGCAATGGAATAACTAATCCTATAGCCGTATCTATATAAAATAAAAGTACTCCAATTAGTAAATAATAAAGCGTTCGCATTAGTTATCCCTGCTTTCATCATCGGGAATCGTGCTCACATCACGTTTTGCAACATATACATGATTTAAGTCAGCTAAATCAGCACCAGTCTTAACTCTTACCTCTTTGGCAAGTCCGTATTGATCATTTTCAACATCTGTAACTTCACCTATGTAAAGATCACTTGGTAACTGGTCAGCTAAGCCACTGGTTACTACCTTATCTCCTTTTTTCACACTATCTTTGTTGTTAATATCACTAATCACTAATTCTTCGTTTTTAGCATCATAATGATCAATCAAACCAAAAACATTTTTAGAACCGTGTTGTACGTTAACTGAAAGTTTACCTGCTCTCGTATGAGTGGAAATCAAATCGACTTGAGCAGAAAATTGATTTACCTTTGTGACTCTACCAACTAAACCTTCAGAAGTCATAACCGCCATATTATTTTTAATGCCAGATTTAGAACCCTTGTCTATCACAATTGTATTCATCCACTGATCTGGGTTTCTAGCAATCACTGTTGTTGAAATAGGCTCATATTTTGATAAATCTTTAACGTCTAATTCTTTTTTAAACTTTTTATTTTCAGTTTCTAACTTTTGATTCTTTGCCTCAAGTTGTTTAATTTTATTTTTATCTTCTTTCGATCCACCATTATTGAAAATATTTCCAATAGCTCCAGTTACAAAATGAATAGGATAACTCACAACTCTTTGTCCTAAAGAAACTGAGTCTCCTACATATTGTTCAGGAGGTGATTGGTTTTGGGAACGAATGGATAAACCAATTAACGCTATAAAAACGATAATTGCACATAAAACAACAATGAGCTTGTTATTTTTGAAAAAATTAAGCACCCAGAACACCTCTATAAGACTAAATTTATTATCCTTTTATATTTTATATTACTCACTACATGAAATAAAGCACTAACTAATCTAAAAGGTAAATTTTATAATAAGTAATGTTAAACTTTTTAAAAACATTATGCCTAAATACATAAAAAAACTACTAACCTTATCGTTAGTAGTTTAATAAAATATGACTTTAAATTTATTTAGTTTCATCTTCGCTATCATTTTTATCTTTCTTTTCGTCTTCGCTATATAGTGTTTCTTCTTTTCTCCAACGAGCAAAAAGATTTTGTGCTTTTGCTTGTTCGTTAGCTTGTTTTTCTTTTGATTGTTCAGCCATTAGAAATCACACCAACCTTTAATGTATTTATCTATATATAAAGGTTAACTTATTTAAAAATACATTTCAAATTCATAGTTTACAGTTTTTACTTAAAAGCTTCTGATGGTTTTAACTCTATATGTTGTCCTAATTTATTTAGATCCTGTTGCATTTCAAACTCTGTGTTATATACTCTTATAGAATCTGAACCAAATTTATATATTATGAATTCGTCCCCTCTTTGGCCTGCTAAGTATTTATTATTATAGCCCATTCTACCTATACCAGATACTGACATAAATTCTTTCTTATCAATCATATTAAATACATTTTTAATTTGACTAGAAGGGACATTATTGATGATGTCGTTTTCTTTTAATGAATAACTTTTGCCGTTTTTTGGCTGAGCAGGTAGTCTGTTATTTGCCGGAGTATCATGCATATTTTGTTGAATATAATTAGTACTTTCATGTAAAGGATTCCATTCTTGATCTCTAAGGAAAGGGGCATACTTCAATGCTATATAAATAATAGCAATAATAGCTAGCACAGCAATAATATTCTTAACTATACTAAATATAAATCTCATATTCGCCCTCCTTATCATATTTAATTAAGTATATGTTAAATGTTTTTAGTTTACATCAGACTATAGGTGTAGAAATATTATATCTGTAGACGGATGCTAACATTCATTAAATGAATTATAATAAGCAATATAACATGCATACGTGATGAGGAGGGACAGCGTTTGATAAGTATCTTAACTATTATTTTGATAGTATTATTAGTCGTACTTCTCTTTAGAGTTGGTCTATCTATACTACGTTTCTTAATATCTGCAGGGATTGTTTTACTATGTATTTATTTGGCGTATCAAGGAGTAATTTGGCTATTAGATAACTATCAAAACTTGATATCTTATGTTAATTAATTTAAGAGTTAGCTATACATTGTGAGTGAAATTTTCAAAACCTCTTCAATGTTTTTTAGCTAACTTTTTATTATTTTTTAATTAATTTAGTTAACCAATTTATTAATATATAACTCCCCACTAGAAGTAATCCCCACAATACACCTGTTATTATAGCTCCAATGATTATAAAAATTAATTCATTCAATTGCTTTGTTACTATACTACCTAACAAAGATGCTGTAACTATACCTATAATCGATAAAATAATCGTTATGAAACCACGTCTAATAGTCATTATATTATCTAGGATATTAAGCCTTATTACGTAAATCACTGGCATGATTATACCTAAAATTAGAAATAAACTCATATAAAATATCTCCTTATTTTTTAATAAGAAAATTATACACTATGTGACTGATATAAACTAATTGATTTCAATGCTCCTCAAAATAGCCTGCTTCAACCAAACTTGTAAATTGATTATCTCCAATGATGATGTGATCAAGTACATCAATTCCTAAAATAGCACCACACTCTTTTAAACGTAAAGTCGTAGTAATGTCTTCTCTAGAGGGTGTTACATCACCTGAAGGATGGTTGTGAACAATAATGATAGCATTAGAGGATTCTCTAATTGCAATATTAAATACCTCACGTGGATGAATAATCGAACTATTAAGTGTTCCTTTAAAGATCCAAGATTGTTTTATAACGATATTTTTTGAATTAAGTAATAATACTACAAAATGTTCCTGATCTAAATCTTTCATAGAAGACATCATCAAATCAGCCACGTCACTCGGATGAGTAATTTTAACTTTATCTATCGTGCTTGATGCATTTAGCCTTTCTCCTAACTCAAAAGCTGCTTGCAATATAATTGCTTTATACAATCCAATTCCTTTTACTTTTAGTAAATCATTGATAGATAATTTTTTTAAATCTCTAATAGAATGATGACTTTTTATAAGTTCATTAGCAATATCTATGCTAGAGAAGCCTTTTCTACCAGTATTAATAAGTATTGCCAGCAATTCCACATTTGATAAGCTTTTTGCACCGTAATTCATAAGACGCTCTCTAGGTTTCTCGGAAATTGCCATTTCATTTATTTTCAATAATATGTTCCTCCTAATACAATATTTAAATCATTATAGAAAAGCGAAGTGAAAATGAAAGAGAGGAAGACAAAAGGAATTAATGGAATATATTTTAAATCTTTATTAATCAAAAGTTTTATAAAAATGGATATAAAACCGCCAAAAATAAAAGTAAACATACATAAATAAATAAGAAAATTTAAAGGTAAGAATAAAGACAGCATGTTAAAAATTACGATATCTCCGTAACCTATATATTTGCGTAGAATTAGATATAGCAATTGCGAAATTAAAAAAGTAATTATAAAAGTATGAAGATATAAATGTGAACAAAAGGAGGCTACTATAACATAGATTAAGGACAATCTTATGTCGATCGATAGATTGTTAATATCGTATATAGAGAAACTGAGTAAAAAAAGAAAAGTTAATAAGAAATGAGAGAAATTGATATTACCATGTGAAAAGTAATACAAAAATATTGGTATAAGCGCTAAAACTTCCCCTATCAAATAATATATTTGTAATTTCTTGTGACAACAGCGAGCGCGCCCTTTGAGTAATATGTAGCTCATAATCGGTAATAAGTCATAAGGCTTAACATTTTGATTACAATGATCACAAACGGATCTTGAAAGGAAATAATTAAATTTTAATGTACCCTTGTGACTAAATTGGTATAAAAAACTAAATATCACACTACATGAATAAGCCAGTAAAGCCATGTATCATCCTCCTTTAAAATAATTATAAGTAATTTCTTTTGAATGTAAATAGTTGCATAATTAGAGGAATTTTATCATTGGAGTACTTATTTATTGGCTATGTTTAATTTCCATATTTTAATGGCTTTCATATAAAAAAGAGTAAAACAAGTTAGTATAACTACTCATTTTACTCTTTCTTAATTTAGTTAAATTTAATTTTTGCTTTTATTTCGCTTATAAAATACAAACTACCCGTGATGATTAAACCTTCACCAGTGTAATTTTCAATAAACTGTACATAATCTTCTACAAGTTCTACATTATCTAAATTAGTTTCATCAGCAATTTCTTCTTTAGTTAAAGCTTTAGGAAAATCGAAATCCGCTAAATAAAACTGCGAGGCAATTTCACTTAAATTATGAATCATCGAATTAATTGGTTTGCCTTTAATTGCTGAGAAGAGTACATCAATTTTATCTCTACCATAGTAATGTTTAATAGTATCGATTAAAGCTTCTACACTTTCATTATTATGTGCACCATCGATAACCATAAGCGGCTGTTCTTTCACTTGTTCAATACGTCCAGTCCAATTTACAGATTCAATACCATCAATCATCTTATTAAAATCTAAATCAATAATATCCGCTTCATTAAGTTCAATAAGCGCCGTAATTGCTAAGGAAGCATTTTCTTTCTGATGTTCACCCATCATATTTAAAATGATAGTTTCTAGTTCATAATCTTTATATCGGTAAGTAAACTCATCATCTTGTGAAATGATTGTTACTTCTCTATCTAACTCAATTGGTTTAGCGTTTTGTTCTAAAGCATAGTCTCTCACATACTTAAGAGCTTCATCGTTTTTCACAGCATAGATAACTGGTGTATATGGTTTAATTATTGCTGATTTGTCTTTTGCTATATCTAGATAAGTTGACCCAAGAATATCAGTATGATCCAATCCAATACTAGTTAAAATTGATAAAATTGGTTTAAATACATTTGTTGAATCGTGTTTAATTCCTAAACCAGCTTCTATGATAACGAAATCAACTGGATGGATTTCACCGAAGTAAAGGAACATCATAGTAGTAATAATTTCGAACTCTGTTGCTCCACCAAGTTCTGTTTCATTTTCTAAAGCTTCACTAACTGGCTTAACACGCTCAACTAAATCTACAATTTCATCATTAGTAATTGGTGTGCCATTTAAACTAATGCGTTCATTAAAACTTTCTATAAACGGAGATGTAAAGGTTCCGACATCATAACCATTTTCAACCAAAGCAGTTCTTAGATATGCTACCGTAGACCCTTTACCATTGGTGCCGCCAACATGTATACCTCTAATTTTATCTTGAGGATTATTAAATTGTTCTAACATCCATTCCATACGTTTGACACCTGGTTTAATACCAAATTTCGATCTTTCATGTATCCAATACAAGCTGTCTAGGTAATTCATGATCATACTCCTATGCTTTTAATTGTTCGATTCGTGATTTAACACCATTATACTTCTCTTGATAATGTTGTTGTTTTTCTTTTTCTTCATTAATTATTTTCTCAGGTGCTTTATTTACAAAGTTTTCGTTTGATAATTTTTTGTCTACTCTATCTAATTCACTTTTAAGTTTATCTAGTTCTTTTTCTAAGCGAGCGATTTCTTTATCCATATCAATAAGTCCTTCAAGCGGTAACACAACTTTACCCGCTACAACTACTGATGTCATAGCTTTTTCAGGAATTTCAACTTCTGTATCAATAGTGAGTTCGCTTGGGTTACAGAATTTGTTTAAATAACTCGCATTATCTTTCAATGTTTGCTTAACGTTATCATCTTTAGTTTGAATTAAAATTGGTATTGATTTAGAAAGTGGCGTATTCACTTCAACTCTTGATTGACGAACAGATTTAATGATTTCAACAAGTTGCTGCATTGTTTGCTTACTTTCGTCAAACATATATTCAGAGTTAACAGTTGGCCAATCTGCGTTAACTATAGTTTCACCTTCATGAGGTAAACTTTGCCAGATTGTTTCTGTAACAAAAGGCATAAATGGATGTAACATCTTCATAATTTTATCAAGAACATAGCTTAACACTGAACGTGTAGTTTGTTTTTGAGCTTCATCATCACCATTCATTGGTATCTTACTCATTTCGATATACCAATCACAGAATTCGTCCCAAATAAAGTTATAAAGCGCACGCCCTACTTCACCAAACTCATATTTGTCACTTAAATCTGTTACGGTTTTAATTGTTTCATTTAGGCGAGTTAAAATCCATTTATCAGCCAGCGATAAGTTTCCAGATAAATTGATATCTTCTACTTTAAACTCTTCACCAATATTCATTAAACTAAAGCGCGCAGCGTTCCAAATTTTGTTTATAAAATTCCATACAGATTCAACTTTTTCAGTCGAATAGCGTAAGTCATGACCTGGTGATGAACCAGTAGCTAAGAAGTATCTCAAGCTATCTGCACCATATTCATCAATTACATCCATTGGGTCTACACCATTACCTAATGACTTACTCATTTTACGTCCATCTTCAGCTCTTACTAAACCGTGTAGTAAAACATCATTAAATGGTCTTCTATCTGTGAATTCTAATCCTTGGAATATCATTCTTGCTACCCAGAAGAAAATAATGTCATAACCTGTAACTAAAGCATTCGTTGGATAATAACGTTTAAAGTCTTCAGATTCAGTATCTGGCCAACCTAAAGTAGAAAATGGCCATAAAGCACTTGAGAACCAAGTATCTAATACATCTGCATCTTGCTCCCAATTGTCAATGTCATTTGGTGCTTCTTCCCCTACGTAGATTTCACCAGTTTCTTTATGATACCAAGCAGGAATCTGATGTCCCCACCATAATTGACGAGAAATAGTCCAATCTCTTATTTCTTCCATCCAACGATTAAATGTGTTTTCGAAACGACCTGGGAAGAAATCAATTCTGTCGTCTGTTTTTTGGTTATCTAGTGCTCTTTGAGCTAAAGGTTTCATTTTAACAAACCATTGTGTTGATAAATACGGTTCGACGATTGCACCTGTTCTTTCTGAGTGACCTACAGAATGCGTATGCTCTTCGATTTTAATAACTAAATCTTGATCTTTTAAATCTTGAACAAGTTGTTTACGACATTCGAAACGATCCATACCTTCATATTTACCAGATCTCTCATTCATTTTACCGTATTCATCCATTACGATGATATTTTCTAAATCATGTCTTTGCCCAATTTCAAAGTCGTTTGGATCATGCGCAGGTGTGACTTTCATTGCACCTGAACCAAATTCTATATCAACATATTCATCAGCTAAGATAGGCAATTCTCTACCAACAATTGGTAAAATTACTTTTTTACCAATAACATCTTTATAACGTTCATCGTTAGGGTTAACAACAATCGCTGTATCACCTAACATTGTCTCGGGACGGGTAGTCGCAATTTCAATATAACCTTCACCGTCTGCGTAAGGATATTTAAAGTGATAAAATGCACCTTGCACATCTTCATGAATAACTTCAATGTCAGATAAAGCCGTTCTAGCTTGAGGATCCCAGTTAATAATTCTTTCGCCTCTATAAATTATATCCTTGTTATATAAATCAACAAATACTTTTCTAACAGCTTTACTTAGACCTTCATCAAGAGTGAAACGCTCTCTACTATAATCCAATCCTAAGCCTAGTTTAGCCCATTGTTGTCTAATAAATGAAGCGTATTCCTCTTTCCAATCCCATGCTTGTTCTAGAAATTTTTCTCGACCTAATTCGTGTCTTGAAATACCTTGTTCATTTAATTTTGCTTCTACTTTCGCTTGTGTAGCTATCCCAGCATGATCCATACCTGGAAGATACAAAGTATCATATCCTTGCATTCTCTTCATACGAGTAATTATATCTTGTAACGTTGTGTCCCACGCATGTCCTAAATGTAATTTTCCCGTCACATTTGGCGGCGGAATAACAATAGTATATGTATCTTTCGATTTATCTTCTGATGGTTTAAAATAACCATTTTTTACCCATTCTTCATAACGACCAGCTTCTACTTCTCTTGGGTCGTATTTCGGTTTCATTTCCATGTAAAAACCTCCTAATAAAATAAAAAAACATCCACCCTAAAAATAGGACGGATGTTCCGTGGTACCACCTATATTCAAGAAAAATAAAGTCTTTTAACTTAAACATACTTTATTCTTCGAGCACTTAAGTATAAGATTAACGCTCTCACACGCTTTCACCTACTGAATATTTGTTCAGTGAAAGTTTCATTTTGGGCTACCTTCAATTAAAATCATCTACATATTCACACCAAACATATGCTCTCTTTGAAATGATTAGAATTTACTCTTCCCTATCATTATATTCATTTACTTATTTATAGTATAATGGATACATCAATAAGTCAATGTATTGGAGGTAAAATTTATGAATGAGTGCGCCTTTGGTACTAAAGATGAAACATATTTAGAATATCATGATTATTTTTGGGGTCAACCTTTATATGATAGTAAAGAACTTTTTAAGTTAATCGCCTTAGAATCCCAACATGCCGGTTTATCATGGCTTACCATCTTAAAGAAAAAAGAATCCTATGAAGAAGCATTCTATAATTTCGAACCAAAAAAGGTTGCCAAAATGTCTGATAAAGATATTGATCGCCTTATGGAATTTCCTAATATAGTTCATAATAGAAAAAAGTTAGAAGCTATTGTTAGCCAAGCACGAGGTTACTTACAAATTGAAAAAGATTATAAAAGTTTTAGTGATTTTCTTTGGTCATATGTTAATCATCAACCTATTAATATGGGTTATAAAAAACCCAGAGATCGTAAAACAGTAGATGATAGAGCTACACAACTTTCTAAAGATTTAAAAAAATATGGTTTTAAATTTTTAGGTCCTGTCACTGTATTTTCATTTCTTGAGGCTGCAGGATTATACGATTCACATCTTGAAGGATGCCCTGTTAAACCGAGCCATTCTTAGATAGAAATAAACGCATTTCCTATCAACTTAGGAAATGCGTTTTATTATTTATTTAACGAGATTTCGCTCTAAATTTTAAGAAGTAATTAATCACAGGTGCAACTAAGAAAAGAATGAAGAAAATTCTAAAGATGTGATAGCTTGAAATCATTGCTACATCAGCACCAGTAGCTATAGCTACTAAAACTATTTGACTCATACCTCCTGGGGCTGCACCTAAGAATAATTCATTAATTGAATTATGCGTGAAAAGATGTATGATAACCACCATTATAAAAGCCGAAATAATTAACATTATATTCTGAAAAGCTATTGCTACTGCGATACGACCTTTTAAATCATTAAGTAGATGAGCAATTTGAAGGCCTATACGTATCATATAAATCACTTGCGCAGATGCGAGTAACCAATTATCTAAAGTGAAATTTAAATTTGTAGTCATATTCCAAACAATTAAGACAAATATAGGAGCTAACAATTGTTTAGTAGGAAAGTTAATTTTCGCCATCAAGAAATAAACTATTGCTACAGCTAAAAATATTATGATTATTTGCCAAAAATCAAGAGCCTGTGTCAATGCTGGAGCTTTGCTTACATGTTCCCCAGTGGTATTATGGGAATCTTGGAAAAAATATGAAATCAACGGAACTAATATAACCACAAATATTATACGAGATGTTTGAGTTAAACTTACAACTAAAATATTAGCTTTCTTATCTTCCTCAGCCATAATTAACATTTGGCTTAATGCACCTGGAATTACACTTAAAATAGCTGTTTCCGAATTAACTTGAGCTATTTTCTTAAAGAAATAAGCTATTAATAATGCTAAGACTAATAAAAGTACAGTTACTATGATGATTGTTAACCAATCATTTTTTATATCACCGATCACTGTTTTCGTAAAAGTAGAACCAATTTGTACGCCAAGAAATATTAAACCAATTTGACTTAACCAAAAAGGCCATTTGATCTCCAATTTAAATGCTTTCACACAAATAACCGCTGCAATAATTGGTCCAAACATGAAAGGCAACAGTATGTGAGAAATCTTTAATATTAAACTTATTATTATAGCTAATGCTAAGACAATAAAGTTATTTCTCTGTATATTATTCATCTTATCTCACTACTTTCATAAAAGAACATTAACAAAACTTAGACTGGGATAATAGCTATCACCCCAGTCATTTATCTTTTTTATTTAGTTCAATTTATCATACAATACGGCCTAGTGCGTTATCAAATGCTTGAATTGTTTTTTCAATATCCTCTTTAGTATGAGCCATTGAAAGGAAAGTACCCTCGAATTGAGATGGCGGTAAGAATACACCTTCTTTTGCCATTTCTCTATACATATTACTAAATAGTTCTAAATCACTTTTATTTGCTTCATCAAAATTAGTAACAGGGCCCTCATTTAGGAAGTATCCTATCATTGAGCCTGCTCTATTTACAGTAATAGGTACATTATGTTTAGCGAATACATCTTTTAGACCTTTTTCAAGAATGTCCCCTAATTCATTAAAATATTCATAAGACTCAGGAGTTAGCTGACTTAATGTTTCATACCCACTCGTCATTGCTAAAGGATTTCCTGATAGAGTTCCAGCTTGATAAATATTTCCTACTGGAGCTATTTGATCCATAATTTCTTTTTTACCACCAAATGCACCAACTGGTAATCCGCCACCAATAACTTTTCCTAAACAAGTTAAGTCTGGAGTAACACCAAAGTAACCTTGAGCACAATTATATCCTACGCGGAAACCAGTCATTACTTCATCAAAAATAAGTAAAGAACCATATTCATTTGTAATGTCACGTAAACCTTGTAAGAATCCTTCTAAAGGCGGAACTACACCCATATTACCTGCTACTGGTTCAACAATTACACCAGCGATATCGTCACCATATTTTTCAAAAGCTAATTTTAATGATTCTAAATCATTATAAGGAACTGTTATTGTGTTTTTAGCAATTCCCTCTGGTACACCAGGAGAGTCCGGTAATCCTAATGTAGCTACGCCAGAACCAGCTTTAATTAATAAAGAATCACTATGACCATGATAGCAACCTTCAAACTTAATTATTTTACTACGACCTGTATACCCTCTAGCTAAACGTAGAGTATCAAGTGTAGCTTCAGTACCTGAAGACACCATTCTTACTTTTTCTATTGATGGCACTCTGTCAATCACGAGTTCTGCTAGTTTATTTTCTTGTAACGTTGAAGCACCAAAGCTTGTACCGTTATCAACTGCTTCATGAAGCTTTTCTATCACACGTTTATTTTTATGTCCTAAAATTAGTGGTCCCCAACTTAGTACATAATCAATGTATTCATTGCCATCTATATCATATATTTTAGAACCGTCTGCATGATCCATAAAAATAGCAGGTGTATCTACCGATTTAAATGCTCTGACAGGGCTATTAACACCTCCAGGCATTAAATTTTCAGCTGTTTCCATAGCTTTTATAGATTTTTCATAACCCATAAATAAAATCCTCCTTAGTAGTGATTCATTACTTATCTAAATAGCGACAAATATCCTTAGCAAAGTAAGTGATGATTAAATCCGCACCAGCACGTTTCATAGAAATCATTTGTTCCATCACAATTTTTTCTTCATCAATCCAACCATTGAGGGCCGCAGCTTTAGTCATGCTATATTCACCACTGACATTGTATGCAACAACAGGAACATTAGTATTATTTTTTACGTCTCTAACAATATCTAAGTAACTTAAAGCTGGCTTAACAATCATCATATCGCAACCTTCTTTAAGATCGCTTTCTAATTCTCTCAATGCTTCTAAACGATTTGCTGGATCCATTTGATAAGTTTTTCTGTCACCGAAAGATGGAGCTGAATCTGCTGCATCACGGAACGGACCGAAGAAACTAGACGCATATTTAATACCATAACTCATAATTGGAATATTTTCGTACCCAGCTTGATCTAAGCCTTTCCTAATTTCTGCAACGAAACCATCCATCATATTACTTGGAGCGATAATATCTGCGCCTGCTTCTACTTGTGATATAGCAGTTTTAACTAATAAAGGTAATGACTTATCATTGTCAACATCATGAGTATGATCATCAATAACGCCACAATGGCCGTGATCTGTATATTCACATAGACAAGTATCCGCAACAATTAACAAGTCATCATACATTTTTTTAGCAATACGCGTTGCTTCTTGTACAACACCGTTATGATCGTATGCACCTGAACCTACATCGTCTTTGTTATTAGGCACTCCAAAGAACATTATTGCTCTAATGCCTAAATCATAAGCATCTTTAATTTCTTCATGTAATAGATTTAAACTAATTTGATATACACCAGGTAGTGAATGAATTTCAGATTTAATGTCATCTTGTTCGACTACGAAAATAGGATAAATTAAATCCTCTTTTCTCACGTGTGTCTCTCTCACTAAATCTCGCATTGTATGAGAAGAACGTAGTCTTCTATGTCTATCAAATTTCATTATTCTCCCTACTTTCTAAAATTTTGGCTATTATTGATTCCGAAGTTTGTGAATCAGCAACTTGCACATTTTGATTATAATTTTTAAGAACTGTAGCTGTTTGCTTACCTATCGCATAGTAATGGTGAAACTCTGGAGTATCTCCATTTTCAAAATAATAACGAACTGCAGATGAGCTTGAGAAAGTTATAGCATCTAATTCATTATTTTTTACAAGTTGTTTAACCTCATTAATATTTTGATGGTGAGGTATAGGTTTATATAAATCAATCTTAATCACAACATTATTAATATTCAATTGATGTGCTAATTTTGGTCGTGCAAGCTGACTAGAAGGAAGTAAGATTCGCTGATTCATAGAATTAAACTCTTTAAGAAATCCTTCTTGAGAAAAATCACTTGGAATAAAATCAACATTTATATTTAAATCCTCACAGTATTGAGCCGTTTTCTCGCCGATAACTGCTACCTTCTTAACTTTAACGCTTTTTAAATACTCATAAAAGTATTTGACTGCATTTTTAGAAGAAAAAATAAGCCAGTCATAGTCATGATTAAGCAAATGCTCATTAAACGAAAGTTCTTGTATTTGAATCAATGGTTTATGAATAATATTGACTAAATTACTTTGAACTTTACTTGTTTGGGTCATAACTATAACTGGTTTCATCATTGAGTTCCACCTTTAAGACATGGTAATCTTTTTAATTATTTTCCTCATTTAACTTTCTAATAATTTCATAAGCGCCTTGTTCTTTCAATACGCGACTAACTTCTTGACCTAATTCAACAGGATCTAAACCTTTGGCAGTATGTTCATAACGTTCTTTTCCATCTGGTGTCATAATTAATCCTGTGAACTCGATTTGCTTATCACCATCTATAGTGGCGTACCCACCGATGGGTACTTGGCAACTGCCATCCATCTCCGACAAGAAGGTACGTTCAGCAGTAACACATTGTGCGACATCTTGATTATGCACTTTTTTAAGCAACTCTAAAAGTTCTTTATCATCGCTTCTACATTCTATACCTAGTGCTCCTTGTCCAATAGCTGGTAGAAGGACATCTTTATCTAAATAAGTTGTAACTATGTCGTCTGACCAACCCATACGTTTTAGACCTGCTGCAGCGAGTATAATTGCATCATAATCTTCTGTTTCTAATTTTTTTAAACGCGTATCTATATTACCGCGGATCCATTTAATTTCCAAATGAGGATATTTAGATAAAATCTGTGCACCTCGACGAAGTGAACTTGTACCGACTATACTACCCTCTGTTAACTCACTTAGTGGGGTGTGATTTTTCGAAATATAAGCATCGAATGGAACTTCACGATCTGGAATACATCCTAATGTAAGACCTTCGGGAATAATACTTGGCACATCTTTCAGAGAATGAATAGCCATATCGCTTTCTTTATTAAATAATTCATTTTGAATTTCTTTAACAAATAGACCTTTACCTCCAACTTTGGATAGTTGTTTATCTACAATTTGGTCCCCTTTTGTAACAATTTCTTTGATTTCGATGTCTAAATCAGGATCGATTTTTTTTAATTTATCTATAAATTGTTGACTTTGAGTCAAAGCTAGTTTACTTCTACGTGATCCAACAACGAGTTTACGCATATGTTGAATGCCTCCTAGGTACTAAAATCTATTAAATACTCGAAATAGTAAAAATTAAGCAACTTTTTAATTAAAGTGCGTTGTAAAGAATAAATTAATCATACTAAGACAGAATAGAATGATATTAAAATAAATTAAATTTCTTTGTGCAATCCATTTTCTAATACGTAACAGGATGTAAACACCATATAATAAAGTAATAATTGAAGAAAAGATAACTTTTGGATCTATAAAAATACGATTACCGATGGCAAAAACGCCCCATTGAGCACCTAAAATAATACTCAAAATAAGAACGATAAAGCCTATTAGTGTGGAGTAAAATATAATCGACTCTAAAGTAGCGACGCTACCAATTCTAAAGTAATTTTGATCAAAAATTTTCTCTTTTAAGTTTCTATATTGAATAATGTATAGCAAAGCATTCACAAATGCTACTGCAAAGAAGGCGTAACTTAACACAGCTAAACCTATATGAACAAGTAAAAGTTCATTAATCACAGCTACTTGTTGTACCTGTGTTTGATAGTGTTCAGGCTGAAACGTGTTCATCGCCATAAGTGCTAATCCTACTAAATTCAAGAAGAAAACGGAGAAATTAAGAACTTTAATTAAATTCAATATTAAAGAAAGTGAAATAATAATCCACGTAAGTGTGAAAAAGACATCAAATATCGAATTTAAAGGCACTTTTTGAGTTTGAATGATAAAAACAGATAAAGAGATTGTTTGTAATACCCAAACAATCCCTAATGAATAAACGCCTAAAGTCCTAACTTTATAACTTTTACTAATAAAATCTATAAAATAGAACACTATACTTAGAATATATATAATTAATATAATTTCATGAAATCGAATAAACAGGGTTTCTTGCATATTATCACCATATTAATATGCTTATTCAAAACTAAAAATTCGACGAGCAGAGATCTCCTGTGCTTTACTCTCTTTTTCTAGCTTAGCCTTTTCTCTAGGATCTTCGGCTTCAATGTCAAAAATGTTTTGAAATAGCTCTAATTTTTCAGTACTTTTCTTATCACTACTTAATTCTTTAGCCTGTTTGATTGGATCTTTCAACATTTGATTAATAATACTTTTTGTATGCTTAGAAATTACTTTTCTTTCTCTTTCTGAAAGATGAGGTAATTTACGGTCAATACTATCCATCGTTTCTGATTGTATATCCATAGCTTTATCACGTAATGCTCGAATGACAGGTACGACACCTAACATATTAACCCATTCATTGTGTGAGTCAATTTCAGCTGGAATTTGTTGTGCAATCGTTTCAGCTGCAAGTTGACGTTCTCTTAAATTAGCGTCAACTAAACCTTTTAAATCATCAACGTCATAGTTAAAAATATTAGTGATTGCATCGATACCTGGTTCAATATCACGAGGTACCGCTATATCAATCATAACCAATGAATCAACTTTTCTACGATCAGAAATTTGATTAATCATTTCATTAGTAATGATATAATCTTGAGAACTTGTAGAGCTGATTACAATATCAGTTTGCTCTAACAATGAAGGTAAAGCATCTAAAGAATCAAATGATACATTATGTTTATTAGCTAAAATTTCTGCTTTAGCTAGAGTACGATTGACAATAGTAATGTTTGAGATACCAGAACCTAAAAGATTTAAGAGTGATAATTCACTCATTTCCCCTGCACCAATAATGACAGCATGTTTACTTTTTAATTTACCGAATACCTTTTTAGCTAATTCAACTGCAGCGTATGAAACACTTACTGCATTATCTGCAATGTCTGTTTCACTATGTGCGCGTTTAGCAAAAGTAATTGCCTGTTTAAATAAATGATTAAATATCGTTCCAGTAGTACCTGTTTCTTGGGCAAGGAAGAATGCATCACGCATTTGACCTAAAATTTGAGTTTCACCAAGTACTATTGAATCAAGACCAGAAATCACACGCAATAAATGTTCTACTGCGTCGTCCCCCACTTTGACTTCTGACATTACTTTAATATCATCTACATCGAATCCAAATGAACGTGCTAAAAATCGTTGAATATAGTAGCGTCCTGTATGGATTTGATCAACAACGGCGTATACTTCAGTACGATTACATGTAGATAAAATGACATTTTCTAAAATAGATTTAGTTTCATATAAATCTTCATGGGCTAATCGCAAGGCATCATCTCTAAAAGCAACTTGCTCTCTTAATGCTACATCAGCAGTTCGATGATTTATGCTAATTGCAATAAAATGCATTTATAACGCCCTCCATATACTAACAATAATCCAAGTATAACACATTTATATACACATTTAAGTTGATTGCTCAAATAAATTAGAAATATTCTAATCTAACTTCAATTTTTTGTCAAAATCATTACAAGCATTAATATTATCTTCCATCAAATATAGTTCATATCTAAATTTGTACTCGTTTAAGCAATCTTAATCAATAATAATTATAAATAAGTTGAGATGAGATCCCAAATTTGTTGTTGCTTATTATTTTTAATAGAAGAATAACTAATAATACTGTCCTCAGGTTCTAATTCAAGTTTATCCTTAATATTTTTTAAATGCTTTTGCACTTTTCCTTTAGCGATTTTATCTTCTTTAGTGCAGATAACTAGAGTAGGTATATCAAAATGTTTGAGATAATTATACATAAGCACATCATCTTCAGTCGGATTATGTCTTAAATCAACGAGTTGTATGACAAGTCTTAGATTTTCTCGTTGAGTTAAATACTCTTCTATCATTTTTCCGAATTTTTCTCTTTGTGCTTTACTCACTTTTGCATAGCCATACCCTGGTACATCTACAAAGATAAGTTGTTCATCGATATTAAAGAAATTAAGTGTTTGAGTTTTACCAGGTTGTTGAGATGTTCGAGCCATATTTTTTCGTCCTATCATACTATTGATAAATGTTGATTTACCAACATTTGAACGACCGCTTAAAGCAACTTCTGACAAATTTGTCTCAGGATATTGAGCCTCTTGAACAGCACTAATTATTAATTCAATATTATTAGGATTAATATTCATGTTAGATCCTCTCTTTATCACTTAAATTTAACTTAACTCTAACATTATATATGATTTAGTGTCGATAAGATATATTTGATTATATATTTAAATCAACACATAAAAAAACAGTGTCACAGAAGTGTGACACTGTTTAGCTTTTAAATTAAGCAGAAGTTTTATCTTCATTAACAAGATTACCTTCTGAATCATATAATTCAGGTTCAATCTCTTCATTAATTGTATTTTCAGTTATAACAACTTTACTTACATTTTCAGTTGATGGCACGTCATACATAATATCAATAAGTGCTTCTTCAATAATAGAACGTAAACCACGAGCACCAGTCTTACGCTCAATAGCTTTTTCACTTATAGCAGATAACGCTTCTTCAGTGAATTCTAACTCAACATTATCTAACTCAAGCATTTTAGTATATTGTTTAACTAATGCATTTTTAGGTTGAGTTAAAATATTTTTAAGCGCTGCAACGTCTAATGTTTCAAGGTTTGCAACAATAGGAACACGTCCGATAAATTCCGGAATTAAACCATATGATTGTAAATCTTCAGGTCTAATTTGTTCTAATAGTGCTTCTTCATCGTATTTGTCTGCTTCATTACTAGCAAAGCCAATAACTTTTTCACCTAGACGACGTTTGATAACTTCATCAATACCATCAAAGGCACCGCCTAAAATAAATAATATATTTGTCGTATCAATTTGAATTAATTCTTGATTTGGATGTTTACGGCCACCTTGTGGAGGAACACTTGCAGTTGTACCTTCTAAAATTTTAAGTAATGCTTGTTGTACACCTTCACCTGAAACATCACGTGTAATTGAAGTATTTTCAGATTTACGAGCAATTTTATCAATCTCATCTACATAAATGATACCTTTTTCAGCTTTATCTATATCAAAGTCTGCAGCTTGGATTAAACGTAATAGTATATTTTCAACATCATCACCAACGTAACCGGCTTCAGTAAGACTTGTTGCATCAGCAATAGCAAAAGGTACATTAAGCGTTTTAGCTAATGTTTGAGCTAATAATGTTTTACCGCTACCCGTTGGACCTATTAAAGCGATGTTACTTTTCTGTAGTTCAACATCATCATCGCTTGGTCCTAATTGTTGAATTCGTTTGTAATGATTATATACAGCTACTGCTAATGATTTTTTAGCTTTTTCTTGGCCGATAACATATTCATTTAAATGATCCATTATTTCTTTAGGAGTTGGTAATTCAGTAAATCCTTCAGACGTATTTTGAGCTAATTCTTCTTCAACGATTTCAGAGCATAATTCAATACACTCATTACAAATATATACGCCACTTCCTGCGACTAATTTTTTAACTTGATCTTGGTCTTTACCGCAGAAAGAACATTTTAAATTTTCTTCATCTTCATTGAATTTGAACATTCTTATATACACCCCTATTCTTTAAAGACTATACTAGATTGTATTCTACAATGCAACTTTATACATTTACAATTTATCTGCTTACATAGTTATGAGGCTGGGACATGATTCATTGTCTCAGCCTCACTCAACATATTGGCAGTAGATGTCTGAATTGGAAGCGCGCTTATACCAAGATTCTTCCAACATATTCATCTTTGTCAACAGGGCCCAACATAGTGAATTTCATTTTAGCGAAATTCTACAAGTAGGGTAAGTTGGGAGAGGGACAATGAAAATAATTTTGACAAATTATATTTCGCCCCTCTCCCACTTTATGACATTAACATAGTATACGAACAATCAGTAATTGATTAAATAGCGCAAGTTAAATTAACTTTACTTGTTAATTAGTCTTCTTTTGTTGATTCAACATATTTAGCATTATCTCTTAATAAGTCAATAACTTTTTGGATACGAACATCATTTTTAACAATGTCAGTATTACCTAATGTTGATTTAATATCTTCAACTGAAATATTAAATTGTTCACTCATTTTTTCTAATTCTTTATCGATGTCTTCGTCTGAAACTTCAACATTTTCAGCATCAGCAATAGCAGTTAAAGTTAAGTTTGTTTTAACGCGTTGCTCTGCATCGTCTTTCATTTGTTCTCTTAGTTGATCTTCATTTTGACCTGAGATTTGATAATAAGTTTGTAAATCTAAACCTTGTTGTTGAATTCTTTGGCCAAACTCTTGAATCATACGATCTAATTCAGTGTTAACCATAGCCTCTGGAATGTCGATTGTAGTGTTCTCAGTTGCTTTGTTGATGGCTTCTTCTTTTTCAGTATTTTCAGCTTCAGTAGCTTTTTGTTCAGATAAACGTTTGCGTAAGTTTTCTTTATACTCATCTACTGTTTCAGCATTAGAATCTAATTCGTTCGCAATTTCATCATTAAGCTCTGGAACGTCTTTATATTTAATTTCATTGACTTTAGTTTTGAAAGTAGCTTCCTTACCAGCTAATTCTTCAGCATGGTATTCTTCTGGGAATGTAACGACTACATCTTTTTCTTCGCCAGTTTTCATACCTTCTAATTGTTCTTCAAATCCTGGAATGAATGAACCAGAACCAACTTCTAGGTCGTAACCTTCAGCTTGTCCACCTTCAAATTCTTCACCGTCAACAGAACCTGTGAAGTCGATGTTTACTGTATTGCCATTTTCAACAGCTCCATCTTCTTTAACAACCATTTCTGCTAAATGACCTAAACTATGATCAATTGATTCTTGCAATTCATCATCTGTAAGTTCAGTATCTTGTTTTTCAATTTCAAGACCTTTATAGTCGCCCAATTTAACTTCAGGTTCAACTGTTACTGTAGCATCGAAAATAAAGTCTTTACCTTTTTCAATTTGAGTAACGCTTACTTCAGGTTGCGCTACTGGGTTGATACCAGTTTCATCAATAGCTTCACCGTAAGCTTCAGGTAATAAGATATCAACTGCATCTTGGTATAATGCCTCTACACCAAAACGTTGTTCAAAAATTTGACGAGGCACTTTACCTTTACGGAAACCAGGCACATTAATTTGTTTAACTACTTTTTTGAATGCTTGATCTAATGCTTTGTCTACTTTTTCTGCTGGAACTGTAACTGTTAATACGCCTTCGTTACCTTCCTTTTTTTCCCAAGTTGCTGTCATGTATAAATACCTCCATGATTGACTAATTTATTTTTTCAACTTCCCTATTATATCATAGGTTCAAAACGTAAACAAACATTGAAAATACTGACTTTTTCATGTTTATTTGTTTTCAATAGATACTATATTAAAATTCTTTTAGCTAATTTGCAACAAATGAATTTTAGCTTTCAATATCTAAAGATTTTATGAATTCAAGTGTGTTTAAGTTTTCAACAGTTATATCTATACCAAGTAACGCTTTGAAATAAACATCGTATGCATTTATCCAATCTTCTATATCATACAAATCTTCAATATTTAATGGATATAGAAGAATCGAGTGATTATTCATGATATGATGAGCCACATCTACAATATTCAAAGCCCCATCTTCAAGCCTTTGAATTACTTGAGGAATAACTAGTTTCTTCATTATTGTATGTTCAAGTCCACATAATTTCGATGGTATAACTTGTGCACTAAGACGATATTTGTTAATATCAATTGTTCGTTGATAACCCGCAAATCTTAAATATTCTAGCATCAAGCTTTTTATATTATTAGGTAAATCTAATGTTGTTAATAAATGAGCGATACTTTCTTTAAATTGATAATGACCGTTATCAATAAGTTGGAGGATTAGTGCTGTCTGTTCTCTACTATTGAACTCATCAAATTGAGATAAAGAAGTTGAAATCATTTTTCTATCTTGATCAAGTTTAGATTGTGCATATTCTTTCAATGGAAATAATTCCATTCTCGTTTTATGATTTTTAACTTCATCGATAATTTGATTAATTACTTCGACCGCTTGGTAATATTGACCTAATCCATTTAAACTTTTTATATAATAAATCATTAAATCGTCATAGCAATTTAATCCACGCTTTAATAATATAATTGCTTCTTCTCTTAATTCTAAAAAAGAGCTCATCTGATGAAGCATCCAACATTTTTTCAATGCTAATTCTTCACTAAGTTCAAAATGCATTTCATACTTCTCAAACAAATCATACATTAAATCAAGATCAAGACTCGTTTGAGCTTCATTAATTTGCTTTCTTATTTTCTCCTCTGATTGTGGAAATGGAATTACATTTGACATTGATTATGCACTCCAATCTTTATAAATCTTGAAGAATTAAAGCACTCCATGTCTCAAAATCATCATACGACTCAATACTACCCTTTTCTACCCATTTAATTCTAAGGGTATCTGTCTCTTTCGCTTCAACATCAGTAGTACTTACAGTTATTTTAAAAACAATGCCCATGTGAACTTTTCCTACTTCATTATTATCATCGTTAATAAATCCAAGATATTCCATGTTTTGAGAATCTTCTTTTGCAAGGCCAACTTCTTCTTCTAATTCTCTTTGAGCATTAACTCTTAGTACTTCATTGATAGAGTCTGCTCCCATAACATCGTTCATATGACCACCTACTCCTATAGAAGATTGACCATGCAACCTTTTTTCTCCTCCGCCAGATAAGCGCTCATATACAAGGATTTCACCTTTTTCATTTTCTAATAAACAATATGAAATAAGCTGTTTAAATGTGGAATCCTCTTCCATATCTCCACGTCTTTTTACTTCGTATTCATTTAGTGCATTAAAGATATCTTTACCTTTAATATTATTTTTATGTAAAAATCCATTAAAAGCATTTTTCTCATCATTAAATAGTACTTTTCGTGGAACAACGATAATTTGTTCATCAAATTTAGACATATTAATCTCCTTTAGGTATATACTTTTATATCAGTCATTTTAGCAAAAATCTACTTATTTTGCGATTTACTTTATTATGAAGTTTTAATAACAAAAATCTTAATGGCAATTGATAATGATACACAACTATGAATTGCCATAAAAAAAGAGATGACACCTGAGTCATCTCTTAATCTAATATTATTTTAAAGCTTCTTTAGCTTTAGTAACTAATTCACCGAAAGCTTTGTCATCTGAAATAGCAATTTCTGATAACATTTTACGGTTAATATCGATTTCAGCTTTTTTCAAACCGTTCATTAAACGAGAATAGCTGATGTCGTGTTGACGTGCAGCAGCGTTAATACGTGTAATCCATAATTTACGGAAGTCACGTTTACGTTGACGACGGTCACGGAAAGCATATTGACCTGATTTCATTACTTGTTGTTTAGCTACTTTATATAATGTATGTTTTGAACCGAAGTAACCTTTAGCTAATTTAATCGTTTTTTTACGACGTGCTCTTGTTACTGTTCCACCTTTAACTCGTGGCATAATAATTCCTCCTTAGATATTATCTATCTTGTAATTTCGTATTAAATATTATTTTTTGTAAGCTAATAATTGTTTTACGCGTTTCATATCACTTTTTGAAACTAATTTAGCTTTACGTAATTGACGCTTTTGTTTAGTGTTTTTGTTTGCGAATAAGTGAGATGTGAAAGCTCTTGAACGTTTTAATTGACCAGAACCAGTTCTTTTAACACGTTTAGCAGCTCCACGGTGAGTTTTCATTTTAGGCATGATTCATTTCCTCCTATTATTTAACGATTATTTTTCATTGATAGGCGCTAACATGATAAACATTTGACGCCCTTCCATTTTAGGCTTTTGTTCAACTGTTGCTATATCTTTACATTCATCTGCAAATTGTTCTAATACACGTTGACCAATTTCTTTATGCGTAATCGCACGACCTCTGAAACGAATAGAAACTTTACATTTGTCGCCTTTAGATAAGAATTTACGTCCATTTTTCAACTTAGTTTGGAAATCATGTTCCTCAATTGTTGGACTTAAACGTAATTCTTTAACATTAATGACTTTTTGTTTCTTCTTCATTTCTTTTTCTTTTTTCTGTTGTTCGAATTTATATTTACCGTAGTCCATAATTCTCGCAACAGGTGGTTTCGCATTTGGTGCGACAACAACTAAATCTAAATCAACTCGTTCAGCCATTTCTAAAGCTTCACGTTTCGATTTCACACCAATTTGATCACCATCTTGGCCGATTAAACGTAGTTCTTTTGCACGAATTCTCTCATTAACTTGAGTTTGATCTTTTGCTATGGTTGACACCTCCTAGAGTTTTACGAAATTGTCCCAAGCAAAAAAGAAGAGCGAGTAACAATACCCGCTCTTCTTCCACACATTTATTGTGTAACATGATTAACCTGCCAACTGCTATTGCGTCGCTACAGGTGAGAAGCGGGTGCTTCTACTTGGTTCGTTTCGTATTCAACGTTACTAATCATATCAATAATAAACATGTAAGTCAATTGTTTTTTTGTTATTTATTGTGATGTCTAATTTCATCCATCGAAACATCTTGTCTTAAATCAACTTTTTTAAGTGGAATCATTTTCGTTTTATAGCGTAGCTTATGGTAAATGAAGAATGCTAAGAAAACAGGTATTCCCATATAAGTAATAACAAAACGATTAAGATCAAAATGTCCTGTTTTTATAAAGTCTACATCTTGTCCGATGATAACAATTATACATAATATACCTGCAAATATAGGGCCAAATGGGAACAGCTTAGCCTTATATTTAAGTTTACTTTTATCATAATCTTGTTTATCAAATGCTCGTCTGAATCTATAGTGACTTATTGCTATACCTACCCAAGCGATAAACCCTGTCATACCACTAGCTGCAACAATATATTCATATGCATCTCCACTTATATGCTGTAAAGCAAAGATAATTACAACAAGTACACCAGTAGCAATTAATGATAAATAAGGTACGCCACTTTTGTTAGTCTTACCAAAAGAAGAAAATGCTAATTTGTCTTTACTCATTGAATATAACATACGAGTTGATGCATACATTCCTGAGTTACCAGCAGATAAAACAGACGTTAATATAACGGCGTTCATAAATGATGCTGCAAAAGCAAGACCAGCATTTTTGAACACAAGTGTAAATGGAGAAGTAGAAATGCTATCTCCACCGCCCATTAGAGACTTACTATCATAAGGAATTAACATACCTATTATGAATATTGCTAAAATGTAAAATAATAAGATACGCCAAAACACTTGCTTAATCGCTTTAGGGACGGCTCTTTCTGGATTTTCAGACTCACCAGCTGTGATACCTATTAATTCTGTTCCTTGGAATGAGAAACCTGCAACAAGGAATACTCCTAAAATTGATAATAGGCTACCACCTAAATTTCCACCTAGAATAGGACCATCACCTTTGGTAAATGTATCAAAACCGACGTATTTACCACCCATAATTCCAACAATTGTTAATAAACCAATGACAATAAATATAACTACAGTTATTACTTTTATTAAAGCGAACCAATATTCACTTTCACCATAAATTCTCACTGATAAAGAATTTAGGGCAAATATAATTACTAAAAAGATACAACTCCAAACCCACGCTGGTATACCTTGCATAGGTGACCAATACTGTATAACCTGTGCAGCAATGGTAACATCAGCAGCAACAGTTATTACCCAGTTAAACCAATAGTTCCAACCTAATGCAAATCCCAGTGATGGATCAACAAAGCGTGTAGCATATGTACTAAATGAACCGGAAACTGGTAAATAAGTAGCCATTTCCCCAAGAGATGTCATCAGGAAGAATACCATTGTACCAATAATTGCATAAGCAATTAAAGCACCTAACGCACCAGCATCATGAATAGCACCACCAGATGTCATGAATAGACCTGTACCAATACAACCGCCTATAGCGATCATTGAAATATGACGGTCTTTTAATCCTCTTTGGACACCGTCATTTTGATTTTCTTTTTTACTCATAGAAGCTCCCTTTCCTTGTCTTAGAGGCTAACATGTAACTATTTTTCTCTTTGTGTAATAAATATATATTTTAAATATGAAAGTTTGATTAAAAAATTTATAAGCAACAAACTTTGTAACAATAATAGCACTAAATCATTTAATAAGCTAAATACTACACAATACGAAAATAAAAAGTGGTTACATACCTTTAAGATATGCAACCACTTAGGTTTTATCTATATAAGGTAGCACATCACATTCTGTGACAGTACAGCTTCTTGTCGAAAACTGTCCCAACAATTATAAATTATGGTTTTACAATTGTTTCGGCATCGTTACCTTTCACTAATTCAACACATGTCCCATACGACTTCTGACTAGTTACTAATTAAAGATGCAACCTCTAACTCTAATTTTATTTCATTCATCTGTAATATACATGATACGACCTATCTTTTCAAGGTTATCTATGTTTTTTCAAACGAATTTCATCCACCAAATTCCAAATAAATTCATCTTTTTCAAGTGTTTCTTGATCTTGGGAACCATATTGTCTTACATTGACTTCATTATTTTCTACTTCTTTATCCCCTACAACAATTTGGTATGGTATTTTTTGCATTTGCGCTTCACGAATTTTATAACCCATTTTTTCATTACGATCATCAATCTCAACACGAACGCCTTGCGATTTAAGTTCATCTTGTAATTGGCGGGCGTAATCATAATGTAAATCTACATTAACTGGAATGATTTCGACTTGTTTTGGTGCTAACCATGTTGGGAAAGCTCCTTTAGTTTCTTCAGTAAGGAATGCGACGAAACGTTCCATTGTAGAAACAACACCTCGGTGAATAACTACTGGTCTATGTTGTTCACCATCACTACCAATATAAGTGAGTTCAAAACGTTCAGGTAGTAAGAAATCAAGCTGCGCAGTAGATAAAGTTTCTTCTTTACCCATCGCAGTTTTAACTTGAACATCAAGTTTAGGACCATAAAATGCCGCTTCACCAATAGCTTCTACATATGGTAGACCCATTTCATCAACTGCTTCTTTGAGCATTGATTCAGCTTTATTCCACATTTCATCATCATCCATATATTTTTCTTTATCTTCTGGGTCTCTGTAGCTTAATCTGAAAGTGTAATCCTTAAAACCGAAGTCTTCATAAACTTCTTGAATCATATTGACTACTCTTTTGAACTCTTCTTTAATTTGATCTGGTCTCACGAATATATGAGAATCGTTAAGAGTCATTCCACGAACACGTTGTAAACCTGAAACTGCACCACTTGCTTCATATCTATGCATAGTACCTAATTCCGCAATACGGATTGGTAATTCTCGGTAAGAGTGTGGTTTATTATTATAAATCATCATATGGTGTGGACAGTTCATTGGTCTTAATACCATTTCTTCAGTTTCATCTAATTTCATAGGTGGAAACATGTCATCTTGGTAATGATCCCAGTGACCAGAAGTTTTATATAAATCAACATTTGCTAATACTGGAGTATATACATGGTCATATCCCATGCTCACTTCTTTATCTACAATATAGCGTTCAATTTCACGTCTGATTGTAGCGCCATTTGGTAACCATAAAGGTAATCCAGCACCAACAAGTTGGCTATTAGTAAATAATTCTAAATCTTTACCGATTTTACGGTGATCTCTTTCACGACGTTCTTCAAGCATTTGTAAATGCGCTTTTAAATCCTTTTTATCAAAAAACGCAGTACCGTATATACGTTGTAACATTTTATTGTTACTGTCACCACGCCAATAAGCACCTGCAGTTGATAGTAATTTAAACTCTTTTATCTTAGAAGTCGAAGGTACATGTACACCACGACATAAATCAGTGAATTCACCTTGTGAGTATAAAGTAACGCTCTCATCTTCTGGAATTGCATCAATAAGTTCTAATTTATATGGATCATCTTTGAAGAATTCTTTAGCTTCATCTCTACTTACAACTTTTCGTTCTATTTTATAATTCTCATTAACGATTTGCTTCATCGTTTTTTCTATTTTTTCAAAATCATCTGATGATACTTTTTCATCCATATCAAAGTCATAGTAAAATCCGCCTTCAACCACCGGACCTACACCAAATTTCACATCACCATATAAACGCTTCAAAGCTTGTGCCATTAAATGCGCAGTAGAATGTCGTAAAACCTCTAAAGCCTCTTCACTACCTGGTGTAACAATCTCAATTGATCCATCTTCCTCAAGTGGTCTAGTTAAATCTACCATTTGACCATTAAATTTACCTGCTACAGCTTTCTTTCTTAAACCTGGGCTAATAGATTGAGCGATGTCTTCAGTAGTAGTACCTTTATCAAATTCTTTTGAATTACCATCTGGAAATTGAATATTAATTTGATCCATATTAAACCCTCCTAAATATTAAAAAGATCTGATCGTTGACTTATTGAATGATTAAGATAAATATCCACAAAACAAAAAACTCGCCCCCTATAACAAGGGACGAGTTTGTCGTGGTACCACCCTAGTTGCTCAGCTTTATAAAAATAATAACTAAGCTACTCTACATGAGATAACGGTCTCGAGCCGGATATTCATTACAAATATCATTATGAAGTAGTAATAATTTAATATATTAGCCATATTCTCATCAACTAATGACTTTCTGTGTAATAGTGATTAAATTATCTTATCTTCAATAGTTTCAACGATTAAGATTTAAGTCCATTATACACCTCATAAGATAAAATTCAATTGTTTCTATAATTTTTACCTTCTAAATAATATGGCGTAGATAGTGTTTTCACACGTTCAATAATTCTAGCTGCTTTAGTTTTCTCAGCTCCATCTCTCGTCATAGATAAATGATGCTCTAATTCACTATAGTCGAAGTTCGAACTGAAAAACGTAGGTAACTCATGAACCATTCTATAATGTAATAATGGTCCGATAATTTCATCTCTTACCCATGGTGTAACCTCTTCAGCACCTATATCATCAAGCATAAGTATATTAGCTTCACGCACACGTTCTAGTTTCTTTTCAAAACTACCGTCTTTGAAGCCACCTTTTAAAGTACGAATAAATTCAGGTAAGTAAACAATAGTGGATGAAATCTTCTTCGATTTGAGTTGATTAGCAACTGCACCTAATATAAATGACTTACCTGTTCCAAAAGGGCCATACAAATATAATCCTTTTACTTTTTCATTATTAGCTATATTTGTGCATATTTCATCTGCAGCCATCGCTACGTCCAAACGATCACGTTCAGTCATGTAAATATCTTTTAATTTTGCATCTAATGTATCACGTTGCATATGATGTGAGGTGATGAGTTGAGAGTTAAAGCGTTCTTCATCATGTTTAATTTTACATGGACATTTCAAATATCTAATCTTAATTCTTTCATTTTCTATATACAACTCAGGTACGTGCCCTTTAACAAAATTAGGACATTCTTCAAAACGATGACCATCATAATGCTTCTGTTGATCTTTATACTCTTGTAAAACATTTAAATCTTCATCAATCATTGCATTCGTAAGTTGAGATTGATGTTGCTCTAGAAACTCTTTAACATCTGGGTCTTTTATAACATTTTGCTTGATTTTCTCAATACGTTTATTTAAGTCGTCTGACGCACCCATTATGTTCTTGAAACTTTTCATTACTCATTGCCCTCCTCCCATTTTTTATTCAAACGTTCTAAGAATGCTTTTCGATCTTTTTCTAATTTTTCATCTTTTGTGGTTGAATCTTTTGTAGCTGATGAATTTGATTGAGCCTCTCTATTTTCAAGCCATTTTGGAGTTTTCTCTTTTGAAATAAGTTGCTTGTTTTGTCTGGAATAGTTTCTATTCCCTTTGAAATTTTGGTCATAACTTTTAGGTTGATTAACTTGAAGTGCATAGTTGTACGCTTGCTTAGCTGTTTTAATATCTTTTTTCTTCCAATTTGATGCAATTTCGAATATGTAAGATTTGGGTAACTTCATATCTTCTTTTAGCATAACAAATTGCAATAGTATATTAATCACACCGAAACTCATTTTTTCTCTATCAATTAATTCTTCAATCATACTTTTTTGTGATTGCGTAGGTTCAGAACCTGACCAACTCGCTAACATATCTATAGGACTAGTTTCGTCTAATAGTTGTAACCATTCATCAGTATTATCTAGGGGTGTATCTTTTTCTTGAGTTGATTTATCAAAAGACTCACCTTTCAATTGTAATTTAGGCAAATGATTTTCGTGTTCAATCAAATAATATGATCGTGCTTGCTTGCGCATTTCTTCAAATGATAATTGTTGTGCACTAGTAATTGAATTTAATATAACTTTTTTCATTCCATCGGCAGTCAAACCATATAACGTAGCCAATTGAATAATTAATTCTTTAGCATCTTTAGTTACGATTTCATTACTGATAAAGTGTTGATTTAACATATGGCTCAACATTTCGAAATCAAATGTCTCATTGGATAAATCAATACCACTATAGTGATTAGCTTGTTTAAGATTAGATAAATCTTGATTCAAAACCTTTTTGGGTACATTAAAAACTTCAGTAAACTTCCTAGTCGTTTGTTGATAATGACTTAAATCCTTTTTGTCTTTTTCAAAATGATTCTTTAAAGACTGATAACGATTTTTATCAACTTCACTATATAAAAAAACAGATAACATAGGATCATTAAAAAATTGATAAGCTGTAGGAGGTTGTATTAATTGATATACAAATCGTGTTTGCTGCTCTTCATGCTTAACAAAGGTTTTAATTAACCCGATAGCTTCTAAATAATCCATCTGCTTTCTAAAGTCTAAAAGATTGATTTTTAACTCATTCATAAATATGTAATGAGTGAGCGGATAATGATGATGGTCGTCTACAAATTGATTGATAAAGTGATAAAGCCCTATAGATTGCGGACCGATTAACGGCGTAAAGAGACGGTTCAATATTTCTAAATGTTCTGTCGTTAATTGAAATTCTTTGATGACTTCGAAGCTATCTTGAGGTCTTAACCCATACTCATACGACTGTAATCCCATTTAATAATCACTCCGTTTATTATCACTCAAGATTCCTTGCATTGAAGCAAGTAATTGGTCAACGTCCTTAAACTCTTTGTAGACAGATGCAAATCTAACATATGAGACTTGATCAACATGCATTAATAATTTCATAACATGCTCTCCTATATCTCTTGAGGATATTTCAGTTTGACCTTCGTCACGTAATTGCCATTCGACTTTATTGGTAATATCTTCCAATTGTTGGTATCTTACTGGTCTCTTTTCACAAGATCTCACTAACCCATTTAATATTTTTTCTCTTAAAAATTGTTCTCGAGTACCATCTTTTTTAACAACGATAAGCGGACTTACTTCAATGTGTTCAAAAGTAGTAAACCGAGTTCCACAATTTTCACATTCTCTTCTTCGTCTTATTGCATTTGCATCATCTGCGTGTCTAGAATCAACTACTCTAGAATGTGTTGAATTACATTTTGGGCATTTCATTTATGTCACCCTCTTAAGTTTGATTAACGTACATTATACTACATAATTGTATTGTAAAAAAGAAAGGTTATTTACGCTAGAATTTAGATTTTAATGCTATAAATATAGATTTTTAAATGATATTTTACTATAAAATTGAATCTTTGGATAAATGTTTAAAACAGAAATTTAAATTAAGTTAATTACGCTTTCTAATGTTTTTATTATAAAGATATAAGTCTTACTACAAATTTCCAAAAAGAAAGCTGTCAACAAAGGATAAAGATCAACCAATATGAGTTAGATGAATACTAACTTTATGATTGTTCATACTTTGTCGACAGCTTATAATTACATGTCTTATACTGTTTTTTAATTATACTGCTTTAACAGTGGCCACTTTCTCAATCAGTTCTCCAATTTGTTCAGCTACTTCTACAACACGATTAGAGTAACCCCATTCATTATCATACCAAGCAATTACTTTTACTTTATTCTCACCCATAACCATAGTAGATTGAGAATCTAAAACTGCAGAATTAGGATTCGTATTAAAGTCTACTGATACTAAAGGTGCATCTTCAACATCTAAAATGCCATCTAAGTCCGATTGTCTAAATGCTTCATTTACTTCTTCAGCAGTGACATTTTTTTCTAAATCAACGACTAAATCAACAAGTGAGACATTCTTAGTTGGAACACGTAAAGCCATTCCATGAAGTTTCCCTTCAACTTCTGGTAACACTTCTTTAAGCGCTTTAGCGGCACCAGTTGAAGTTGGAATAATACTTTCATTGCAAGAACGTGCTCTACGTAAATCCTTATGAGGATTATCAATATTTTTTTGATCGTTAGTAATGGCATGAACAGTTGTCATTAAACCATTTACAATGCCAAACTTATCATTCAAGACCTTTGCAACTGGACCGATACAATTGGTAGTACATGAAGCATTACTAAAGATGTCATATTGATTAATATCAAGTTTGTCATCATTAACACCTTTAACAATCATTTGTACCTCTCCACCTTTTGAAGGGCCTGTGAGTAATACTTTCTTTGCACCTGCATTAATATGAGCAATGGCTTTATCTCCATGATTAAATTTACCAGTAGCTTCAATAACAATGTCGATATCTAATTCATTCCATGGTAAGTTTTCTGGATTTCTATCAGAAACAAGTTTAATTTCATGATTATCTACTTTAATACCATTTTCTGTTGCTTCAACTTTTTTATCATATGTACCATGAGTTGTATCATAATTAATTAAATGTGCAATAGTTTCAGAAGGATAACTTGCATTAATCGCTACAACATTTAAGTTTTCGTTTTTTAAAGCTATACGTAGCACCATTCTTCCAATTCTACCCATTCCATTAATCGCGATATTCGTTGACATTAAAAAGCACCCCTTGAACATTTATTTATATGTTATACTTTATGAAATTAGTATAACATATTATCTGTCTTTTGAAAGCGTTTCCCTATACTCATGTTCGAACTTTTATCTATCATTTTAAATAAGTTATACTTATTATTTAACATACAAAAATAAAAAACGTACACAAAACAATGCTTTGTGTACGTTAACTTTATTAATCGATATAACCTTCTTCTTCAAGAAGTTGTTGTAAATTTTGTTTTAATTCAAGTTTATCACCTAGATTGTCTATGACATGATCCGCCATTCTACTTTTCTTATCAATAGATATTTGACTATACACACGTGCCTTAGCATCTTCTTGTGATAAATCATTTCTTTCCATTAAACGTTCAATTTGAATACTTTCAGAAGTGTAAACTACCCAAACTTCATCCACAGTATCTTGTAAATCATTTTCAAATAACAAAGGAATATCCATAATGACATTGTATCCCTCATTTAGGTAGTGATTCTTCTCTTCTTCCATTATTTCTCTAACAATAGGATGAACTATCTTATTAAGTTCTATTCGTTGTTCTGGATTATTAAAGACAAGTTCTCCAACATATTTACGATTCATCTCACCATTGTCGTCAATAGCTTCTTGACCAAATTTCTCTCTTATTTGATCTAATCCTTTTGAACCCTTCTTAACAGCTTTTCGAGATGCAACATCCGCATCAACAACCTTAAATCCATAAGCAGTTAATAATTCTGAGACTGTTGATTTACCAGTTGCGATTCCACCTGTTAGTCCAATAATCTTTGGCATATTTTCACGCTTCCTTTATTTCTGACAATTTGGGCAAAAATGACTATTTCTAGTGGCAATCACTTTTGTTTCTATTTCATGCCCACATGTTTTACAATATTTCTGTTTATAAACATTTAAATGCAATTGCATTTCTCCGGTTTTACCGTCAGCATGGCGATAATCAGAAATACTTGTTCCACCGTATTTAATACCCTCTTCAAGAACTTCTCGAACATAATAAAATAACATCTCTTTTTGTTGATGACTCAATGAGTTAGCAATTTTATCAGGTCGAATACCAGTTCTATAAAGTGCTTCACAAGCATAAATATTACCAGCACCGGCAATCACTTTATGATCTAAAATCATTTGTTTAATAGGTTTATTAGCGTATTTATTAATATCAAAACAACTCAGATAATGTATCATTGCTTCTTTATCAAATGGTTCTGGAGCTATTTCTAGAAAAGGAGGATAACTTTCATAATTGGCAATATTTCTAATTTCTCCAAAACGTCTAATATCTGAGTAAACTAATTTTTTACCATTGTTAAGTTCGAAAATCACTTGCCAATGTTTACGGTAATTTGGCGTTCCAATTTCTTCTAAATCATCTACTACAAAAAATCCTCCTGCCATACCTAAATGACTTATCAAAATTCTATGATCATTGTCTTTTTCAATATGAAAAACGATGTACTTACTACGCCTAAGAACTTCAGATATAACATAACCTTCAGTTAATTTTTTAAAACTATCTAACTCTATACCTTTTATAATTGTTTCTCTTTGATTATTTTTACCTTCGATTACCTTCTCTGAAAAAATAACTTTATCAATTTTTTCATTTATTACAAAAGGTTCTATACCTCTTTTAACATGTTCAACTTCTGGTAATTCTGGCATATTTTAATCCTTTCCTTATTTAGCGTCATACCATGTTGGTCCATAACTTGAATCTACTTTTAGAGGTACATCTAAATCTAAAGCTTGTTCCATAATTTCTTCAACAAACTTACTAAAATCTTCGACTTCAGATTTAGGCAACTCGAAAATCAATTCATCGTGAACTTGCAATAATAATGTCGCGTGATAATTAGTATCTTTAACTTTTTCATAAAACTTAACCATAGCTAATTTAATAATATCTGCTGCGCTACCTTGTATCGGGGTATTCATTGCTGTTCTTTCTGCAAAACTTCTTAAGTTGAAATTACGACTTGTAATATCTGGAATATAACGACGTCGATGTAGAAGTGTTTCAACATATCCATCTGCTTTTGCATCTTTAACAATGTCAGACATGTATTGTTTTACACCAGGAAAACTAGCTAAGTAATCATCTATAAAAGCTTTCGCTTTTTTACGTGTAATTCCTAAACTTTGACTTAAGCCATAATCACTAATTCCATACACAATACCAAAGTTTACTGCTTTGGCTTGTCTACGCATTAAACTATCTACTTCATTAGCTTCTACGTTAAATACTTTCATAGCTGTCGCAGTATGAATATCGTTACCATTAATAAATGCCTCTTTCAAACTTTCATCTTGAGTAATATGTGCAAGCACACGTAACTCTATTTGTGAATAGTCAGCCGATAAGATTACGCTATCCTTATCTGTAGGTTTAAAGGCTTTTCTAATTTTTCTTCCTTCTTCTAAACGAATAGGTATATTCTGTAAGTTTGGATCTACACTTGAAAGTCTACCTGTTTGTGCTAACGTTTGATTAAAACGTGTGTGAATTCTCTGATCTTTACTAATCACTTTTTGTAATCCTTCAACATAAGTTGATTGTAATTTTGACAATTGTCTATACTCCAATATATGTTCAATAATTGGATGCTCTCCCTGCAATTGTTCTAATACGTCTACTGCTGTTGAATAGCCTGTCTTAGTTTTCTTGATAACAGGTAGTTTTAGCGTTTCAAATAAAACTACTCCTAATTGTTTAGGAGAATTAATATTAAATTCTTCTCCTGCAGCTTCATGAATGTTTTTAATTAAAACATCTAATTTTTCTTGGATTTCGTTCTCCATTTGTTTTAAGTCTTCAACATCAGTATAAATACCAATTTCTTCCATTTCACTTAAAATTTTAGCAAGTGGTAATTCTAAATCTTTGAGTAACTCAACTTGATTATACTCTTCTAATTGAGCCTCCATTTCAGGTTTAGAGTTAGCAATTGCCTCTGTGATTGAAGCTACATGTTTATTTAATACTTCTTCTTCAGGAACTTGATGTTTTTTCCCCTTACCGTAAACTGACACATTATCTTTAACATAATTCTGTCCATAAAGTGAAACTACTGATTTTACATCATCTATTGAACGAGAAGGATCAATAATATAACTAGACAACATTACATCAAACTGCACATTTTGAATATCGATATTTAAACGATGCGCAGCCACATAAGTTTTTTTGGCATCGTATACAGTTTTAGTCGTATTTTTATCTTCTAACCATTGGACTAAATCTTGATATTGCTTAATATCTTCAGCATTAATGACCACATGTGAATCATCAGCATAAAAACCGAATTTTAGGATATTATCTTTAAGATAATTTGTGCCCTCTAATTCAAAATGAATAATTGCATGCTCTAAACTATCAAAGTTGATATGTTGAAAATCCGATTCAATTTCAAAGGTCTTTTCGTTAACTACATCGTTATTAGCTTCTTCATCAATATCTGCCAATAATTGTTTAAATTCAAGCTTTTTAAACAATTCTATTTTGTTAGTATTATCATCTTGATTTTCTAATTTTGTATCATTTAGATTAACATCAATGGGACTTTCAACATTAATTGTAGCTAAGTCTTTACTCATCAAGGCATCATCTTTACTATTCACGAGTTTTTCTTTTAATTTTTTAGCTGTGACATCATCAATATGTTCATAAACACCTTCTACAGAAGTAAATTGTTTAAGAAGTTTGATTGCAGTCTTTTCACCAACGCCAGCAACCCCTGGAATATTATCTGAAGTATCTCCCATGAGACCTTTCATATCAATGATTTGTTTCGGTTGTAGCCCATCATATTTTTCAGCTATAAAACTTGGCGTGTAGTGATCTACATCTGTCACACCTTTTTTTGTGTAATAAATTGTGACATTATCAGTAGCTAATTGTGTTAAATCTCGATCCCCTGTAATAATAATCGTTTCGAAACCAGCCTTATCAGCCTCTCTACTTAGCGTGCCAATAATGTCATCCGCTTCATAATTTTCTAATTCATAGTGTTTAATGTGATAAGCATCTAATAATTGACGAATATAAGGAAATTGTTCACTTAATTCTGGTGGTGTTTTTTGACGTCCACCTTTATATTCACTGTACTTAGAATGTCTGAAAGTAGTTTTACCAGCATCAAATGCAACTAAAAAGTGATTGGGTTGTTCTTCTTTAATAATTTTCTCAAGCAACATCGCAAAGCCATATATAGCATTTGTATGAATACCAGCTTTATTAGAAAGTAATGGTAAAGCATAAAACGCTCTAAAGCTTAAACTGTTACCATCTATTAACACTAATTTATCCAAAATACGTAACCTCCAGAACTGATTTACATACATTTTAGCATACATAGGAACGCTTAACGAATATAGAGTTTAGCGGTCCTTAGTGCATTTGCATCAGCAAATGTAATCCTTTACTAGCACAATTGAACATTGAAATACTTAGTACCACTTACGCATTAGTCTTTAGCTAATGTGTTCCTCTTTTTTACGCTTAACGAATTTAAGACTTCTAACATAAAGTTAAATGTATACAACAAAAAGCTTTTCAAAAGAAGAAACTGCAATGTCAAAAATGACATCGCAGTTTCTCAAATTATTCATCTATAAAAGTAACTTTGAAGGTCGAACCTTCTCCAAGTCTACTATTTATGTTGATTCGTCCGTTATGGGCTTCGACAATATGTTTAGTTATTGATAAACCTAAACCTGTACCGCCAGAATCTCTACTTCTCGCTTTATCTACTCTGTAGAAACGTTCAAAGATATGTTTTTGATCCTTGGCGCTAATACCAATTCCGAAATCTTGAATTTCTAAATTAACCTTTTTACCCTCTCTAAATACTCGTACAATTACCTTATTGTCCTCAAGAGAATAATTAATCGCATTTGAAAGTAAGTTAGTAATAACTTGAGCAATTTTATTTTCATGAGCTTCTATAATGACATCTTTTTCAATTTCAGGTTGAATTTCAATATTTTTATTTATAGCTTGAGTCTGCAAGTTATCAATCGTATTATAAGCTAATTCAGATAAATTCATATAATTCGTTTCAATCTCGGTTTGTTGTTCGATATGCGATAAATCCAATAAATCCATAACTAACGATTCTATTCTATTAGATTCTTTCAAAATGATGTTCAAGAACATATCAAGAGATTGCTCATCATTTTTAGCACCTTCTATAAGCGTCTCCGCAAAACCTTTAATAGAAGTAATTGGTGTTTTCAATTCATGTGACACATTAGCCACAAACTCTCTTCTAAGATTTTCTAATTTTTGAAGGTTAGTAATATCATGAAGTACGACAACCATACCTTGTAATTTCTTCTTAGATTTGGACAAAATTGGGACACATGATACATCAAAGTATTTAGTATGTACATTATTTATGTCTACTTCAATTTGATCATAGATTACCTTCTCAGTTCTAAAGCTTTCTATTATTAGCTTCTCAATACTATCATCTATAAAACCAATATAATTCTTATTTTCAACCTGTTGATCCGGACTAAATACTTCATAGTAAGCATGGTTCGCAACAACTATTTCGCCATGTTTATCAATCATTAAAACAGAACTTGGAATATTCTCAAGTGTTGTTTTCAAACGATTTGATTGTATTTTTTGACTATTGTTCAATTTCTGCAATCTTCTGGCTAGCTCATTCGTTGTTACAAAAAGTGCTCGTGTTTCCTTAACATTACTTTCAGGAACACGAACATGATAATAACCATCTGCCAATAATGATGTTGCATACGTCACTTCATTAATAGGTCTTATATATGTTCGATTGATACTTCTACTAGCTAAGTAAACTGTGAATAACACTATGACGCCTATTATAGAAAGGTATTTCCACATTTCTCTTTGTAAATCTATGATTTCATCATTAATTCCACTTATGTATACGGTTTTGTTACCTATATTATCTTTAAAAGTATAGCGTGTACCGATATTAGTTTTTTTAGTAATTAAGTTAGAAGGATTGGCTGCATTATCAATTCTACTATCTATCTTTTTACTATCACCTGATGAAAAAATGATGTGTCCATCAGCTTCGTTTTTTATAACAACGATATTTTGTTGATTATCAGCAAGGTTATCAATCTCTTCACCTTTTTTATGATTTAGTAAATTGACGTAATTATGTGCTTCATTTCTTAATTCATTGATTTGATTGCTAGTTAAAGTTTGATAAATTGTGTTGTGAATAATTGCACCTAAACCAATAAAACTAATTATTGTTATAGTACTAATTAATAATAATAGACGATGATGAAACTTTAGCATTAAGCTTTAGGTCTCTCCAATTTATAACCTAATCCTCGCACTGTTTTAATTAATTTAGGTTGTTTTGGATTCTCTTCCAATTTATCTCTTAAATGACTAATATGTACATCGACGATTCGAGAGTCGCCAGCAAATTCATAATTCCAAACTGAATTGAGCATATGCTCTCGTGTAATGACACGGCCTTGTCTTTCAATTAAGTATAATAATAATTCGAATTCTTTAGGAGTTAACTCTAATAATTCTTCATCTTTATATACTTCAAAGAATTCAGGACGTATACGAATTGAGTCGATGATGATGTCTTCCTCATCTGTGTCCTCTTTCTCAATTTCATTAACAAACTTAGAACGTCTTAAAATAGCCTTAACTCTTGCAACCACTTCTCTAGGTGAAAATGGCTTTGTCATGTAATCGTCAGCACCTAGTTCAAGTCCTAAAACACGATCGAACTCATCATCTTTTGCGGTTAACATTAAAATAGGTACTAAATTTTTGTCAGATCGAATTGATTTACACACCTCAATACCATCCTTCTTAGGTAACATGACGTCCAATACAATAAGTTCAGGTTGCTCTTCTTCAACCTTTTTTAATGCTTCCTCGCCGTCATACGCGACTTCAACTATGTATCCTGCTGTTTCTAAATTATACTTTAGTAAGGTCACGATTGATTGTTCATCATCAACCACTAATACTTTTTGTGACATGGTGTGCCTCCCTATTTTGTTATTACAATTTCATTATAACTGAAGTTCAAATAAAAATAACATAGCTACACATCAATTTTACATAAACTTAACAAAACAAATATATTTGCACATATATTAAGAAAATATTTGTTTAATATTGTCTTAACATTAATTAACCTATCATCTTTTGAAGTAAAAAGATAATGATAACTTACATTTTTACATAATCTTTAAAAAAAGGGTTGGCTTTCGCCAACCCAACAAAGATTAGAATCTTATTTATTTTTAACTCTAATTTAGTTTACTTTAAGTTTTTAATTAACTCGTCAGCGAACTCTGAAGTTGAAACTTCTTCAGCGCCATCCATTAAACGAGCAAAATCGTAAGTTACAATTTTAGAAGCGATAGTTGCTTCAATTGAATCAGTGATTTTATCAGCAGCTTCTTGCCAACCTAAGTGTTCTAACATTAGAACTGAACTTAAAATTTCTGATGATGGATTAACTTTATTTAATCCAGCGTATTTTGGAGCTGTACCATGAGTTGCTTCAAAGATAGCGTGGCCTGTTTCGTAGTTAATATTAGCACCTGGAGCGATACCAATACCGCCAACTTGTGCAGCTAAAGCATCTGAAATGTAGTCACCATTTAAGTTCATAGTTGCTACTACATCATGTTCAGCTGGACGAGTTAAGATTTGTTGTAAGAAGATATCAGCAATTGAATCTTTGATAATAATTTTGCCTTCTTTTTCAGCTTTATCTTGAGCTTCATTTGCTGCATCTTTACCTTCTTTTTCAACAATTTCATCATATTGTTGCCAAGTAAATACTTTATCACCAAATTCATTATGAGCTAAGTCATAACCCCATTGTTTGAATGAACCTTCAGTGAATTTCATAATGTTACCTTTATGCACTAAAGTCACAGATTTACGATTGTTATCTAAAGCATATTGAATAGCTGCTCTAACAAGACGTTCTGTACCTTCTTTAGATACAGGTTTAATACCAATACCTGAAGTTTCTGGGAAGCGGATGTTAGTAGCTCCCATCTCATTTTGTAAGAAATCAATTACTTTTTTAACTTCTGAAGTTCCTTCTTTAAATTCAATACCTGCGTAGATATCTTCAGTGTTTTCACGGAAAATAACCATATCTACATCTTCAGGACGTTTAACTGGAGATGGTACACCTTGGAACCAACGAACAGGACGTAAGCAAGTAAATAAATCTAATTCTTGTCTTAAAGCAACATTTAGTGAACGGATCCCGCCACCAATTGGCGTAGTTAAAGGTCCTTTAACAGCGATTAAATATTCTTTAATCGTGTCTAAAGTTTCTTGAGGTAACCATTCTCCTGTTTCATCATAAGCTTTTTGTCCAGCTAAAACTTCTTTCCATTCAATACGTTTTTCGCCGTTGTAAGCTTTTTCTACTGCTGCATCAATAACGCGACTTGCAGCTTTCCAAATATCTGGTCCAATTCCATCACCAATAATAAATGGAATAATTGGTTCGTTTGGTACATTTAAACCTTCATTAGTTTGAGTAATTTTTTCTGCTGACATAAATCTAACCTCCAAGTATATTTAAACTTTCACTAAATACTATATGTTATTTTATTATCTTTCTTCAATAGGAACATATTTACTATCTTTCTCACCAATATATTGAGCTCTTGGTCTCATAATTCTGTTGTCTCGATATTGTTCTAATATATGAGCAATCCAACCAGAAGTACGACTTACTGCAAAGATTGGTGTAAATAAATCATGAGGAATGTTCATACTGTGATAAACAGTTGCACTGAAGAAATCAACATTTGGAATTAAGCCTTTTTCATCTTTCATACGCTTTTCAATAGCTAATGAAATATCAAATAATTCGCTTTGACCAGTTTCTTCAGTAATTTTACGGCTCATTTCACGTAAATATTTAGCACGTGGATCACCATCTTTATATACACGGTGACCAAAGCCCATTACTTTATCTTTATTAGCGAATCTCTCATCAAGGTAACTATCAACATTATCAGTACTACCTACTTCTTTTAACATTGCCATTACACGTTCATTTGCACCACCGTGTAGAGGCCCTTTTAATGAACCTACAGCAGCAACTATACCTGAATACATATCAGAGAGTGATGAAACAGCACAACGAGCAGTGAATGCAGATGCGTTTAATTCATGATCGGCATGTAAAATTAAAGCTTTATTGAATGCTTCAACCTCAATGTCAGTTGGAAGTTCGCCTCTTAACATGTATAAGAAGTTCGCTGCATAACTTAATTCTGAATTAGGTTTAACAGGTTCTTTCCCTTCTCTTACTCTTGCGAAAGCCGTAACTAATGAAGCAATTTTTGCTTGAATACGAATTGCTCTTTCATACTTTTTATCTTCAGATTCATCTTCAGCATCTGGATCGAAATGAGCAATATAAGATACAGATGTACGTAACGCTGTCATAGGATGAACATCATCAGTTACATACTCTTCAAAGTGTTTATAAACTCTTTCGTTTAGAGTCATAAACTCAAATAATTTTTCTTTCAATTCTTTTAATTCTTCTTTATTTGGAAGTCTATAATTCCAAAGTAAGAAAATAATTTCTTCGAATTGGGCATTTTCTGCGAGATCATCAATATCATAGCCCGCATATGTCAATTGACTGTCAATTATTGAGCTGATCTTAGTTTCAGCTGCAATAACCCCTTCTAAACCTCTTTGTAATTCTGCCATGATAAATTTCCCCTTTACTATTTCTTTATGAAATGGCTTTCACCTAGTATTATAGCTAAATTCAAACAATTTGTGAAACATTATAAATAACTTTAAACATGTAAAAATGGTATATTAGCTTGACCTTAATGTATGTTAACATCTTTAAAAGAGCGTGAAATTAAACTTTACATAGTATATAACTCATCAAATTTCAAAAATATTGTGATGTTTTCGTTTAGTTATCAAGAATGATTACAAAATATAAATATACATTTTAGTGAATTTTCACACTTTTTTGCGAAAAGAATTGTATAAATAGCCTTATAAGTGCATAATATAAATATCTTATAGTAAGGGAGATGTCTTATGGCTGAAAATTTACAAAGAGAATTGAGCAATCGTCATGTTCAATTAATCGCCATTGGAGGCGCTATAGGAACGGGGTTATTCCTTGGTGCCGGTCAAACAATTGCAATGACGGGTCCCTCAATATTGCTTACCTATATCATTATAGGATTTATGTTATTCATGTTTATGCGTGGATTGGGAGAAATTATAATTCAAAACACTAATTTTAAATCATTTGCGGATGTTACTAATAAATACATAGGACCATTTGCTGGATTTATTACAGGGTGGACATATTGGTTATGTTGGATTATTACTGGTATGGCTGAAGTTACAGCGGTAGCTAAATATGTTAGTTTTTGGTTCCCTGAAATACCTAATTGGATTAGTGCTTTATTTTGTGTATTAATCTTAATGTCATTTAACCTACTAAGCGCCAAATTATTTGGTGAATTAGAATTTTGGTTTGCAATCATTAAAATTGCCACAATTATTGCTTTAATCGTTGTAGGTATTGTCATGATTCTTTTTGCTTTCAAAACACAATTCGGACATACAAGTTTAACTAATTTATACAACCATGGAATATTCCCTAAAGGGGCTTCAGGGTTCTTCATGTCATTCCAGATGGCACTATTTTCATTCGTAGGAATCGAAATGATTGGTGTTACTGCTGGAGAGACGAAAGATCCTGAACAAACTATACCAAAGGCAATCAATAGTGTACCTATTAGAATATTAATTTTCTATGTTGGGGCATTAGCAGTAATTATGTCAATCATTCCTTGGTACAAAGTTGATCCAGATAACAGCCCTTTCGTTAAATTATTCGCTTTAATTGGAGTACCATTTGCAGCTGGAATAATTAACTTTGTGGTTTTAACTGCTGCTGCATCATCATGTAATAGTGGTATATTTTCAAATAGTAGAATGCTGTACGGACTATCTAATCAAGAACAAGCTCCACCAGCCTTCTCTAAAACGAACAAAAACGGTGTACCACACACAGCTATTATAGCTTCGTCAGCATTATTGCTAATTGCAGCGTTGTTAAATTATATTTTCCCTGACGCTACTAAGGTATTTACTTATGTTACAACTATTTCAACTGTACTATTTTTAGTTGTATGGGCATTGATTATTATTGCTTATATCAATTACAGTAGAAATAATCCAGAGTTACATAAAAAGGCAACTTATAAATTACCTGGTGGTCTATATATGGGATATGCAATATTAATATTCTTCATTTTTGTCTTCGGCTTATTATTTGTAAATGTCGATACTAGAAGAGCTATCTATTTAACACCTATTTGGTTTATTATTTTAGGTCTCATGTACTTACGATACAAAAAGGTAAGCAAACACGCGTAATAATAATAATTAATACCAGCGTTAGAATTGAAATGTCTAACGCTGGTATTTTTTTATCACCATTCAAGTTTTAAAACACAAAAACTGAGACATTATAAATAATGCCTCAGTCATGTAAAATTATATTTAAATTAAATTATAGTACGTTAGCGTAGCCTTCAAAGATTTTTCCTTGAGCTGCATCAACAGTAACTAACATATCGTTCTTAATTTCTTTAGTAGCTTTTTCAACACCAACTACTGTTGGAATACCTTTTTCTAAACCAACGATTGCACTTGGTGAAGTGATACCGTTCTCTTCAGTAATTAAACCAATAGCATTTTCGACATAAGGTACTAACGTTTCATCAACAGAGTTAGTAACAATGACTTTATCAGATAAATCTTTACCTTCTAAGTCACTTGCACTATCAGCAACAATAGCATGGCCTACTACTGATCCACGACCTACACCTTGGCCACGAGCAATTTCATCACCTACTAAGTGAATTTTCATCATGTTTGTTGTACCTTTTTCACCAGTAGGTACACCTGCAGTAATAATGATTAAGTCTCCATTAGAAACTCTACCAGTCTCAACTGCAGTTGCTACTGCGTTATTAAGTAATGCATCAGTGTTTTTACGTCCTTCTTTAACTACAGGATTAACGCCCCAAACAATCGCACATTGACGTGCAGTTTCTTCACTAGGAGTAACAGCGATAATATCAGAGTGTGGACGATATTTTGAAATCGTACGTGCAGTTGATCCACTCTCTGTTGCAGCAACAATTGCTTTAACATTTAAATTAAGCGCTGTATGTGCTACAGAAACACCAATGGCATTAACAAGAGATGTTTCAACTAACTTAGTACGGTCAGATAATAATTTTTTATAATCTTGCGCTGCTTCAGCTGAAACTGCGATATTTCTCATCGTTTTAACTGCTTCTTCTGGGTATAATCCCGCTGCAGTTTCACCTGATAACATAACTGCATCAGTACCATCATAAATGGCATTAGCAACGTCACTTGCTTCCGCACGAGTTGCACGAGGATTACGTTGCATTGAATCTAACATTTGAGTTGCAGTAATAACTGGTTTACCTAATTTATTACATTTTCTAATTAAATCTTTTTGAACCATAGGTACTTTTTCTGGTGGTATTTCAACACCCATGTCACCACGAGCAACCATTAAACCATCAGAAACTTCTAATATTTCGTCAATATTATCGATACCTTCTTGGTTTTCAATTTTAGGGAAAATTGTGATATGAGCTTTTTCTTCTTCAAGAATTTGGCGAATATCTAAAACATCACTAGGACGTCTTACGAAACTTGCTGCGATAAAATCAACATTTTCTTTGATACCAAAGCGGATATCATCAGCATCTTTATCAGTGATACCTGGTAAATTAACTTTTACTCCTGGTAAGTTAACACCTTTTTTATTTTTTAATTCTCCTGTATTTAAGATATCACATTTAACTTCGCCTTTATCTTTATTAATTTCTTTAACTTGTAGTTCAACTAAACCGTCATCTAATAAGATATAAGAACCTTCATTTACATCGTTAATTAAGTCTTCATAAGTAACTGAGAATTTCTCAGGAGTACCTTCAACTTCATTCATACTTACAATAACTTCTTTACCTTTTTCTAATTCAATAACGCCATCTTTCATATTATGCGTACGAATTTCTGGCCCTTTAGTATCTAATAATAGTGCAACAGTTTTATCTAAGCGTTTAGCAACTTTACGTATTGTATCAATTCTTGCTTTATGTTCTTCATGACTACCATGAGAGAAGTTTAAACGCGCAACGTTCATACCCGCGTTAATTAATTTTTCAAGCATTTCTTCCGATTCAGAAGCTGGTCCTATAGTACATACAATTTTAGTCTTTCTCATTATATAATCCTCCCATAATTTATATTGATAATTCTTTAGCTAATTGATACATATCTTTATCAAATTTATGATTACTTTCTCCAAAGATATCATCAAATGGTGTAGCAGTTAATTGATTATTTTTAATACCCACACCTTTAGCAGTTTCACCTTGTTTAAGTAATTCTACAGCGTGTCCACCTAACCTTGAAGCCAACACACGGTCAGCTCCAGAAGGGCTTCCTCCACGCTGAATATGACCTAAAACTGATACTCGAGTATCAATATTGATGTATTTCATTAATTCATCAGCACATTCTTGGCCACTCATACATCCTTCAGCGACCATAACGATAGAATGTTTCTTACCTCTTTTTATACCCTGTTCAATCTTTTCTGCAACATCTTTAATGTCTGTATGAACTTCGGGTACTACAATCGTCTCTGCGCCAACAGACAATCCTGCCCATAACGCTAAATCACCACAGTCTCGACCCATAACTTCTACTATAAAAGTACGAGCATGACTTGATGCAGTATCTCTAATTTTATCGACCGATTCAATAATTGTATTCAAAGCAGTGTCAAAACCTATAGTGAAATCTGTACCATTAATATCATTATCAATAGTACCAGGTATTCCAATAGTTTGAATTTCCTTACATTCTTCACTAATACGTTGAGCACCGCGATAACTACCGTCGCCCCCAATGACAACTAAGCCTTCAATACCACGTTTACGAAGGTTTTCAATACCTTTCTTACGCACATCTTCTTCTTTAAATTGAGGGCACCTAGCTGAAAATAGGAACGTACCTCCACGTTGAATTGTATCCCCTACAGAGCCTAATTCAAGCTTGTGAATATCATCGTCAAGTAAACCTTGGTAACCATGATAAATCCCATAAACTTCAATATTATTGTAAATTGCTGTACGAACGACTGCTCGAACTGCAGCATTCATACCTGGTGAATCTCCACCGCTAGTTAAAACTGCAATTTTTTTCATGACGACATACCTTTCTTTAACTAGATTTATCTTTAACTCTAAATTACCACAATTTATTTTACTGTTCCATCAAAAGAAAGCCTTTCAACGGATGTAAACGTTTTAAATAATGAATTTTTTCTAAAATCATAAAAAAGAGCTAATAGCCTTTAAATCAAGACAATTAACTCTTAATAATTTATTCTACAACTGATCCTATGTGTCTAAATTTCTCGAAACGATCATTAGCTAAATCTTTACCAGATTTTTGGTTCAATTCATTTAGATGTTTCACAAAAACTTCTTTAATTGTTGAAGCTTGTGATTCTATATCTTTATGAGCACCACCTAAAGGTTCATTAATCACTTCATCAACAATATTTAAACCTTTAAGATCATTAGCTGTAATTTTCATAGTTTCAGCAGCAATTTTAGCTAAATTACTATCTTTCCAAAGTAAAGCAGCAGCGCCTTCAGGTGAAATAACTGAATAAGTACTATTCTCAAGCATAAGTACTTTATTAGATATACCTATACCAAGCGCACCACCACTACCGCCTTCACCAATAACGATTGCGATAACAGGGACTGTCAGTGATGCCATTTCAATTAGATTTTTAGCTATTGATTCACTCTGACCACGTTCTTCAGCTGCTTTACCTGGATAAGCACCTTTTGTATCAATAAAAGTAAAGATCGGACGGTTAAACTTTTCAGCTTGTTTCATTAAACGAAGAGCTTTACGATATCCCTCTGGATGAGCCATTCCAAAATTACGATAAATGTTATCTTTTGTATCTTTACCACGTTGCTGGCCGACTACAGTGACAGCTTGTCCGTTTAGATAACCAATTCCACCAATCATGGCAGGGTCATCTCTATAATTTCTATCTCCATGAAGCTCAATAAATGAGTCGAAAATATAAGGTATATAATCCAAAGTAGTTGGACGTTCTTGTAAGCGAGCAATCTGTACACGATCCCAAGGCTTCAAATTGGTATAAACTTTTTTAGTTTCTCTCTCAAGCGACGCTTCAAGCATATCTATTTCTTCTTGTAGATCAACTTCATTTTTCTCTTGAGATTCTTTTAACGATTCAATTTTATTTCTTATTTCAAAAAGTGGCTTTTCAAAATCTAACATTATTTACTCACCTCTTGATGGATATTTAAGATATTAGAAAGCGTTTCTTTCATATCTTTACGATGAATAACTTTATCTAATTGACCATGCTCTAATAAAAATTCAGCCGTTTGGAAGTCATCAGGTAACTTTTCATTAATAGTTTGTTCAATGACACGTCTACCAGCAAAACCTATAAGCGCTTTAGGTTCACTTAAATTAATATCTCCTACTGAAGCAAAACTTGCAGAAACCCCTCCAGTTGTCGGGTTAGTTATATATGAGATATATAATAAGCCTGCATCAGAATGACGTTTAAGTGATACACTTGTTTTTCCCATTTGCATAAGTGAAATAATGCCTTCTTGCATTCTGGCACCACCACTTGCTGAAAAGAGAATAAATGGTAGACGGTGTTCAGTACAGTAATCTATAATTCTGCAGATTTTTTCACCTACTACTGATCCCATGCTTCCCATTCTAAAACGGGCATCCATTACGGCCACTCCATATTTAATACCATCAAGTTCAGAAGTACCAGTAACTACAGCTTCATTTAATCCTGTCTTTTGTTGATCTTTCTCTACCTTTTCAATGTAGCCAGGGAAATCTAATGGATTCGCAGAGGTCATGCCCTTGTCGAATTCTACAAATGTCCCTTCATCTGAAATAGCTTCAATTCTCTTATGTGCAGTGAGTGCGATGTGGTGATCACAATTGAAGCACACATTTAGATTTTCAGCTAATTCTTTAGTGTACATAATTTTTTTACACTTTGGGCATTTAGTCATAATCCCAGCTGGCACATCATTTTGTTTAGAATCTTGAACTGTTAAATATTTCTTTTTCTTACTTCGATTAAAAAAATCTTTAAACATTGGTAAACCTCCAAATAACCTCTGTTACTACCATTTTTTAAATTTCCTGATTCAATATGCTCATGAATAAACTATATTCTAACCAGCATAGAAATCAACTTCAAAATTATTTTAAATCTGTCACTTTCATTGTTTTATCATAAATATCTTGAGGGTTAACTTCGATTCTTGCAACCCCTGATTCCATAGCAGCTTTGGCTACGCTTCTAGCAACAGATGGCGCAACTCTTTTATCAAAAGGTCCAGGAATACAATAATCAGGATTAAGTTCATCCTCTTCAATTAAGTCTGCGATTGCTTCTACAGCCGCTTTTTTCATATCTTCATTGATGTGAGTTGCTTCAACATCTAATGCACCTCTAAAAATACCAGGGAAAGCTAAGACATTATTAATCTGGTTAGGAAAATCTGAACGTCCTGTACCAATGACTTTAGCACCTGCTTCTTTAGCATTATCAGGTTTGATTTCAGGGTTAGGATTTGCCATAGCAAAGATAATTGGATCATCTGCCATGCTCTTAACCATATCTTTAGTTAATAAGTCTGCTACAGATACACCAATAAATACATCCGCATCTTTAATAACTTCTTCTAAAGAACCATCGATTTTATCTTTATTTGTCCAGTTAGCAACATAAGATTTAGTATCATTCATACCATGTTGTCGCCCTTCATAAATAGCTCCTTTAGAGTCGCACATAATCATGTCTCTAACACCATAAGAATATAAAAGTTTTACAATAGCAATTCCAGCAGCTCCAGCTCCATTTAGTACAACTTTAATATCTGATAAATCTTTATTAACAATTCTTAAAGCATTGATTAAACCAGCCATAGTAACAATTGCTGTACCATGTTGATCGTCATGGAATACTGGGATATTAGTTTCTTTTTTCAATGTTTCCTCTATTTCAAAACATCTCGGTGCTGAAATATCTTCAAGATTAATACCACCATAATTAGGCTGTAGTAATTTCACAGTATTAACAATTTCATCAGTGTCTGTCGTATCTAATGCAATAGGTACGCCGTTGATACCAGCAAAGCTTTTAAACAATACCGCTTTACCTTCCATAACAGGAATGCTAGCTTCTGCTCCAATATTACCTAAACCAAGAACAGCAGTCCCATCAGTTACCACAGCTACAGTGTTAGCCTTTATTGTATAATCATAAACTTTTCTTGAATCTTCATGAATTTCCTTACAAGGTTCAGCAACACCAGGTGAATAAGCTAAACTAAGCTCTTCTTTATTAGTTACTTTTATATTTGGTGTAATTTCTAATTTACCTTGATTCTCTTTGTGCATCTCTAATGCATCGTCTCTTAAAGACATGAAATCAACCCCTATTTTAAATAATTTTAAAGTTAAAAAATAACTGTACTTATTAGATAAAAATCGTGAATGTTGAATCTAGTATTTCTAATATTTAAAAACCCAATATACTTCATTTTAAGAATAGTTAGAAACGCATCTCATATGTAAATGAATACGTTAATTTAAATAATTCTTCGTGATACTATTCTTATTTATTAAAATTATTTTTTCTTCCGATTATAAGTTAAACAGTGTATAACCAAAACAAAAAATAATTACAAAGAAAAACTGATGGTTATTATCTTAACCATCAGTTAACTATACCATAGTTTAAAAATTGATAAAAGTTATATAAACCTAATATCACTAGGTTTTACAGACTCGATAAGTTGATAAATTGTCTCATCATCTTTATTTATATATCCTAAGTGTTTTATATCATTATTTTGTTCATTAAACGAACTAATCTCTAAAATGTTATTTTTCTCAATTGGTGTGTCTACTATCATTTCTTGCAACTTATCTGAAATCAATTGCGTATCACGTAGAATCACTTTTTTAGATGCTTTAATCTTTTGATTTTTAAATTCATTCACTTCAATGATCTGATTTATAATAAGTTGTAATTGTTGATTTCTTTTTTCAAATTTACCGATGACTATATACATTTCTTCATTAGATATTGAAGTTTCATATTTCTTGAATTTATCAGGAAATATCACACCGTCCATTAACAACATTCCATCATTAAGGGTTACGAAGGCCATGTTCTGTCCATTCTTAGTTCTTATTTGTTTAATTGCATCAAATTGAACTAATATAGGTTGGTGATTTTGAGCATTACCTAATTTATAAATTCCTAAGTATTGCTTTTTATCAAATTCTTTCTCAACAGGATGTTTAGATATGTAGAAGCCTAAATACTCTTTTTCATAATCACTAAGCATTTTATCAGGTAACTCTTCTTTATCTTCATAAGCTTGTTTCGGAGTTAATATGTCGAAAAGCATATCATCCTGCTCGACATCGGAGGCTGTATCTAAAACTTGATCAATAGTTTGTAATAGAGTAGCTCTATTTTTACCAAAATGATCAAACGCACCAACTAAAATTAAAGCTTCTAATAGTTTTCTACTTTTAACCCTTTTAGGAATTCTTCGTGTAAAATCAAAAAAATCTTTAAACTTGCCATTATTATATCTTTCATCAACAATCGTTTTTACACTCTGGTAACCTACACCTTTTATAGCTCCTAGAGATAAATAAATACCTTTTGAAGTTGCTTTATAATACCAATGACTTTCATTAATATTAGGTGGTAAAATATTTATTTTTTGATGCTTCGCTTCATCTATAATGGCAGAAGTTTTCTTTTCACTACCTATAACATTACTTAGAATATTGGCATAGAAATAGTTTGGATAATACACTTTTAAATAACTCATAATGTAGGCTATTTTAGAATAGCTCACTGCGTGCGCTCTAGGGAAACCGTAATCAGCAAATTTAAGTATTAAGTCAAAAATTTGTTTACTTATTTGTTCATTGTATCCATTTTGTTTGGCGCCATTAACAAAGTGTTGACGTTCATTTTCTAATACTGCACGGTTCTTCTTACTCATAGCTCTTCGTAAGATATCCGCTTCACCATAACTAAAGTTAGCGAATTTACTTGCAATTTGCATTATTTGCTCTTGATAAATAATGACACCATACGTACTTTTTAAAATGGATTCTAAGTCATTATGCAAATATTCTACTTTTGAAGGGTCATGTCTACGAGTAATATATGTTGGTATCTCTTCCATAGGTCCTGGACGATATAAAGATGTTACGGCAACAATATCCTCAAAATGCTCTGGTTGAAGTCTTTTTAGCACACTTCTAACGCCTTCTGATTCTAGTTGGAAAATACCTGTAGTATCACCTTGAGATAAAAGTTTAAAAACATTTTTATCATCAAACGGAATCGCTTCGACATCTATATCAACATCTAAATCTTTCTTAACTTGATTAACTATTTGATGAATAATAGATAAGTTACGTAAACCTAAAAAATCGATTTTTAATAAACCAATACGTTCCGCTTCTGTCATAGTCCATTGTGTTAATAAACCTGTATCACCCAATGTAAGTGGCGCGTATTTATATAAAGGTTGATCGTTAATAATAATTCCTGCTGCATGTGTTGATGTATGTCTAGGTAAGCCTTCTAATTTTTTACTCATTTCAAACCATAGTTCATTTCGGTGGTTTCGGTGAACAAAAGACTTAAAGTCCTCTTCTTGATATGCTTTATCTAGAGTAATCCCCAACTTGTGAGGAATTAATTTAGATATCTCATTTAAAGTCGTTTCATCAAAGCCCATAATTCTTCCGACATCACGCCCAACTGCTCTAGCAAGTAAATGACCAAATGTAACAATACCAGAAACATGGAGTTCACCATATTTTTCTTGAACATATTGAATCACTTTTTCACGTCTTGTATCTTCAAAGTCAATATCTATATCAGGCATAGTTACCCTCTCTGGATTTAAAAATCTTTCAAAGAGTAGGTTAAATTTAATTGGATCGATAGTTGTTATTTCTAATAAATAACTGACTAATGAACCAGCTGAAGAACCACGACCAGGTCCAACCATTACGTCATGTGTTTTAGCGTAATGTATAAGGTCACTAACTATAAGGAAATAATCTTCAAATCCCATTTTAGTTATAATTTCATATTCATGCTTAAGTCGATTTAAATATTGTTCATTATTCAGATTCCATTCATTCAATTTACGAATTAATACTGACCATAGATAATCTTTTGAAACTTCTCCATCAGGTGTGACATATTGAGGCAGTAACGATTGATGATATACCAATTCAGCTTTACATAAGTCTACGATGTCTTCAGTATTTTGTTTTATTTTCTCATCGATTTCTAACTCTTCAAATTCCTTCTGATCAGGAAAATGCTCACCAAAATCTTTACTATCGTTAATAATATCTAATTTAGAATTATCTTTGATGGCTTGTAAAGCAGAAATGGTATCAGCGTCTTCTCTATTCAAATATCTTGCTGACTTAAGCCATACTTTTTTTCTATTAACAATATCATTACTCGTATGATTGATATAAACATGTATTTTATCATTAAATGCTTCAATAATTTGTTTGTGAGTATTATCAATATCTTTGAAGATAATAATTAGATTTTTATCGTAACGTTTTAGCCATTCTAAAGGTACTTCCTCTTTTTCTTTCATCTTAATTGCAGAAGAAAGTTGATATAGCGCTTTTAACCCTCCATTATTTTGAGCTAATACGACTGTTTCAACTGTATATAAACCATCAGTTAATTTTATCGTCATGCCAAAAATCGGATGAATATCTTTTGCTATACACGCATCATAAAACTTAGGAAAGCCATATAAAACATGGGTATCTGTAATAGCAAGCGCACGATAACCTTCATTTTTAGCTTTATTGACCACATCTTCAATTTTCAAACTTGCGTTCAATAAATCGTATGCAGTATGAATATTTAAATGCGCAACCATGTTTGTATACTCCTTCCAGTTATTTAATCTTTTGTTTTAATGCATTAGCTAGATTATCAAATTCAGTCCAACTATATACAGAGACACCTGACGCATTCGGATGTCCACCACCACCAAAATCATTTGCTACATCATTAATAATGATTTTACCCTTTGAACGAATTCGACATCTAATTTGGTCTCCTTCATCTACACCAAACATCCAAATTTTCAAACCTTGAATATCAGCTATAGTATTTACAAATTGAGATGCTTCATTAGGTTGAATATTATATTCCTCTAAAATATCGCGAGTTATTTTAACCTGACAATAACCCACATTGTCTAATTCGAAATTCTGTAAAATGTAACCTTGGAAAGGTAAAAGTTTAGGATCTTTCTCTGACATTTTATTTAGTTCTGCATTAGGGTCAAAAGGAAAGGCAATTAATTTACTAGCCACTTCCATTGTGTGCGGAGTGGTATTGTTAAATAAGAATCTTCCTGTATCTCCCACAATGCCCAAATATAATACACGTGCAGTTTTTTCGTCTATAATACGCTCATCGTTAAAATGTGTAATAAAATCATAGATAATTTCACTTGTCGAAGACGCCTCTGTACTCACATAATTAATGTCGCCATATTGGTCTATCGCTGGATGATGGTCTATCTTCAATACTTTTAAACCATTCTGATAACGTTGGTCGTCAATACGCGGAGAATTTGCAGTGTCACAAACGATCACCAATGCTTCTTTATAAACTTCATCTGAAATTTCATCAAAAGTACCTATAAATTCTAAAGATGGTTCATTTTCTCCGACTGCATAAATATGCTTATTTGGATATTTAGCCTCTAAATAATATTTAAGTCCTAATTGTGATCCATAAGCGTCAGGGTCTGGTCTAACATGACGATGGATGATGATCGTATCGTTTTGTTCAATTTCTTGCATCATATCATTCATAATATTCTTCATTTTAAATTACTCCCTTAAAATACTCATTTATTGCTCAAAAGCCTTCAAACATTTGACAAATTACTAATGCGTTTGCAACCTTTTCGTTATTATTAATCATTGTTACTTCTAACTTAGCAAAATTTCTACCAACATCTAGCATTTCATAATGGACATCGATGGATGATTCAATAGGTACAGTTTTGATATAAACTATATTTAAGTTTTCAATCATTACATTACCTTTTTTGTATTTTCTCATCTCATGTCTAATCGTTTCTTCGATAATGCCCACAAAAACTGCTTTACTTAATGTGCCATAATGATTTGTTACTAGAGGAGAAACATCAACATTAATTCCATTTGAATTAATCGTAATATGCTTAGCAATTTGATCATTAATTGTATCACCAATTTGCGGCTGTCTTCCTAAAAGTTGCATTGACTTCAATACATCCTGTCTATTAATTACACCAATAGCTTTTTTATTATTATTAGTTACAGGCAGTAATTCAATGCCTTCCCATATCATCATATGCGCACAACTAGCCACTGTATTGGTAAGCTTTACACTAAGAGGATTACGTGTCATTATTTTCCCTAACTCATCCTCTTCATTCATATTGATAATTTCTCTACTTGTAACTATTCCTACTAATTTAAAATCCTCATTCACTATAGGAAATCTAGTGTGCCCTGTATCATTTGCTAACTTTTTATAGTCATTAATTTTCATGTAATCAAATAATACTGATAACTCATTAATAGGTTTGACAATATCCTCTACGACAAGAATTTCTTTACGAATTTTTTGATTATACATTGCTCTATTAATAATATTAGCGACTAGAAATGTATCATAACTTGATGAAATAATGGGCAGTTCGTGCTCATTTGCATATTCAACGACTTCTTTAGAAGGCTGAAATCCACCAGTTATTAATATTGCAGTGTCTCGTTTTAAGGCTTCCATTTGAACATCTGCGCGGTTTCCGACTATAAGCAATGTGTGACTTCCAATATATTTTAAAATATCTTGAAGTTCCATTGCTCCTATCGCAAATTTGGATACAGTTTTCCCTAATCCCTTCTTACCACCTAAAATTTGACCTTCAACAATGTTAGCAATTTCATTAAATGTTAAATTGTCTATATTATCCCTATTACGTTTCTCAATTCTTACTGTACCTACACGATCAATTGTAGCAACAATGCCAAGTTGACCTGCATCTTTAATCGCTCTATATGCTGTACCTTCAGAAACATCTAAAACTTTTGCAATCTTTCTAACAGAAATTTTAGAACCTACAGATAGTGATTCAATGTAATTTAAAATTTGCTCGTGTTTAGTCATCAAGTTACCTCTTTATTTCTATTGAACAGTGATAGCATTATTATAACTTTTAACCTCAAAAAAATCATGGCACAACTTCACTTAAAGTAAATTGAAATTCAAAACGATATACATAATTACTTTTTTATTTAATTTTGAATAGAAAAATGAATTTAAATGGAAATTCCATTAAAACTCTATTAAAATAAAGTTGAGGAGGGATGTACTTATGTATAAACATATTTTACTTGGTGTAGACACTCAATTAAAAAATGAAAAAGCATTAAAAGAAGTGTCTCATTTAGCTGGTAAAGACACAGTTGTAACTATTCTAAATGCTATTAATGAACAAGATGCTCAAGCTTCTATCAAAGCAGGAGTTCACTTGGATGAACTAACTGAAGAAAGAAGCGAACGTTTAGAGAAAACAAGAAAAGCATTAGAGGACTACGGTATTGATTATGATCAAATCATTGTTAGAGGAAATCCTAAAGAAGAGTTATTGAAACATGCTAATAGTGGTAAATATGAAATTGTTGTTTTAAGTAACCGTAAAGCTGAAGATAAAAAGAAATTTGTACTCGGTAGCGTAAGTCATAAAGTAGCTAAACGAGCTACAATCCCTGTATTAATCGTTAAATAATTAATAGAAATTCCCGATTCTTCTTAAAAAGTTTAAGAATCGGGAATTTTTTATAAACATTAAATTATTCAAAATATCAAATTAAAATTCAACTGATTGACCTGGCTCTAGAATTTGAACTTCACCTACATTAACAGCATCCTTAAACTGATTTGGGTCCTGTTCGATTAATGGGAAAGTATTGTAGTGAATTGGTACACTGATTTGCGGTTTAATTAATTCATTTATCGCATAACTTGCGTCATCAATGCCCATTGTAAAATTATCTCCAATAGGTACGAAGCATACATCAACAGGATGTCTATCTGCAATTAATTTCATATCACTAAATAAGCCAGTATCTCCTGTGTGATAAATCGTTTTACCTTCAGCTTCGATAACAACTCCCATAGGCATACCTAAATATACTGGAATACCATCTTCATGTGTAAAACTAGAGCTGTGGAAAGCTTGAACAAATTTTACAGTACCAAAATCGAATTTAGCTTTACCACCGATATTCATACCATGTACATTTTCAACACCGTGATAAGTTGATAAGTAACCTTGTAATTCCGCAGAACCAATAACTACAGCGTGGTTTCTGTTCGCTAGTTCAACTACATCACCAAAATGATCTTCATGTCCATGAGTTAAAATAATGTAGTCTACATCTAAAGTTTGTTCATCTAAATCGCATTTGTCATTTCCAGAAATAAAAGGATCGACAATTACTTTTTTACCATTTCCTTCAAAATAGATTGTTGATTGACCATGAAATGAAAGTTTCATTTATATAGCCCTCCTCAAATTTTATCTGTAATCATTATACCCTAGCTACTCCCTCTTATAACACTGTATATCAAAATGACTACAAACATGTTTATCATGATTCGATTTTTGAAAACTAAGACTATTTAGAATAAAATTAAATTACATTAATACTATGGAGGCAAATTAAAATGACTAAAATAGATGAAATCATTAAAGTCTTACAACAACAAAATGCAGATGCAGCCTGGATTACGACGCCACTTAATATTTACTACTTCACTGGATACCGTAGTGAACCTCATGAACGTTTATTTGCCCTACTTATTCAAGCTGATGGGGAACCAGTACTATTTTGTCCAAAAATGGAAGTAGAAGAAGTAAAAGCTTCTCCATATGAGGGAAAAATTATTGGTTACCTAGATACTCAAAACCCCTTTGATTTATATCCTCAAACGTTTACTACATTACTGATTGAAAGTGAACATTTGACTGTTAAACGTCAACGTGAATTATCTCAAGCTTTCAATGTACAAGTTTATAGTGATATAGATCAATCTATTAAAGATTTAAGAAACATAAAATCCTATGAAGAAGTAACTAAAATTAAGAAAGCCGCTGAATTAGGTGATAAGTGTATAGAAATCGGCGTCGCTTATTTAAAAGAAGGTGTTGAAGAACGAGATGTCGTGAATCATATTGAAAATGAAATAAAAAAATATGGTGTTAACGAAATGAGTTTTGACACTATGGTACTATTCGGGGATCATGCTGCTTCTCCTCACGGAACACCTGGTAATAGAAAGTTAAAACAAAATGAGTATGTTTTATTTGATTTAGGTGTTGTTTACGAGCATTATTGTAGTGATATGACGAGAACGGTAAAATTTGGTAACCCTAGCGAAGATGCTCAAAATATTTATAAAACCGTATTGAAAGCTGAGCAATCTGCGATTGAGGCTATCAAACCTGGAGTAATGATTAAAAACATTGATAAAATTGCTCGAGATATTATTAGCGAAGCGGGATACGGCGACTATTTCCCTCATCGATTGGGCCACGGCTTAGGATTAGAAGAACACGAATATCAAGACGTTTCCAGTGCCAATGAGAACCCTTTAGAAGCGGGAATGGTGATAACTATAGAACCAGGCATTTACGTCCCTGATGTTGCAGGTGTTAGAATCGAAGACGATATACTAGTGACTGAAAACGGATATGAAATCCTTACAAAATATCAAAAATAATAATTTAAGCATTATAAAACTCGGCTAAGTTAGTACCTAGCCGAGTTTCTTTTTAATTATTGATTAAGCGCATCTTCAACAGAAGTATATTCTAAGTTAAACGCTTCAGCTACACCCTTATTCGTAACATGACCTTTGTAAGTATTTAATCCTAAGGATAACGCATGATTTGATTTAAACGCTTCACGATAACCTTTATTAGCTAAAGTTTGCGCAAAAGGTAATGTAGCATTATTTAAAGCTAATGTTGATGTACGTGGTACAGCGCCAGGCATATTAGCCACAGCATAGTGAACAACACCATGTTTTGTATAAGTAGGATCGTCATGTGTAGTAATTTTATCAGTTGTCTCGAAAATACCACCTTGGTCAATAGCGATATCTACTATCACTGATCCTGCTTTCATTTGCTTAATCATATCTTCAGTGACTAAGTTGGGAGCTTTAGCACCTGGAATAAGTACAGCACCAATAACTAAGTCACTATCTTTAACGAACATTTCAATATTTAGTGGATTGGACATAATTGTATGTACTCTTCCATTAAATAAGTCATCAAGTTCTTGTAAACGTTTTGGATTAACATCAAGCACAGTGACATCAGCGCCTAAGCCTAAAGCAATCTTAGCTGCGTTAGTACCGGCTTGACCTCCACCTATAATTGTTACTTTCCCTTTAGGTACACCTGGTACGCCACCGAGTAATATTCCCATGCCGCCGTTAACTTTTTGTAAGAACTCAGCTCCGATTTGAGTTGACATTCTTCCGGCAACTTCGCTCATAGGTGATAATAATGGTAATGATTTATCAGGTAATTGCACTGTTTCGTATGCAATACCAATAACTTTATTATCTACTAAAGCTTGAGTTAATTTCTCTTCATTAGCTAAATGTAAATAAGTGAAGAGAATTAACCCCTCTTTAAAGAATTGATATTCAGATTCTAATGGTTCTTTAACTTTGACTACCATATCTACATCCCATATTTTCGCCTGTTCAGATACGATCTCTGCTCCAGCTTCTTTGTAGTCAACGTCTTCAAAATATGAACCTAGTCCTGCGTTTGTTTCAACAAAGACTGTATGTCCTTGCTCTACAAGTGCATGTACGCCACTTGGTGATAAACTCACTCTGTTCTCGTTATTTTTTATCTCCTTTGGAATACCAATTTTCATTCCATCCACCTCCTCTTACATCCTAACGCGAAAGTATTGAAAGCGCAATCATAAAAAATACACAAATTTGTAATTATTGATAATTAAATATTCTGTCAATTATGTTAAAATAGAGTTAAGAAACATGAAGGGGGCACGAGCGATGATTACGTATAAAAATATTTTAATCGCAGTCGACGGTTCACACGAAGCAGAATGGGCTTTTAATAAAGCTGTAGGAGTTGCTAAACGTAACGATGCAAAATTAACAATTGTAAATGTAATCGATTCAAGAACATACTCTTCTTATGAAGTCTATGATGCTCAGTTCACTGAGAAATCTAAACATTTTTCTGAGGAGTTACTTAAAGGTTATAAAGAAGTAGCTTCAAATGCAGGAGTAAAAAATGTAGAAACACGTTTAGAATTTGGCTCACCTAAAGCGATTATCCCTAAAAAATTAGCACATGAAGTAGGTGCTGATTTAATCATGAGTGGTACTTCAGGTTTAAATGCTGTAGAACGTTTTATTGTAGGTTCAGTATCAGAAGCAATCGTACGCCACGCGCCATGTGATGTTTTAGTTGTACGTACAGAAGAAATTCCTGAAGATTTCCAACCACAAGTAGCTACGCCTAGATTACGTGAAAGATATCAAGATTAAATTTAATATTTAAAAGTAAGAATATATTCATTTAATAGCCTATCAACGTCATTATAAAAGTCGTTGATAGGCTTTCTTAATTTTATTTCTCTCTCTAGTTAAAAATTAAAAATCGCATAACCATTCATATGGTTATGCGATCACAAGTTATACTTTTACCTATTAATCAATTATTAGTTTCAGTGTTAACACTTTGTTCTTCAGATGATTCCTCTTTTAGCCCACCATATTTGATAACGTCACGAGAAATCATAACTTCCTCGTCAGTTGGTACAACTAATACTTTTACTGGGGAATGGGGATAGTTAATATACCCTTCATCTCCGTGAAGACTCTCATTTTTCTTCGGATCCCAATATACACCCATAAATTCAAGTCCCTCTAGAACTTTACCTCGAATAATATGAGAATTTTCTCCTATACCAGCTGTGAATACAATAACATCAACGCCATGCATTCTAGCCGCATAAGAGCCAATGTATTTATGAATCTTCGATGCAAATAAATCAAGTGCTACACGTGCACGATGACGTCCATGTTTAGCTTCTTCAGTTAAGTCTCGTAAATCACTTGACGTACCAGTTAAACCTAGTAAACCGGATTCTTTATTCAAAATATTTAATACTTCGTCTGCATTTTTACCAGTCTTTTCCATAATAAACGGAATCAACGCTGGGTCTAGATTACCTGAACGTGTACCCATTGTTACACCTGCTAATGGCGTGAAACCCATAGATGTATCAATTGATTCTCCGCCATCAATCGCAGCTATTGACGCACCATTACCAATGTGACAAGAAATAATTCTTAAATCTTCGATCGGTCTTCCTAAAATGTCTGCCGCTCTTCTAGATACATACTTATGACTTGTACCATGGAAGCCATATTTACGAATGCCATAATCTTCATAATAATGATAAGGTAAACTGTATAAATAAGCTTGTTCAGGCATTGTTTGGTGGAAAGATGTATCAAATACAGCTACATGAGGGATATTTGGTAATAACTTTTTAAAAGCTCTTATTCCCATTAGATTAGCTGGGTTATGCAGTGGAGCTAACTCACTTAACTCCTCAATTTGAGTCTCTACCTCATCCGTTACAACTACTGATTTTGGAAATTTCTCTCCCCCATGCACTACACGGTGACCTGTTCCTTCAATTTCATTGATATCTTCAATCATGTGATGTTCTTTAAAGCTTTCTAACATAATATTAACTGCTTCTTCATGATCATTTATATCTCTAACGTCAGTAAGCTTTTCCCCTTCAACTACAATCGTGAAAATAGAATCGCTTAAACCAATACGCTCGATGACGCCTTTGGTTACTAACTTTTCTTCCGGCATTCTGATTAACTGGAATTTCAAAGATGAACTACCAGCATTTACCGCCAAAATTAATTTTGACATAGGTCATTGTCCTCCATCATTTGTTTAGTTATATTTTTCACACAGTTCATTTTATCATTATTACAGTTTGAATACTATATTGTTACAGATTATTTTTTTGTATGATTTGTGTCCATCCATTGATTTAATTCACTAATAAACCCTTGAAATTGCTGTGGATTTTTAAAATCAGGAATATTAGCTAATAAGACTTCAACAGGTTTAGTCTCTTGAGGTTGTTTTTTCTGTAAAATAAGTATAGATTTTCGTGCTTTTTCATTTTTAAATAACGTTGTTGGTAGATTTAAAAATGCTTGCATTTCAGTATCTGTAGCAATAAATTTTTCTAACTGTTTCACTTTATCTCCAGTAAAAATGTTACTTGGAACGACTAAAAACGCATAACCTGCCCCTTTTAATGCATTTATAGCTTGTTCAATTAATAAATAATGAGAGTAACTGTGCCCCTCATCAAAGCCAAGTTTCATTTCTTTACTACGCTCATCTACTGGATAATAGCCAATTGGGAAGTCTCCAATTACCACATCTGCTTCTTCTAAAGGCAGTGGCATAATAGCATCTTGAGGGTATACATCAAATGGAATTTCTAAGAAGTTAGCTAAATGTACACTTACTCGAGATAACACTGGATCTACTTCAATGAGATGATGCATCGTTGTTTTATCCGAAAGTACCTCCTTAACAGAAGCACTTAGGTGTCCAGCACCACTAGCGATATCAACAACATGCATCTCCTCTTTATCTTGCATGAATCGTTCAACTAAGAAACCAAGTATTAAACCTATTGAATCAGGAGTAATTTGGTGGTTTGCTTGAATATTCTCTTCTTGCATTAAACTTAAATATGCAAATTGAAATGCTTTTCTTCTATCTTGAAGTGTAGCTTGTTCGAGTAAATCTCTTTTATTGGTATAAATTTCCTCCATAGCTAACCCTAAATTTTCAATGAAGCTTTGTCCATTCTCTTCATTTAAGGATTTAGCTTTTTCATCTAATGCATGGAATAAGCGTTCCATAATTGTATTTTCTTCAGTCATAAAAAACCCTCTCTAACCAAAAGTGCCCATTCATAATTTATAGAAATTAAACACTTTATCTAACTTTCAATTTCTTAAACAAGTATGGACACTTAGTTAATCACTGTCAATGATACGAATTCAACTTAAATGTTGCGATACGCTTCTAAAGCAGCATCAAAATCTGGGAAGTTAGTACCTTCACTAACAATTTCTTTATAAACAATTTTGTTACTTTCATCTAATACAAAAACTGAGCGTGCTAATAATCTTAATTCTTCCATAACTACCCCAAAGTTTTCACCGAAAGATAGGTCTCTGTGATCACTTAATGTAACAACATTTTCTAAACCATTAGACGCACACCATCTTTTCTGAGCGAATGGTAAATCAACAGAAATTGTTAATACTACACCATCTTCTTGAGATGCTTCTTCATTAAATTTACGTGTTTGTTGGTCACATACTCCTGTATCAATAGAAGGAACTACACTAATTAATTTCTTTTTCCCTTTATAATCTTCTAATGTTATTTGATTTAAACTATTGTCTAATACAGTAAAGTCGGGTGCAATGTCACCTTCTTTTACCTGTTGACCTGACAATGTAATAGGATCATTTTTAAAAGTAATTTCAGTCATTATGATGACCTCCTATATTTTAAGTATTTAATATTATCATACGACAAATTTTAGTAGTAATTCAATTTTTTAATGTAAACAATTTAATTTTCAAATGAGCATTAAACTCTTATAGGTATCATTAATTACATATACATCCAAAAAAACTGACATCTAGATTAAACGAATAATCTTAACGTCAGTTACTAAAGATTAGTGCATCAACTGCATTACATAATCATATATATTTTTTAATATAAGGACTGCAGTTACTAAAATAAATAAATTTTTAACGTATCCAACGCCCTTTTTCAAAGCAAAATGAGCACCAAAATAAGAACCTACAATCATACTTAATGCCATAATGAATCCATAAGTAAAATTGACCTGACCTAGCATGATAAAAAGTAATAACCCACCAATATTTGATGCAAAGTTCAGAACTTTTGCATTACCAGCTGCACTTAAAAAGTCAAACCCAAACATGAGTAAAGTAAATAACATGAATGAGCCCGTACCTCCACCTAAAAAGCCATCATAAAATCCTAAAATGATAAACATGATTGAAAAAATGAATGCCTTAATAAATGTAAATGAAGTGAAGCTTCTGACACTACCCCAATCTTTTTTTACAATAGTGTATACAATAACTATCGTTAAAACGACAATAATGAGTGGCTTTAATATATTCGCGGGTAAATAAGTTGCTAAGATTGCTCCTGCTCCTGATGCAATAAATATAAATGGGAAAAGCTTCCCGACTACTTTTAAATCTACTTTTCCAGAACGTATAAATTTAAAAGCACTTGTTAATGTACTAAATGAACTTGCAAATTTATTAGTTCCTAATGCAATTGAGGGTGGTAACCCTACTGCTAAAAGTGCAGGAGTAGAAATTAATCCACCGCCACCAACTACTGAATCAATAAACGAGGCGATAAACCCAAAAAACATAATAGTAACGATTACAGATAGATGCCAATCCACTTACTTCATTCTCCCCTTTATTATTAGATGGTTCGCTCGCCAATACTTAATTTTTAAAATAAATCTTCAATTAAAGCATCAGTTGATTGTTCTTTCTCACTTTTATAATTTTGATCGATAGTCATCGTTTCAATATTATCCACTGCTGTTTGAACCATATCATCAAAATTGAATACCCCTTCATATTTCTCAACTTTATCAAAGTCAGGTTCGGTTACAGGATTTTTAGGTGTAAAGATTGTACAGCAATCTTCAAATGGCTGGATAGATGTTTCATAAGTACCAATATCTCGAGCCTTTTTAATAATGTCTTCTTTATCGAGTGTTAATAATGGCCTTAAAACTGGTGTGGAAGTTACATGATTAATGGCATACATACTTTTTAGTGTTTGACTGGCAACTTGACCTAAATTTTCCCCATTAACGATGGCATTTGCACCAATTTTATGAACTAACGCATCGGAAACACGCATCATCATGCGTCGTGTTGAAGTCATTGTATATCGAGGGTGAACAACCTTATTAATTTGTTTCTGTAGTTCAGTAAAAGGAACAATGTGTAATTTAATAGGTCCTACACGCTCTGATAAAATACGTGTGAGTTCAATCACTTTATCTTTAGCTTTCTCACTTGTAAATGGTGGACTATGAAAGTGAATTGCCTCAATTGTAACCCCACGTTTCATTACTTCCATACCTGCCACCGGTGAATCGATACCGCCACTTAACATTAGTAACGTCTTGCCACCAGTTCCTACAGGTAAGCCTCCTGAACCTTGAATAATTTTTTCGAAGATATACACCGCATCCAAACGTATTTCAACTCTCACTTCATGGTCAGGTTGTTTAACATTAACCGAAACACCCTCAACATTCTTGAGTATCGCGCCACCAACTTCACGTTGTAAAGCATAGGTATCTAAATGAAAGGATTTATCTACACGTTTTACATCTATTTTAAAAGTAGAGCCTTCATCAAAATCACGAGCTAGCTGAATCGCTGCTTCATATATTGCTTCTTCTGTTTTATCGGTCTTAATCACAGGACTTATGGATTTAATTCCATAAACTTTAGTTAAACGATGAATAATTTCATTCATATCCGCATCTTGATCCATATCGACATACATGCGATCTCGTTTACCTTTTACATGGTACCCTTGTAAGGGAATTAACGCGCGTTTTACGTTATCCTTTAATTGATTAACGAACATTTTACGATTTGTACCTTTTAACGTCAATTCACCATATCTTACGAGCAAATGATCGTAGTGCATTATTTTAACAACTCCTTAACTTCTTCATATACTTGTTCAAATACTTCTTTAAATCTTTGAATATCCTCTTCAGTTGTATGAACTCCCATAGATATTCTTATACTAGCTTCTATTCTTGCATCAGGAACTCCCATTGCTAATAGCACTTCGTTAAGTTTCCCACGTTTAGATGAGCAAGCACTTGTTGTTGATATCATTACACCATGTTTTGAAAAAGCATTAACAAGCACTTCACCTTTAACACCTGGAAAGCTAACATTAATAATTTGGGGTGCACTATCCTTAGGGGAATTAATGTAAACGCCTCTAAATTCTTCTAAAAATGTTCTAACTGACTGATTCATTTTAATTAATTTACGACTGGCTTCATCTAAACGACCCATGGTAAGTTTGATTGATTTCACCATTGAAACAGCCATTGGCAAATTAACAGTGCCACTTCTCAAACCATACTCTTGACCGCCACCATGCACAACTGGCTCAATAGTTTGTATATTTTTAATAATTAAAAGTCCTTGCCCTTTTAAACCATTAAATTTATGTCCGCTTAAACTCAAGCTATCAACACCATTTAAATTCATAGACACTTTCCCAAGTGCTTGTACAGCATCTACATGTAAGTGTGCTCGTGGATAGTCTTTTAAGATATTAACAATATCTTGAATTGGTTGAATTTGGCCCATAATATTATTCACGTACATACATGTGACCAACCCAACTTTATCTGACATTAAAGATTTTAAATGTTCAGTATCAATTTTACCATCACTCTTAACATCAACATATTTAAGTTTAAAACCTTGTTTCTCCTCTAAATATCTCATCACTTCTAATACAGAGGGATGTTCTAAGACAGAGGTAATAATTTCATTAGCTGTTTCCCTTTTTCTATAAGCGATTCCTTTAAGAGCCATATTGTTAGATTCTGTAGCACCACTTGTAAATACGATATGGTACAGGTGATTTAAATTTAAAACACTGTCTATTTCTTCTTTAGCTTGCTTCAGTACTTGTTCAGCTTGTAAGCCAGCTTGATGAGGGCTATTAGGATTGAAGTACAATGATTGATTCACTTTAACGAAGGAATCAATAACATCTTGATCAGCTTTTGTAGTGGCTGCATTGTCTAAATAAATCACTGATAACACTTCTCTTTCACTTTAATAAATTCTTTAATCGGAAAATGATTACCCCGAACGCTAATCATTTTATAAATTTGGATACTCAAGCATTATACTATTTTCTAGCAAAATTAAAAGAGAGCAAGACAGAAATGATTCACTAAGAATAAAAATTCTGTCTTGCTCTTATAAAATATGACCTATTCTTTAATAACTTGTTCTTCAATATGTTTAGTAATTCCAGGTTCTACACTTTCAAGTGCTTGTTCTGAAATTTCGATAGAACGTTTGTAGCGATTATTTTTGAATAAACGCTCCGCTTCGTTAAGACTCTTATCAACACTATTATGATCTTTACGATATCTATTACCATATTGAATTAATTTTTCAGCGTATACTGCATTGACTAATACATCATTCGCTTCATCTTCAAACGTATTCATTTGAATAACGATTTTAGCAACTTTATCTTTTAGCTGTTTAACATGTATTGGGCGTTCACTAAATTGATTATTAACTTCACGCACTTCATTATCAATTTCATTTTTCATAATGATGAAACGTTCAGGAACACTTGTTAAGTTTGAAGCTAATAAACGTCTATATACTTCTTCTTTCTTAGATTGAACTCTTAATAAATTGTCTTCTGCTTCTGCTTCATCTTCACGCAATTTAATAAGATGATTTTGAAGTTTATCTTGTTTCTCATTGATAACTGAAACGTGATCTTCAAGATATTGTAAATTATCTTGAACTTCACTATATCTAACTGCCGACTTAGACATTTCTTTTAAGATGTCATCATAAACCGCAATGAGATTTTGAATTTCATTTTCAAATTGACGGACACTTTGTGCATCAGATTCATTAATATAATAATTTTCACGCACATATTCGATTTCAGTTTGAAGTGTATAGTTCATGTCTTTAGCTTTGAATAAATCGTCTGTAATGACATCTTTCGTTTCTTCGACTTCATTTTTAGCTTTTACTTCATGCTCTATTAGATCATACATCTCATCTAACTTATCATTAATACTTTCAAGCTTATCATTAGCTTGATCTAATTCTAGCCGACTTATCATAGGTTCTACAAAACTTAATTCGGTTTTTAAACTTTGTAAGTTTCCATCAACTTTAACATGATCTAAATCGTATCCTTCAACTTTCAAGTCTCTACAACCATATTTTAAATCTTGGAATTGACCTGGTAATTCTTTTTGAGTTTCGCGAATTAAATCAGGTATCTCTTCCATATAAGCTTTAAGACTATTCATCTCTTCGTGTAGAGCAGCTATATGATTATGAGCTTGAACATAATTCCCTTCTGATTTAAGTGTTTCATACTCATTTAATTTCGGTTCAAATTTCTCAATTTCTTTCTCTAAAGGCTGAGCAGCTTCTCCAAATTGATGACGATTAGCCAATACATCACGTTTCATTTCACGATGATCGACCTTACATTTATCGTATAATGCTTCGTTGTCTTTATGTAAAGCTAAAACTTCATCTACTTGAGATACTTGTTGATTATAATTGTTTTCATATTGATCCATAAGTTCATGCGCATCATCAATTTCAGTTTGCGCTGCAGAAAACTTAAATTTATCAAGGTATTCCTCAGCATTATGAATTTTTTCTTCAACGGGAGCTAAGTATTTATTTGTACTTTCTGTGTTGTCTTTTTTCATTGCATCATACTTAGTCTTAGTTTCACCTTTTAAGTTTAAATTTTGTAATTTTTTCAAGTTGTCATCAAAAGGTAGTTTTTCAATTTCATTTTTACGCTCTTCAGCTTTTTCAATTGAATTTCTCTTATTCGAGCGCATGTAGAACATTACGCCTATCGCAATTAATATAATTACGAGTATTGCTAATATGATAAATAACACCATATACTTCTCCTCCTATTTTATCATCTTTCATTATAACGTAAATTCTCTTTTCATTAAAATAGAAAATGTATTAATTGCTAGATTATTTTCAAAACTTTATACTTATTAAAAACTTTCGTATGAAGGGGTACAGTTATGACTAACGTAAAAGAAACAAATTATTTGATGCTTACCAAGCAATTAAAGAGTTTAATCGAGGATGAACATCATTTAATTGCAATTTTAAGCAACACTTCTGCCCTAATCAATGATCATTTAGATCAAGTTAATTGGGTCGGATTCTATTTAATAGAAGATAATGAACTTATCTTAGGTCCATTTCAAGGTCATCCGGCTTGTGTGCATATCGAAATAGGTAAAGGTGTATGTGGTACTGCTGTTTCTGAAGATGCTACACAACGTGTAAGTGATGTTCACCAATTCCCTGGGCATATCGCATGTGATGCGAATAGTAAATCAGAAATAGTAATACCTATTCATGTTAATGATAAAATTATTGGCGTCCTAGACATTGATGCACCGATAAAAGATAGATTTACTTGGGATGATCAAGAAGGCTTAGAGCAAGTCGTTCAAATTCTAGAAAAACAATTAAATCAATCATAAATAAGTGTTGACAGTTCTCAATAAACTGGTACAATGAAATTTGTGTGAATTAACGAAAATAGCAGTTGTATATTATCAAGCTCTATGTTGTTCCCGACGCGGACGTGTCACGTAACTGACGCTATAAGGTGAAGACACATAAAACAATATATCTCGATAAGCATATAACACTCTTTTTTGTTTTTTCATAACAACAAAAAAGAAAAAGGAGGAGTCTCACATGGCTCGATTCAGAGGTTCAAACTGGAAAAAATCTCGTCGTTTAGGTATCTCTTTAAGCGGTACTGGTAAAGAATTAGAAAAACGCCCTTACGCACCAGGACAACATGGTCCTAACCAACGTAAAAAATTATCAGAATATGGTTTACAATTACGTGAAAAACAAAAATTACGTTACTTATATGGAATGACTGAAAGACAATTCCGTAACACATTCGAAATTGCTGGTAAGCAATATGGTGTACACGGTGAAAACTTCATGATTTTACTTGCTAGTCGTTTAGACGCAGTAGTTTACTCATTAGGTTTAGCTCGTACACGTCGTCAAGCACGTCAATTAGTTAACCATGGTCACATTGAAGTAGATGGTGGACGCGTAGACATCCCATCTTATTCACTAAAACCTGGTCAAGTGATTACAGTACGTGAGAAATCACAAAACTTAAACATCATTAAAGAGTCTGTTGAAATCAACAACTTCGTACCAGAATATTTAGACTTCGATGCTGACAGCTTAAAAGGTACTTTCGTTCGCTTCCCAGAACGTAGCGAGTTACCAGCTGAAATCAATGAACAATTAATCGTTGAGTACTACTCAAGATAATCGATTTCTTCAAATTTTACCCCAATTCCTTTCCGGAATTGGGGTTTTTTTAATGCCACTTCCTCATCAATGACGGTTAGTGGCATTTATGCATAAGCTTTAGCTTAGGCGTTCCTTTCTTTAACCAGTTATGAAATTACTGGTTCTTAGTGCATGAGCTTTAGCTCATGTATTCCTTTATAATTTTGAGGTTAGTGGCATTTATGCATAAGCTTTAGCTTAGGCGTTCATTGTTCGCCCTACAACTTAAACATTTCTTCAGGTATGTCTGAAATAATTCCATCTACTCCATAATGTAAAAGTTTCTTAGCCGCCTTAGGTTTATTAACTGTGTAAGGTAATACTTTTAACATTTCTTCATGGGCATGTTTCATAAATCTTTTAGTAACTAACTTATAATTTGGATTCGCATAATCTGCAATCTCCGCAATTTCTTTAAAGTCTGGTAATTTATACCAATATTTCTTTTTACTCAATAATACGCCTAATTCGTATTCTAAATTCATATTTGCTAACTTCTTAACACAATCAAAATCAAATGATTGCAATATCACTTTGTGAGAAGGCATATCTTTTTCTTTTAACTTATCTACAATCATCTCTTCAATACCTGGATATTGAGATGGTGTCTTGATTTCTATAAGTAGCTTTTTTGAAAAATTATTAACTAAATCAAGCACCTCATCAAATGTAGGTATACGTTCACCTTTGAACGCATCACCTCTTTTTACACCAAAATCAAATTCTCTTAACTCTTCTAAAGTATAGTCTTTGACTTTACCTTTCCCATTAGATGTACGATCAATAGTATCATCATGAATAATAACAAGTTGTTTATCCTTAGTATAATGTACATCAATTTCTAACATATCTATATGAAGCATAAGTGCATGTTTATATGCAATAAGTGTATTTTCAGGATAATCTTCAGGCAAACCTCTATGTGCTACGATTTGAAAAGTTTGATTTGGACGTGCAATTTTCATGAAAGTCACCTTTCTTTTAATCTTTTTTAAATTACTCTAAACTTAAATTACCACAATGACACAGGAGGTCAATCTAAATGGTAAAGCATGATTTCAAAGTAGTTACTCAGTGGAAAGGTGGACGGAATGAGATAGGCACTGTTCAAGGAGATTTGATTAACGAACAGATTTCAATCCCCTATTCTTTAGGTGGTCAAGGCATAGGTACAAATCCTGATGAAATGTTAGTATCAGCAGCTTCCTCATGCTATATTATTTCACTCGCTGCAACTTTAGAAAGAGCTGGATATAAAGATATACGCATTAATCAACAATCTGTTGGCACTGCCTCCTTTGAAAATGGAAAATTCAAAATGGAGTGTATTACACACTATCCTAAAATTAATGTCGACAACAATCATAAAGATAATCTAAAGAAGAGACTACTAAAACTCTTAAAAATTGCGGATAATAATTGTATGATTTCAAATGCTATAAAAAATAATGTTGAAGTGCGTATTGAACCAACTTTAGTTTAAATTGCAAAAGCTATCACAAATTGGAAACATGTAAACGTTTTATAAGTGTGATAGCTCGATATTTAGGGTTTTAAATATTCAGAATATTTGCTAAAATAGAAAAATCTTACAGTGGGAGGAATGTTTATGCAGTATTACCAACCTTTATTATTAACTCCAGGTCCAACGCCAGTTCCAAATTCAATTATGAGCGCGATTCAATTACCTATGGTCGGACATAGATCAAAAGATTTTGAAGACATAGCTGATGAAGCATTTAAAGGTTTGAAACCTATTTTCGGTACAAAGAATGAAGTACTCATATTAACTTCTAGTGGTACAAGTGTTCTTGAAGCAAGTATGCTGAATATCGTAAATCCAGATGATCACATCGTTATTATTGTCTCAGGTGCATTTGGAAATAGATTTAAACAAATCGCTGAGACATACTATAAAAATGTGCACGTTTACGATGTTACATGGGGAGAAGCTGTTGACGTTAATGATTTCATTAAATTTTTAAAACAATTAAATCATCGTGTTACAGCGGTATTCTCTCAGTTTTGTGAAACTTCTACAGGCGTATTACATCCTGTACATGAATTAGGTCATGCTCTTAAAAATTATGACAATTCACTGTACTTTGTCGTAGATGGTGTAAGTTGTATTGGTGCAGTTGAAGTTGATTTAATTAAAGATAAAATTGACGTTCTTGTTTCAGGTAGCCAAAAAGCCATCATGTTACCTCCTGGTGTTGCTTTTGTTGCTTATAGTGACAGAGCTAAAGATCGTTTTGCTGAAGTAACTACACCTCGATTTTATTTAGATTTAAATAAATATCTTAGCTCTCAAGAACAGAATTCTACACCTTTCACTCCTAATGTTGCTTTATTTAGAGGAGTTAATGCATATGTAGAATTGGTTAAACATGAGGGATTAAATCATGTTATAAAGCGCCATTATAGCATACGTAACGCTTTACGTACTGCTTTAAAATCTCTTGATTTAGAGTTATTAGTTAAAGATGATTCATATGCCTCTCCTACTGTAACGTCTTTCGTACCTAAAGACAAAGAAGAATTAACTTATTTAAAAGATCAACTTAAATCACGTTTCAATATTACAATTGCTGGTGGTCAAGGACATTTGAAAGGTCATATATTACGCATTGGTCATATGGGGAAAGTGTCTCCATTTGATATCCTCTCTGTTGTTTCAGCAATAGAAATTCTTTTAACTGAATCTAGAAATAAAAATTATATCGGCAAAGGTATTGCTCAATTTATGGAGGTTATCAAACATGAGTCATAAAATTTTAGTATCAGATCCTATTTCTGAAGAAGGTTTAAAAAGTTTATTAGATAATAATGAATTTGAAGTGGATATTCAAACTGATTTATCGGAAGAAGAGTTAATCAATATCATCGGCAATTATGAAGGATTAATTGTACGTAGTCAGACTCAAGTCACTGATAAAATTATCAACTCAGCTTCACGTCTTAAAGTTATCGCTCGAGCGGGTGTTGGGGTTGATAATATTGATATTGAAGCTGCAACGTTAAAGGGTATCTTAGTGATTAATGCCCCTGATGGTAATACAATTTCTGCAACAGAACATTCAATTGCAATGATTTTAGCAATGGCTCGCAATATCCCTCAAGCGCATCAATCATTACGTAATAAAGAATGGAATCGCAAAGCGTTTCGCGGAGTAGAACTATATGGTAAAACACTAGGTGTCATCGGAGCTGGACGTATTGGTCTAGGTGTTGCAAAACGTGCTCAAAGTTTTGGCATGAAAATTTTAGCATTCGATCCTTATTTAACTGAAGACAAAGCGAAATCTCTAGATATTCAAAATGCAACTGTTGATGAAATTGCTGAACAAGCTGACTTCGTTACAGTTCATACGCCTTTAACACCTAAAACACGTGGCATTGTTGGGGAGTCATTTTTCAACAAAGCTAAACCAAATCTCCAAATTATTAATGTTGCAAGAGGTGGAATTATTGATGAAGAAGCACTTATTCATGCTCTAGACAATAATTTGATAGATCGTGCTGCCATTGATGTCTTTGAACATGAGCCACCTACAGATTCTCTATTAATTTCTCATGATAAAATAATAGTTACTCCACATTTAGGCGCTTCTACAGTTGAAGCCCAAGAAAAAGTAGCTGTTTCAGTTTCAGAGGAAATTGTAGATATATTAACAAATGGAACGGTTGAACATGCAGTAAATGCTCCAAAAATGGATTTAAGTAATGTTGATGAAACAGTCAAATCATTCGTTGATTTAGGTACAACTATAGGTGAATTTGCAATTCAATTATTAGAGGGAGCTCCAAGTGAAATTAAAATTACCTTTGCTGGAGACTTAGCCACGAATGATACAAGTTTAATAACTAGGACAATTGTGACGAATATACTTAAAGAAGATTTAGGTGAAGAAGTTAATATTATTAATGCTTTAGCTTTATTGAACCAACAAGGTGTAACATATAATATTGAAAAGCAGAAAAAACATTCTGATTTTAGTAGTTATGTAGAACTTAAGTTAACTAATGATAAAGATCAAATTAAAATCGGAGCTACAGTTCTAGCAGGATTTGGTCCAAGAATCGTTCGAATTAATGACTTCTCACTTGATTTCAAGCCAAATGAGTATCAAATAGTAACTTGTCATAAAGATAAACCTGGCATTGTTGGTCAAACTGGTAACCTTTTAGGTAGTCATGGTATTAATATCGCCTCTATGACATTAGGTAGAAATAATGAAGGTGGCGACGCACTTATGATTCTATCAATTGATCAACAAGCCTCTTTAGATGTTATCAATATTTTACGTGAAACTGGCGGTTTTAATAGAATTATTAGTACAAAACTTACAATATAATTTTTAAGGCTACAGAACATTTTAATCTCGTTCTGTAGCCAATTTTTATAGTAGAATATTCCTTATTTTAGTAACATCCTCAACGATGTAATCAGCACCATATTCTTCGAGTTCTGGCTGCGCTTTATCACCTTTTAGACCTGTTAACGTCCCTATAAATGTAGCGCCAATTTTTTTCGCACTTAATAAGTCAGCAAGTGAATCACCAACTATATAAACCTCGTCTTTATTCACTATATTTTCCTGATGAGTAGCATACTCCTTGTATCTATTTCTGTCATTACCATTCAATGTAGCTATATAACTAAATGGGTTAGGTTTACCTAAAGGTTGATACTCTGGGTAATCACTCTCAGCATCTAACACCTCACTGGCAGTAACAATGTGTTCATCATCAAAATATGATTTAAGTCCTAATGATTCGAAAGGAATGATTGTTTCTGTTCTAGGACGACCTGTAGCAATCGCTAGATGATAACCCGCTTCCTTTAAATGTTGTAATAATAATTGAATTTCTTCCTGAGGTTTAAGTATCACTTCTTCATAAATGAATCCCTTTTTAAAATCTAATAATGCGGTACCCTCTTCTACTTTATTGAATAAATCCTTACCTAAATACCATTCTTGATATGTATCTTTAGCGAGTTGCCATAAATTACTTTTTAATTTAAATAATTTTGTATCATCAATTTCTAATTGGTCTTTAGCATATGATTCTAAATCTTCATATATAGCATCTTTCCCATTTCTGAAGGAATCAATAACTTCTAAAGGTTTCTCGTAATCTATCTCTTTATGTAATAAATGTTTATTCATTTCGAATAAAGTTTTTTCATTAAAAGTACTAGAATTTAAAAACTCACATCTATGTGATTGATCAAGTTGCTTAGCAAGATCAATTAAATGAATACTAAATACGATAAAAAGCATATCCCAATTAGAATTTAATCCTAATGATTTTAATTGATTCAATATTTTATCATGTTGAAATACACGTTCTCGTATTTCCTGAATCTTTTTATCATTTAAATCATTTTCAAAATCTATGTATGTTCCACAACCTAAAAAAATACCTTCACTCGTCAAAAGTTCTTCTACAGTTATTGCTGAAACATCAAAACAGCGTTCTTCACTCAAAAATACACCATCAACATCAAATAATATGGACTTCACTACTTACACCTGGCCTTTCAGAAAATTCTGATACAACTTATATTACATGTTTAATGTTAAAAGGGCAAACCTTCAATAGATTTGCCCTTCCATAAGATATTTTGATAACTATTACATTTGTTTCTCTATTTCATCTGCAACTTGTTGAACATGTGTACCAATAATCACTTGTGTTGAGTGTTTACCACTTTTAGTAACCCCTACTGCACCTGCATTTTTAATTTTCTGTTCATCTATAATAGAATTATCATTTAATTCCATTCTTAAACGCGTAGCACAGTTATTTAAACTTGAAATATTATCACTGCCGCCTAGTCCATCTAAAATTTGTGAGGCTGTATGATAATATTTGCCTTTAGATTCTGAATATGTAGCAGAATTATTTTCAGACGTAGCGTTTGCCGTTGGATCCGCAAGTTCGTTATCCCCTCGACCAATTGTATTCAAGTTAAACACTTGGATGACGAATCTAAAAATAGCGTAATATAAAATAAAGAATATGATACCTTGAACTAGTAACATCCATGGCTTATTTGACACTGGGTTAACGAGTGATAAGACAAAGTCAATCAACCCAGCACTAAATGAGAAACCAGCTGTCCAGTGAAAGATAGCCGCTATAAATAGCGATAAACCTGTTAACGCAGCATGAATGACAAATAAAACTGGTGCAACGAACATGAAAGCAAATTCAATTGGTTCAGTTACTCCAACAAAGAAAGCAGAAATAGAACTTGCTAAGAACCAAGCGTAGACTTGTTTTTTCTGACTAGATTTCGCTGTATGATACATCGCAAGCGCCGCCGCTGGTATACCAAACATCATTACAGGAAAGAACCCTGCTTGGTAACGACCAGTAATACCTTTAACTGCATCTTTACCACTTTGGAATTTACCTATGTCATTGATTCCGGCAGTATCAAACCAGAATACATTATTTAATGCATGATGTAATCCAGTTGGTATAAGCAAACGGTTAAAGAAACCATATAACAATGCACCAAATGGTCCCATACCTACTATCCATTTACCAAAAGTAACAATTGCATTAAATACTGGTGGCCATACAAAAAGTAAAACAATAGCTAAAAATGTACAGAAAAAAGCGGTCATGATAGGTACTAAACGTTTACCACTAAAGAATGACAGTGCCACAGGCAATTCAGTTTCACTAAATTTGTTATAGCAAAATGCTGCAATTAAACCAATTAAAATCCCTACAAAGACATTCCCATTTGTCATTTGCTCAAAAGCACTATTAACATCTGTCGTTTTTACTTGTAATAGAGGTGCTAGTTTTTTAGGCGATAGCACGACTGTGACTATGAAAAATCCTAAAGTCGCAGCTAATGCAACTGCACCATCATTTTTCTTAGCCATACCTATCGCAACACCAATTGCAAATAATATTCCTAGTTGTTCGAGTATCGTTTCCCCTACACTTGTAAAGAACATTGCAACTTGTGGCAAAATTGATAGTGCGTCTAGCACGTGACCTATCCCTACAATAATTGCTGCAGCAGGTAATACTGCAACAGGTAGCATTAACGACCTACCTAAGTTTTGAAAAAATTTGTACATGAACATCATCCCTCTAATAAAATTTCAAATTACATTAAACATTGAAATGCTTTTCATATATTAATAATTAATTTTACTTAATTAATTTACCATAAAATAAGACTTTAGAGATGCACTATTTTTAATTAATTATAACTATTTCGTGAGTTTATGCCTTTTACATGTAAACGTTTTATTTATCATCAAAAATTTAAGAACGTCAATTTTTCAAATTTAGGTTAATTGACGTTCTCATATACAAAGCGTTTATAACTTACTTAATTAGTCCTCTAAACGTTTAGCAATCTCATTGAGTTCTTTTTGTAATTGATTTGTGCGTTTTTCTATTTCTTTAGTAAGATATTCTACTTTTTCATTTCGTTTTAAATCTTTTGGAATATCTGTTGTATCAATTGGTTCACCAATTTTTATCATCGCTTGTCCTGTAATTAAGCCATGAATTTTTTTTGGACCTACATATGCAGCCGGTAAAATTGGTGCTTTACCTAACATTGCTATAGTTGCAGCACCACGTTTTAATGGTGCACCTTCCATAGATGTACGGTGACCTGTTGGGAAGATACCAACTGTTTTATGTTCTTTAAGTAGATTGATAGGTCTTTTTAATGTGCTTGGACCTGGATTCTCTCTATCTACAGGGAAGGCATTTAAAGAGCTTAAGAATTTACCGCCCCATTTATTACTAAATAATTCTTTTTTAGCCATATAATGAATTTGATTTGGTAGTAATGCCATACCTAACATAATCACTTCATTATAGCTTTCATGTGTACAAGTCACTACATATTTACTATCTTTAGGAATATTTTCTTTTCCAATTACATATAATGATTTAGCCATTTTGACTAAAATGACGTCTAAAATTTTACTTATAATGCTGTACATTATGTCACCCGCTTCTTGATTTTGTTTTTTAACATATAAATTTTATCATTTCCCTTAATCGAGAACAATAGACGTCCCTGTTACGTGATTAAAGTTATCATTTTTAAAATTGAACTACCTTTCAAAATACGTCTAAAGTCTGATAGTCGTTTACTAGCCAAATTCTTAAAAAAATTACATAATTAGATAGAAGAGAATATTATTTGGAGGTTACATATGTCAGATCAAACACAACAACATCAGTCACACGACAATTACCAACGTCCTTCATACAATAAAAAGCCCAAATTTCCTTGGTTTAAGACAATTATAGTTGCGCTTATTGCGGGAATTATTGGTGCACTACTTGTATTAGGTATAGGAAAGGTTCTTAATCATACTGTTCTCAATCATGATGGTGCATCTGTTCAAGAGGTATCAAATAGTAAGGGCGGTAACCAACTTGATGGTAAAAGTGATAAATACAAGTCGGTTCACGATATGATTAAGGATGTGTCACCGGCCATAGTTGGAGTTATTAATATGCAAAAATCTTCAAGCTTAGATGATTTATTAAAAGGCAAATCATCAAAACCTGAAGAAGCAGGTATTGGTTCTGGTGTTATCTATCAAATCAGCAATGGTTCAGCTTACATCGTTACGAATAATCATGTCGTCGATGGTGCATCCGAAATTAAAGTACAGTTACATAATTCCAAGCAGGTAAAAGCGAAGTTAATTGGTAAAGACGCTCTTACTGATATTGCAGTTCTTAAGATTGAGGACACTAAAGGTATTAAGTCTATCAAATTCGCTAACTCATCTAAAGTACAGACTGGAGATAGCGTCTTCGCAATGGGTAACCCACTTGGTTTAGAGTTCGCCAATTCAGTTACTTCGGGAATTATTTCAGCGAGTGAACGAACTATTGATGCCAATACATCTGCAGGTAATACTAAAGTTAATGTTTTACAAACTGATGCGGCTATTAACCCTGGTAACTCTGGTGGTGCGTTAGTTGATATCAACGGTAATTTAGTGGGTATTAATTCTATGAAAATTGCGTCCGAGCAAGTAGAAGGTATAGGGTTTGCTATACCAAGTAATGAGGTTAAAGTCACGATTGAACAACTCGTTAAACATGGTAAAATTGAACGCCCTTCTATAGGAATAGGATTAATCAACCTAAGTGAAATACCTGAATCTTATCGTAAAGAGTTGCATACAACTAAGGATTCTGGGGTTTATGTTGCTAAAGCCGATAATAGTAATAATGTTAAAAAAGGAGACATTATTACTCAAGTAGATGGTAAGAAAGTCAAAGAGGATACTGATTTAAGATCATATCTTTACGAACATAAAAAACCTGGTGAAACGATTACCTTAACAGTCATTAGAGATGGCAAGACTAAAGATATTGAAGTAAAATTGAAAGAACAGACACGAACTTCATCATCACAATCTCAAAGTCAATTTGCGCAATAATTGTTTGACCTTAATAATCAAATAAGCCAAGAGACATTAACAATAGTGTCTCTTGGCTTTTCTGTATTTATGATTCGATTTTTTTGGATTTGTGCGTAAGAAATAACGCAGGTAAAACGATAAGTAACAATGCTACAGTTGAGACTAAGAAACCTGCATGATAAGCTCTTAAACTTTGTAAAATTGATGGATGATTTAGTGCTAACATAGATGCTACTACAGTTGCGATAATGGCTGTACCTAGACTAGAACCAATATTTTCAATCATATTAATCCCTACACCCGCTTCGGCAATTTGTTTATCGTCAATGCCTTGATAAGCATCGCTTGTAAGACCAAGATTTATCCCACCTACGCTACATCCTCTTATAAAAAGTATCAAAGACAACCATACAATATGCGTGTGATTTGAAACAACCATCAATGGCACTGTACCAAACATGGCTATAATAATGCTCACTATGACAACATATTTCGCACCGATTTGGTCAATCATTTTCCCAATATAAGGTCTTGTAATTAACATACCTAGACCTTGAGGTATTAAAGCTAAAGAAGCTTCAATAGCAGTATAATGTTTAAAGTTCTGGAAGAATAATGGAATAATTAACATTGGTCCCATAATTCCTATATTGGCAAGTAACAATCCAATAGATGACGCAGCATATTTCTTTTGTGTAAATAAATTGATTGGTAGAACTGTATGATAATGTCTTAGACGATTATAAATACAATAAGTAATCGTTAAAAGTATTCCCATGATAATGTATATCATTGGTTTCAAAGTAAAGAATGTACCATCATCAGAAGCTTTCGTCACACCATAGATTATGCTGATACTCATAAATGATAATAATAATATTCCAATTACATCTAATTTACTGTCTTTATTAAATGGTTCAAATTGAGGTACATATTTATTCATCAATGGTATTGCAATGATAACGATAAAGATATTAATAAAAAATATCCAACGCCAGCTCGCAAAATGGATAATAAATCCTCCAAGAACAGGGCCCAATATAGGACCGAAGATCATGGGCGTACTAACCACTGCCATAACCTTACCAATATGGTCTTGCCCTGCTGTTTTCACAAGTAATGTAAACATTAAAGTTGTGATAACTCCCGCACTAAATCCTTGTAAAATTCTAAAGATATTAAATACGATAATATTCCAACTCACTCCAGCTAATATAGAAGTTAAGCCAAAAGCGGCCATTGCTAAAATAAAAACCTTCTTTCCATTAAACTGATTCATAAACCAACCGGACAATGGTACAGCAATGGCGAGCGCTAATACGTAACCTGTAATTCCCCACTGAACAATATCTAGAGAACTATTAAATGTATGATTAAGTTGTTTAATAGCTATATTTATCATTGTTGAATCTAACATTGGAGCGATGGCGCCTAAAGCAATTGCCCAAGCTGCAGTCATTACCTCTTTAGTGACACCATTGGATTGAGAATGAGATGTTACCATTTGTATTCTCCTTCGTTCAAATTGTTTCTTCGTCAACAAAATATACACTCGTTTTGTTTCTTTGTCAACAATAATTCGGTAAAAATTTAGGATACTGCAATTTCATTGTATTTAAGAAATTACAATATCCCCATATTCAATGTAATAATCCTTGCTTTTTTATTTCATGATCAAGGTGCGCATTATATTTTTCAGCAAAACGCATCATTGATTTAAATTCGTCTTCGGTGATATTATCAAACACCTCTTGATCCCTACGTTGAAATTCTTTATGAAGTTCTTCATGGGTTTGGTATATTTGCTGACCCGCTTCGGTCAACCGAAAATAAACTTCCTTTTTATTATTAGGATTTTTATAACTCTCTATTAAGCCTCTTTGCTCAAGACGTTTCGTAAGTTTACTTATCGCGCCTCGTGTCATAAATAATGCTTCTGTTAATCGCCTTACATTAGGTTCGTTAAGCTCTTCAATTGCTTCAATACAATGAACTTCACTTGGTTTATTTCCTTTAAGCGCTTCTTCCATTTTTCCTTTGTTTAGCCAAGCAATTTTATTAAAGATATCCCGAAAATTTTTCATCATCAATTGTTCTTTATTCACACTACGCACCTCCTATTATTGAAAATAAACCTCCCAATCAATGAGATGATTAGGAGGTCATTTTTAACACATCACTTATTGATAATTAACCATGAAATATTTTTTCTTACCACGACGAATAATTGTAAACTCATTATCAATTTTATCGTCATTGCTTAATTCATAATCAACTGACTGTTGACGTTCGCCATTAATATAGATAGCACCATTATTAACATCTTCACGTGCTTGTCGTTTAGAAGTAGCAATACCTGTTTCAATTAACGCTTCAATAATATTCGTTGTTTCAGAAGATAATGAAACTTGAGGTACATCTTTGAAACCTTCTTTTAATTCTTTACCAGTTAATGATTTCAAGTCACCGCTAAATAAAGCCTTAGAAATTCTAATCGCATCATTTAGCGCCTCCTCACCATGAATAAATTTAGTTACGTTTTCTGCTAATGCTTTTTGAGCTTCACGAAGATGTGGCGCCTCTTCTTTAGATTGTTCTAAACGATCAATCTCTTCTTTATCTAAGAATGTAAAGTATTTTAAGAATTTAATCACATCTTCATCAGATTGGTTAATCCAGAATTGATAGAATTCATAAGGACTTGTCTTTTCAGGGTCTAGCCACACCGCGCCTGACTCTGATTTACCAAATTTCTTACCGTCAGATTTAGTTACTAATGGGATTGTAAGACCAAACGCTTCAGTTTGACCGTACATACGGCGCATTAATTCGATACCACTTGTAATGTTACCCCATTGATCTGAGCCACCAACTTGAATTTTACAATTTAATTCACGATTTAAATGACCGAAATCGATAGCTTGTAAAATAGTATAAGTAAATTCCGTATAAGAAATACCGTGTTCTAAACGTGTTTGAATGGAATCTTTACCTAACATGTAGTTGACGCCTACATGTTTACCATAATCACGTAAAAAGCTAATTAAAGATATTTGTCCAAGCCAATCTTTATTGTTGACTAAAACCGCACCTTTATCTGTACCAAATTCAAATAAGCGATGCATTTGCTTTGATAATCCTTGTACGTTAGCTTCCACTTGTTCTTCAGTTTGTAAAACACGTTCTTCTGATTTACCAGATGGATCACCAATCATACCTGTACCGCCACCGATAAGCACGATTGGACGATGACCATGTTCTTGGAAACGTCTTAAAGTTAGGAATGGTAGTAAATGTCCAATGTGTAAACTATCTGCAGTAGGATCAGCACCACAATATAAAGTAACTTGTTCTTTATTTAATAAATCTTCAATACCTTGTTCGTCAGTTTGTTGATATATTAAACCTCTCCATTTTAAATCTTCAATTAATGCATTAGCCATTGCTAACATCCTCCCTTAATATTTTTATAGTTATTATTTTGTTTTGAAAATGGTTACTCGTGAGTGTGTAATTTAATAAAAAGTATTTGATATTGCATTTAATTTATTTTTCAAAAATAAATTTTTAATATAAATCAAATAAAAAGCCCTTACATCTTAACATGTAAGGGCGCTTATGCACGGTACCACCATACTTTAACAAGAGTTTATGTACTCTTGAAAAACTTTATTAATGAGACGTTCATTAATGAAACGTTGAATAACTTTATAGAGGTGTATTCACATATAAGCAAATGCTAGTTCGCAGCGACCACTAACTCTCTGTAATCTTCCTTAAATGCTACTTCTCCTCGTATCCAAAACATATTGAATTGAATTTAATTATAGATAACATTATTTTAAAAGTCAACTTCATGAATATGGTATACTATACCTAAATTTAGGAGGTATACGATGCACAACAATAAGAATATTTCACAATCAACGGATAGATATGTGCAATTCGAACGTATTTATAAGAAAATCAAACATATTTGTGTAGGCATTTTTGTTGTATTTTCCATAATTGGAATCGCATTGATTTTAGCGTTAGTGATATACTTCCATCATTTAACTAAGGAAGCGTCCTCTATTAGTGATAATGAGTTAAAGCAGAAAGTGTTACACCTTCCTGGCGATGAACTAATAAATCATAGTAACAAACATATTTTAGAAGAATATGATCATTCTCTTAATACTCTGATTGTGGGACCTAAATCTGTAAATCCGAATGTGATAAAAGCACTTACCTCATCCGAAGATACTCTCTTCTATAAACATAATGGTATCTTACCTAAAGCATTAATGAGAGCAATGTTTCAAGATATTATTGATGCAAATGAAACATCAGGTGGTAGTACGATTACACAACAACTAATTAAAAACCAAGTTTTAACAGATAAAAAGACATATAGTAGAAAAGCAAATGAAATTATTTTGGCTATGAGACTTGAGAAACTTCTATCTAAAAATGAAATCATATATACTTATCTGAATATTGTTCCGTTTGGTCATGATTATAATGGGGCCAATATTACTGGTATAGCATCAGCTTCATATAGCTTATTTGGTGTAGCTGCCAAAGATTTAAACATTGCTCAGTCCGCTTATTTAGTAGGACTCTTACAAAGTCCTTATGGTTATACTCCGTATGATAACCAAGGTAATTTAAAAAGTAATCGGATATTACATTATAGTATTCACCGTCAGCGTTATGTTTTAAAGCGTATGCTTGTGGAGGGCAAAATTTCAAAAAAACAATACATTAAAGCGAAAAAGTATCGTATTAAATCACACTTACTCACTCACCCTCCTCAACAAGGTGCGTAGTCATAATAAGTAAAAAAGCACTAGTGACTTGTAAAATCACTAGTGCTTATTATCTTTAGAAATGTATTGTTTAAAAATTAGAATAGTCCAATCGCTTGTCCATCATCAGTAACATCCATATTAAGTGCAGCTGGTTTCTTAGGTAAACCTGGCATTGTCATAATTGCACCAGTTAACGCTACAATAAATCCTGCACCTGTTTTTGCTTCTAGTTCTCTGATTGTAATTTCAAAATCTGTTGGAGCACCTAATGCTGTTTGATCATCACTGAATGAATATTGTGTTTTAGCCATGCACACTGGATAATTGTCCCATCCATTTTCTTTAAATTGCTTTAATTGCTTTTGAGCCTTACTACTGAACGTAACTTTTGAACCACCATAAATTTCTTTAACGATTGTTTCAATTTTACTTTCAAGTGGTTGTTCTAATTCATATAAGTGTTTAAATGTTTGAGGCTGATCAATGACTTCAAGTACGTGATGAGCTAAATCAACTCCACCTTTACCGCCTTTTTCCCATACTTCAGTTATCGCAATGCGTACACCTTGTTCTTGAGCCCATTGTTTAACAAACTCAGTTTCTGCTTCCGTATCATGTATAAATGCATTTAAAGCGATAACAGGTTCAAGGCCATATTTCTTCACATTGTTAACGTGACGTTCAAGGTTTACAATACCCGCTTTAACCGCTTCTAGGTTTTCCTCTTTAAGTTGATCTTTAGCAACACCACCATGCATTTTTAGTGCTCGAATCGTTGCAACTACCACTACCGCTGATGGTTCAAAGCCTGCCTCGCGTGATTTAATATTGATAAACTTTTCAGCACCTAAATCTGAACCGAAGCCAGCTTCCGTAACAACGATATCTGCTAAATTCCTAGCTGTTTCAGTAGCTAATATAGAGTTACAACCATGTGCGATATTAGCAAATGGTCCACCGTGCACAAGTGCTGGTGTACCTTCTATCGTTTGAACTAAATTGGGTTTAATTGCATCTTTAAGTATTAACGCAAGTGCCCCTTCTACTTTTAAATCTTGAACTGTTACGGGTTTACGATCTCTAGTATAACCGATAGTAATACGACTAATTTTTTCTTTTAAATCCTTAATACTACGACTTAAGCATAAAATCGCCATTATCTCTGATGCCACTGTAATATTAAAACCATCTTCTCTTGGAACACCATTTGTTGGCCCACCCAATCCAACATTTACATAACGAAGTGCACGATCATTCATATCTAATACACGTTTCCACTCGATACGACGTAGATCAATGCCTAATTCATTACCTTGATGTAGATGGTTATCAATAAATGCAGATAATGCATTATTTGCAGTTGTTATTGCATGAAAATCACCATTGAAATGTAGGTTAATATCTTCCATTGGTAATACTTGTGCATATCCACCACCTGTGGCACCACCTTTAATACCAAAAGTTGGTCCAAGCGCTGGTTCACGTAATGCGACCATCACGTTTTGTTTTAACTCATTAAATGCATCTGCTAAACCTACTGTAACTGTGGATTTTCCTTCTCCAGCTGGCGTAGGACTCATAGCAGTCACTAATACAACTTTACCTTTTTTCTCTCTAGGTTTAATCTGATTAATATCTATTTTAGCTTTATAGTGTCCATATTGTTCAAGTGCATCTGCAGATATACCTGCTTTATCAGCAATTTCTCCAATAGGTTTTAATTGTGATTGATTTGCAATCTCTAAATCTGATAAATGTGCCAAACGATTCAACCCCTTGATCATTATGTAGTATTAATTAATATTAAATTATTTTTGATACGTCTTATATGGTTTATGATAACCGACTTAATTTCAATTGTCGAATATTTCAAGAATTATTCAAATCAATGTTCGTTCTTAAGAATGACTTTAACTTATTTGAAAATGAGAGCTAAAGCTGATACTTTAGCTCTCAATTATTAATTTTAATCTTCCATTGTACTCAAATCACCTGCATCTAAATCTAATTCCCAAGCTTTAAGCACACGTCTCATAATTTTACCTGAACGTGTTTTTGGCAACTTGTCTTTAAATTCAATTTCTCTAGGCGCAGCATGTGCTGATAACCCTTTTTTAACATATTTACGGATATCTTCTTTTAAATCATCTGATGGTTCATATCCTTGTCTTAATGCAACGAAGGCTTTAATAATTTCTCCACGAACTGGATCAGGTTTACCAATAACACCTGCTTCCGCTACGGCTTCATGTTCTACTAATTTTGATTCAACCTCAAATGGTCCAACACGTTCTCCGGCTGTCATAATAACGTCATCAACTCGTCCTTGGAACCAGTAGTATCCATCCTCATCTTTATAAGCAGAGTCACCAGAAACATACCAATCTCCGATAAAGTATGAGTTAAACTTTTCAGGATTTTTCCAAATAGAATGCATCATAGAAGGCCAACCCTTCTTAATTGCTAAATTACCCATACGATTAGGTGGGAGTTCATTACCTTCATCATCTATGATTGCTGCCTCAATACCAGGTAGTGGTTTACCCATAGAACCTAGTTTAATATCCATAGTTGGGTAATTTACAATCATATGTCCACCTGTTTCAGTCATCCACCATGTATCTAAAACACGTTTATCATAGACATCTTTCGCCCATTTTATTACTTCTGGATTTAGTGGTTCTCCTACAGATAAAATTGACCGTACAGATGATAAATCGTATTTTTCAACGATATCGTCTCCAGCACTCATTAACATACGAAGTGCTGTTGGTGCGGTATACCATATCATAACTTTAAATTCTTCTAACATGCTATACCAAGATTCAGGTGAGAATCGCCCACCGGCTATGCAATTCGTAACCCCATTTAACCAAGGAGCAAAGACTCCGTAAGATGTACCAGTTACCCATCCTGGATCAGCAGTGCACCAATAAACATCATCTTCTTTTAAATCTAATACGTATTTTCCTGAGATATAATGTAATAGCATTGCTTGTTGGACGTTCAATACACCCTTAGGTTGTCCTGTAGAACCTGATGTATAGTGAAGAATTAATCCATCATCTGGCGCTAGCCACTCAATATTAAATTCCTCGCTAGCTTGTCCCATTTCTTTATTAAAATCAATGTATTCACCATCAACGTCATCATCTACAACAATGATTGTTTCTAAATGAGGTAATTTATCTTTCGGAATTCTAGGAAGTAATGCTTTATTCGTAATGACTACTTTAGCTTCACTATTAGCTAAACGATCTGCTACAGCCTTCTCCATGAACGCTTCAAATAATGGACCCACAATCGCACCAATTTTTAAAATACCTAAGAACGCAAAGTACAATTCAGGTGTACGAGACATAAAGATAAAAACACGATCTCCTTTTTTAACATCCGCCTTATCTTTAAGAACATTAGCTGCTTGATTTGATAACTTTTTTAAATCACTATAAGTGTATGATTCTTTACGTTTCTCATCTTTATAATTTAAGGCTATTTTTTCCCCTTTTCCGTTATCAACATGACGATCGATACATTCATACGCCATATTCATTTTTCCTGTTTCATACCAAGAAAATGATTTTTCTATCTCTTTCCAATCGAAATTTTGATAAGCTTCATTATAATTCTCTAAATTGTAATCCCCTGGTTCTCTTTTATACACTTCAACTTTCATAATTAAATCCCCCTTGTTCATGAAATCGCTTTCTTTAAAAGTAATTATACATATAATTTTCACATTTTTCAAAAATCTTTGTATTCTATTACTATTTAATTGTTCATGTACAACCTTTTTATATATAATAAGTTTAATAACAAGTTAAGTCACCTGCATAAGGAGATGATAACGTGAGACATGTTAAAACTTATGTAACTAAGAATCTTAAACTAAGTGACACTACTTTTGTCATTGAAGGACCTATTTCGTACAATTTTTTGAAAACGCTTACTTTAGATAACCAGCTTAATGCATTCCGCCTACCTCAGGATCAGTATGAAGCACTTTTAGAGATTACTGAACTACCTGAAGGTCGTGTCTATATCATTCGTCAAGACAAGCATATCGTGGGATATGTGACATATCATTATCCTGATGAATTCGAAAGATGGTCCGAGGGTCATTTGACCTATTTAATTGAACTAGGAGCCATAGAGATAAGTCCTACATACCGTCACTTACATTTAGGTGGCGAGCTTATTGCGACTAGTTTATCTGCGGATGAATTTGAAGATTATATTGTATTGACTACTGAATATTATTGGCATTGGGATTTGGATCAAGCACAGCTAGATGTTTTCGAGTATAAGAAATTGATGCAAAAGTTAATGTCTAAAGGTGGATTAGAAATTTTTGCTACAGATGATCCTGAAATCACTAGCCACCCTGCTAATTGTTTAATGGCACGTATTGGCAAACGTATCACTTTGTCACAACAACAAGCTTTTGACAATCTTAGATATAAAAATAAATTCTTCTTTTGACATACTACAAAAGTATCTAATTTCAAAAGTATCATAGTTAAATATCTCGCATTCAAATAAAGTTAATCAAAATAGTGAGAATGTTGTTACGGGGGGAACATCATGCCAAATAAAAATTTAAGTACTGGTTATGTTTATTCTGAAGATCTCTTACAATACCGCTTTAGTAACGAACACCCTTTCAATCAAATGAGGCTTAAACTAACGACTGAGTTGTTAAAGGACGCGAACTTTTTAAAGGATGAGCATATCGTAATACCACGTATAGCTACAGATGAAGAACTCGCATTAATTCATCAATATGATTATATTCAAGCTATTCGTCACGCATCACATGGTATATTAAGTGAACACGAGGCAAAGAAATATGGACTCAATGGTGATGATACGCTTCAATTTAAACATATGCATCGTCATAGCGCTCGGATTGTAGGAGGAGCGCTTAATTTAGCGGATTGTATCATGGATGGAACATTTATTAATGGATGCCATCTCGGTGGTGGTTTACATCACGCACTACCCGGACGAGCGAATGGCTTTTGCATTTATAATGATGTTGCTATAACTGCAAAGTATTTAGTTGAAAAATATCATCAACGCGTCATGGTTATTGATACAGATGCACATCATGGAGATGGTACACAATGGAGCTTTTATACAGACAATAGAATTATGACTTATTCCATTCATGAGACAGGAAAATTTTTATTCCCGGGCTCTGGTCATTATACTGAACGTGGTGAAGATATAGGATATGGTTATACGGTAAATGTGCCTCTTGAACCTTATACTGAAGATGCCTCTTATCTAGAGGTATTTAAAGAAACTGTAGAACCATTAGTTGCAGCTTTTAAGCCTGATATCATTTTAAGCGTTCATGGTGTAGATATCCATTATAGAGATCCACTTACACACATGAACTGTACATTAAATAGCCTATATTCTATTCCATATATAATCCAAGATTTAGCAAAACGCTATTGTAATCATAAAGTATTAATGTTCGGGGGCGGAGGTTATAATATTTGGAGAGTTGTCCCTCGAGCTTGGAGTCACGTCTTTTTAAGTTTAATCGGGGAGCCTATTCAACAAGGTTACCTACCGTTAAATTGGATTAATAAATGGAAGTTATATAGTACTGTCAAACTACCAAAACGCTGGGAAGATCGTTTAAATGATTATGCTTATATACCAAGAACTAAAGAAATATCTGATAAAAATCTTAGAATTGCTAAACAGGTTGCAAGTTGGTATGAACGTTATAGCGATATTTAATAATATATTAAAAAGGGTGCTCAATGAATCATGATGAAACATCAAGTACCCTTTTAAAATTTATATTACGTTTTCACTTCACTTAACAATCATTTATAATTTTAATTAGTCGTTCCACGATATTCTATTCTGTGAGGAAGAATTACATTTGGTTCTTCAATGTCTTCTTCATTCATATATTTTGTCAATAATCTCATGCCTACTGCACCGATATCATATAGTGGTTGTATAACACTAGATAGTTGTGGGCGTACCATTTCGACTAAACGTGTGTTGTTAAAGCTTAAAATTTGTAAGTCTTCAGGTACATTAACCCCAGCATCTAATGCGCTGTGTAAAATACCAATTGCCTGCTCGTCACTAATTGAAAGAATAGCATCAGGCATATTATTTTGTAATTTTTCAAATGCTTTGATTCCCTCTTTATAGCTTTCTTTACCAGAGAAATGTAATGCCTCATCAAGTTCTAAATGATGTTGATTTAAAACTTTTGTTAAACCTTGTAATACATCATCTTGTGCTTTTTTAGAATAATCGCCACCAACAAGTGCAAATTTCTTAGCACCTTTTTCAATCATATGTTTAGTGGCTTCTTCAGCAGCTTGTTTGAAATCAATATTAACTGATGCAATATGATCATCTTTACCATTTGTTCCTGATACCACAACTGGAACTGAAGATTGATTAATTAAATCTTTAATTTCTTCTGAAATAGTACCACCAAGGAAAATAATACCATCAACTTGTTTACTTAATAAATTATTAAAGATTTCTTTCTCTTTTTCAGGGTCATTATCAGAATTGGAGATGATTGAGTGATATTTATACATTGTTGCAATATCCTCAAGACCTCGCGCGAGTTGTGAATAATAAACATTTGAAATATCTGGAATTATCACACCTACAGTTGTAGTACGTTTACTTGCAAGTCCTCGTGCAACTGCGTTAGGTCTATAATTTAGCTTCTTGATGACCTCATTGACTTTGTTTCTCGTTTCAGGTTTTACGTTTTGATTGCCGTTAACTACACGTGATACAGTTGCCATCGACACACGAGATTCTCTAGCTACATCATAAATCGTTACAGTCATAATTTCCTCCTTGTAAGCGTTTCATTGCTTATAATATCGTGTTTTCATATCATTTTCAAAGTTTATCATATTTATGGTTATTGTGAAATGATTTTGTTCTTTTGTCACATTTCTGTCAGAAAAAGCAAGTGCAATTCATTTATATTATATACTTTTCGCTTAAAAAATTTAAATAAATTAAAATTGAAAATTTAATTTAAGTTAAATTCATTAAAAAATAAAAAGACTACATCACTATTCAAGAAAAGAATAACTGAGTAGTCAATTTAGTATAAATGATTGCAAAATGTTTATTTTAACTTTTTAGCATTATACATATCTGCAAGTGGCTTAAGTTCATTGTAAAAATCATTAAACTCATTCAAATCCATTTGTTGTCCAGCATCACTTAATGCAACTGATGGATCAGGATGAACTTCAGCCATTACGCCATCAGCACCAACGGCTAATGCTGCTTTTGCAGTTGGTAGCATAATATCTTTTCTGCCTGTACTATGAGTTACATCAACCATTACTGGTAAGTGTGTACCTTGTTTTAAAATAGGTACTGCAGAAATATCAAGTGTATTACGAGTCGCCTTTTCATATGTACGTATTCCTCGTTCACATAAAATAATATTTCTGTTGCCTTGAGAAGCAATGTATTCAGCTGCATAAGTAAACTCTTCAATTGTTGCAGATAGACCTCGTTTTAAAAGAATTGGTTTGTTTGTACGACCAGCTTCTTTTAACAGTTCAAAGTTCTGCATATTACGTGCACCAATTTGGAAAACATCTAAATATTCGTCTGCTACTTCAAAGTCATTAGGATTTACAATTTCACTGACTACATTAAGATTAAACTTATCTTTTACATTTTTAAGGATTTTTAATCCTTCTACACCAAGTCCTTGGAAATCGTAAGGAGATGTACGTGGTTTGAATGCTCCACCTCTAATAAATTTTTCTCCTCTAGATTGTAAATCTTTAGCAACAGCATCTACTTGTTCTTGTGATTCAACTGAACAAGGTCCAAATACAAATGATTTATTACCATCACCAATAATGCCACCATTATCAAATTTCACAATAGTATCTTCAGGTTTTAATTTTCGTGATACGTATAGATGTTTTTCGTTTTCAGATTTTTGTAAATCAGTAGAGGCTTTAAAAATTTCTTTAAACAACTGCTTGATTACATTATCATTAAATGGACCCTCATTTCGATCCAATAAATCATTAATCATTTCTTTTTCACGTTGAGGATCATATACTTGAGTTCCTTGTTTAATTTTTTCTTCTCCAATTTTTTGAGCTAACTCGCCTCTTTTAGATAACAATTCTAAAATTTGATAGTTTAATGAGACAATTTCCTCTCTGTATTCTTCCAATTTATTAGTCATTTCTACTCACCTCTAAGATATAGTTATGTATGAAAGTATATTACTTTAAAGCGATAAAATAAAAGTATTTAGACTTAATTCTAACAATTTCATTTTTATAGTTCAAGCGCATATTTACAGAAAATAGAAAATTTTCTGTAAACGCCAACTGCAATATACATTTTGGTGAAAACTTTTCAACATTTACTTATGAATTAGAAAATAAAAAAGCTGAGACAATATGATAATGCCTCAGCTTAAATATATATTGTAAGTTTAATTAATCATTGAATGTACGTTTTTCAATCTTGCTATTTGCTTTCTCAACTTTTTGTTGATTATTATTTGATTGATTTTGTTGTTTTTGAGTTCTGTTGTTTTGTTTAGGCGTATTACTTTGTTTTTTACTTGTATTTGCCTTTTTATTAGATTTTGCGTTTGTTTTGTTACCTTTACTATTAGATTTTTGAGTACCTTTTATAGAATTCTCATGGGTAACTACGCCTTTATCGAATGTCGCACTTTCTTGTGATTTATTTACTTTATCTTCTTTAGAGGTAGAAGATTGACCTTTTTTAGAGTTTGTTGATTGCTTAGTAGTTTGAGTTACAAGATTAGGTACATTATTATTTTTCTTACCTTTAGGTAATGCTGGTTCAGCTAATAATGCTTCAGTGAGCTGTGATTCTTTAGATCCTTTAGTTAGTTTAGATTTTTTTGCTTTTGCAGCTGTAGCTAGTCGATTTGCAAATGAACCATCACTTGAACCTGTGTCATTCTCATTTTTCTTTGTAACTAAATTAGGTACCTCTTTGTCAGCAGATTTAGGTACACTTGATTCACTTGTGAGATCATTTGTATTTTTAGCAACTTGGCTGTCATTAGTGATTTTATCGTTTTTTGTTTTAGCAGCTGTAGCTAAATTTTCTGCTTGCGTTTTTTGATGGGCATCTTCATTTTTGCCTTCTTTAGTAGTAGGATCAGCTAAATCATTATCACTTGATTCTTTTTTAATAGCTGTTTGAGCAATAGCTATTTCTTCAGCTGATGGTTTTTTATCACTTTCGATATGTGATGCTTCTTGACTATCTTCCTTATGTGATTCAGCTTTAGCTTCTTGTATCTCTTGCGCTTCTGGTGACTGATCTGCTAATTTTGATTCTTGTTGAATTGCATTTTGCTGTGCTGTTAACTCTGATGCTGATGGTTTATTTTGTTGGTCTTGTGATTCAGCTTTAGCTTCCTGTATCTCTTGTGCTTCTGGTGACTGGTCAGCTAATTTTGATTCTTGTTGAATCGCATTTTGTTGAGCTGTTAATTCTGTAGCTGATGGTTTATTTTGTTGTTCAAAGTCGTCTTTAGTAGCTTCTAATTTAGCTTCTTGAATTTCTTGAGCCTCAGGTGATTGATCTGATAGATTATTGTCACTAACTTCTCTTTGGATTGCTACTTTTTGTGCTTGTAATTCATCAGAAGTTAAACCGTCTTTAGAACGATTTCTGAAGTTCTCTACTCTATCTCTTACAGAATTAACGGTGTTTTCTGCCTGTTCTTTATAATTAAGTACTTTATTTCTTAAATCTTGTTCTTTATCTCTTAATTCATCTGTTTTTTTATATACTTTATTTTTATAAAAAAGACCTAAAGCAGAGCCAACGATTGCACTAGCAATAAAACTTACTACGAAGTCTTTACGTTTAGGCGTATTTGATGAATTGCGTGACGTACGGTTATATAAATCACGACCTGTATTATTTCTCTCAAAATTATCGCGGTTATAGTGTTCCATAACGATTCCTCCTAAAACAAAAGCACTTAAATAAGTAAAAACCTCATTTAAGTGCATTTAATTCATTCGTATTAATTATTTGTTAACACGTGTAGTGTAACTATGATCAGAATTGTATTCTGAATTTGAATAGCTATGATTTGCATCGTCAGCTACAGTGTTTGCTTTGTAGTTTGCACTTCCTCTACGGTAGTATCTATTTTGCCATTTGTCAGCAATTTCCATTGCCACATTTGACCATTGAACTACTTGAGAAATTTTATCTTCATTTTGAGAAATATTGTGCGTAATTGAGTTAGTTACTCGGTCTACAGAACCATTTAAAGTTTGAACTGAGTCGCCGATACCTTTAACAGCATCTACAACAGAATTTAAACGATCCACTTTACCTTGAATATCTTCAGTTAAGCGATTTGCTTTATGAAGTAAATCAGTAGTTTCTCGAGTAATACCTTGAACTTGACCTTCAACACCATCAAGTGTTTTAGCCACGTAATCTAAATTTTTCTTAACAGAAATTAAAACTACAACGATACCGATACATAAAATTAAGAACGCTATCGCAGCGATAATTCCTGCAATTGGTAAAATCCAATCCATTAAAAACGCCTCCTAAATACCATAAAATAAAAGTCATTAATATTTAATACCCATGATGTTTTATTATAAACATATTAAAACTCATTTTTTACGCCTAATTTTTCTAAATAAGCTTTAAGTAACTTTTGAATGTCACCAGCGCCCATAAATAAAATGACTGCGTTATCAAATTCTTTTAATATGTCAATACTATTTTCATCTATTAGCGACGAGCCGTCAATACGTTCAATTAAATCTTGTATAGTTAATTCACCTGTATTTTCTCTAATAGAACCAAAAATTTCACATAAGAATACGCGATCTGCTTTACTTAAACTAGATGCGAATTCGTCTAGAAAAGCTTGAGTTCTAGAGAACGTGTGAGGTTGGAAGACAGCTACTACTTCTTTCTGTGGATATTTCTTTCTAGCTGATTCAATTGTAGCACTAATTTCTCTAGGATGGTGAGCGTAATCGTCTACTAATACTTGATTAGATACTTTTGTTTCGTTAAAGCGACGTTTTACACCACCAAAAGTGACTAATGCATCTTTAATGTTGTCAACATTCATCTTTTCTAAATAACTAATCGCAATAACTGAAAGCGCATTTAAAATATTATGGTCACCAAATTGTGGTGATAAGAACTGATCATAAAATTCCCCGTTAGTATAAACATCAAACTGAGTACCTTTTTCGGTGATTTGAATATTTTTAGCATAAATATCGTCAGTCTCTTTAAAACCATAATAATAAATTGGTACATCAGCCTCTAATTTACGTAAATAGTCATCATCACCCCATGCAATTATGGCCTTCTTAACGTTATGAGCCATATCTTGGAAAGCATCATAGACATCTTCAATATTTTTAAAATAATCTGGATGATCAAAATCAATATTCGTCATAATCGCATAATCTGGATGATAACTTAAGAAATGTCTACGGTACTCACAAGCTTCGAATGCAAAATAATCGCTTCCAGGCAATCCCATGCCAGTACCATCACCAATTAAGAATGATGTCTTTTTATCTCCGTTCATAACATGTGACAATAGACCAGTTGTTGAAGTTTTACCGTGAGCACCTGTAACAGCTACAGATGTATATTGATTTATAACATGACCTAGGAAGTCATGATATTTAATGACATCAAGTTTTAATTCATGAGCTTTAACTATTTCTTCATGATTGTCTGAAAATGCATTACCCTGAATGACAACCATGCCTTCTTTAATATTTTCAACATCAAAAGGTAAAATTTTGATGCCTTTGTTACGTAGAGCAACTTCGGTAAATACGTATTTTTCTATGTCTGAACCTTGGACTTCATGACCAAGATCATGCATGATTTGTGCTAATGAACTCATGCCGGAGCCTTTAATTCCGACAAAATGATAGTGCGTCATTTTAATACTCCTTACTCAATTTATTCTTTATTTAAATCCGCTTCAGTAATATAAACATCCCTTGGTTTAGAACCGTTAGCACCTGATATATAACCTAACTGCTCTAATTGATCTATAATTCTAGCTGCTCTATTGTAACCAATTTGGAAATGTCTTTGAATCAATGAAGTTGATATATGTCCTTCATTCACCATAAACTCGCACACGTCATCGAATAAATCATCTTGTGCTTGAGATTGTGTTTTCTTTAATAATTCCTTTTCTTCAAATAAGTATTCAGGTTCTCGCTGCTGTTTAATAAAGTCAACGACATCATCTATTTCCTCATCAGAAACGAATGTACCTTGAACACGAATTGGCTTATTCATTCCACTTCCTAGATATAGCATATCACCATATCCTAATAAGCGTTCCGCGCCACCACTATCTAGAATTGTTCTTGAATCCACGCTTGAAGATACCATAAAGGCAATTCTAGTAGGAATATTTGCTTTAATCAGACCCGTAATAACATTTACTGAAGGTCTTTGTGTAGCCACTAACATATGAATACCACATGCACGTGCTTTTTGAGCAATACGTGCAATTGATTGTTCTACTTCTTGAGGTGCCATCATCATCAAGTCGGCTAACTCATCAATTACTATAACAATTTTTGGCATTCTTTGCTCATAAGGTGCCTTTTTATTAAATGCAGTAATATTTCTTACGTGATATTGAGCAAATAATTTATAGCGCTTCTCCATTTCTTCTACTGCCCATTTTAAACTTTGAGTAGCAGCTTTCACATCTGTAATTACAGGAGAAACTAAATGTGGTAAATCATTGTATGGTGCTAATTCCACCATCTTAGGATCAATCAATAATAAGCGTAATTCTTCAGGGTGATTTTTATATAATAATGACATTAAGATACTATTGATACAAACCGATTTACCTGAGCCTGTTGCTCCGGCAATAAGTGCATGAGGCGTTTTAGCGATATCCATTAATAATGGTTCATTATTAATTCGATAACCCATCGCTACAGTTAATTTAGACTCTGTATTTTTAAATTTAGGTGTTTCTATAATAGATCGTAAGTTAACCTTAGTTGGGTCTTGATTTGGTACTTCAATACCTACAAGACTTGTTCCAGGAATTGGCGCTTCAATACGTATATCTTTGGCAGCTAATGCCATTTTAATATCGTCTTGAAGTGCAGTAATCCTTGAAACTTTCACACCTTTTTCTACAGATAATTCAAATCTTGTAACACTTGGACCTTCTGTTACATTTTTAACCTCTGCGGGCACATTGAAATAATAAAGTGCATCATTTAATTCCTGTTTCTTCTCTTCTATCCATTCTTCATCAACTTCGTGTGGTTCAGGTTCTTCTAATAAATCAAAGCTAGGCAATTTAATATTAGGTCCTTTTCTAATTCCTTGTTGCTTATCTTGAGGTGACTCTTGTTGGTTTTTATAAGAATTGGATGCTTGTTCTTTTACTTCCTGATGAGTAATTCCTGTTGCAGAAGTTTTATTATTATTTAGGTTAGTGTCATCATTATCTTTTACAGTTTCTGAGTAATAATTACCGCTAATTCTTCCACTAGTTTCATTATGAGATGTGCTTTGAGTATGCTGTTGAATATGATTATTGTTAACATTGTCACTTGTAGACACACCTGTAATACCGTCGTCGTTTGATTCAGATTGAGTTTGGTACTCATGTGAAGTTTGTTGATTTGTTTCACTTTCATTTAAATTATTTTCAGAACTAAATTGATGCTCACTGGAATCCTCTTTAGTAGATTGAACATTATGTTGTTCAGGTTTTAATTCAGGAACATTAACTCTACTATTGTTTTTACTATCCATCATACGTTTCTTATCTGAAGGAGTCATTACCACATTAAATGGTTTACTACCTGCAAATCGCGGTTTATGTGTTGAAACATCTTTTGATTGCGATTGAGTTGTTGGTCTATTTAATTCCGATTCTTGAGCCACACTGCCCTCTGATTGTGAAGTAACCTCACTTGTTGAAGTTGAATTATTACTATTAGTATTATTCATGAACTGGTTACTATCTAATTCTGAATGTTCCTCACTATTGGTAAAGTGATTTGAAGACTCGGCATCTTCACTATTCATTTTTGAATGATGATCGTGTTCTTCTACACTTTCATTGTTACCAAATGATTGACCTTCATTAGCTGTCATACTATGTTTTGAATTAACCGTGGAAGCCATAGTATCATTATTTGAAGCATTTACTATCGACGAAGAACTATCACTATTTATCTCACTTGTACTTAATGAAGAAGCTGATTCTTTAAAATCATCATCGTTTTTCTGTCTATGTTTAGCATACTCCTTCTCATTATCAACACTTTGGTTAATTGCATTATTATAGTGTTCTTGCTGTTGTGAATTTTCATTTTCAAGGTGAGAAGTCGATTCTGATGATTGTTGGCTATCATTTAATTCTTGGAATTGAGCATCCTCTACATTATCGTTGTGTGCTTTATCAACACTAGTTTCCTCATTAGCATTATCGCTAGAGGCATCACTTACATGCACATCTTCGTCATTTACCTTTTGAATATGTTGTTCATCATCAAGGTTGATTTCTTCATAATTGTACGACGAAGCGCCAATTTGGTCTTCTTTAAATGAAGTTGTTGTAGTACTTTCTGACACATTATTAGACTGTCCGTCATTCATATCCTCATCATTATGGTCTTCATCTAGAGAGCTTTCACCAATGTATTGATGTGCTTGTTTCGCGTACATTTCATCAATTGCTTTTTGAATTTGATCTTCTTCATTGTCTTTATTTTGTTGTCTCTTTTGTTGAAGCGCTTTTTTAAATCTTCTTTTTTGAAGGACTTTACGTTCTCTTTCACGTCTGATTTCTTCAACGATTTGTGAAGCATAGATATTTTCAATATTAACAGTGTTGTCTTTTTTAGAATAATTAGGTGTTCGTCCTTCAGACTTTTGCGCTGAATGATTGTTAGATTGAAGATGACTTGAAGATGTTTTCTGTGTCTGTTCTGTATCTGAAGTTTTGGCATGGATTTTTGGTTGAGGTTGATTATCTTTAGATGATGATTCTTCAGATTGATAGCCCATTTGTTTATTTATAGATTGACGATACATGTTTACATCATGTGCATTTTTAGGTTGATTCCTTTGTGATTTACTAGTTGCATTATTGCTATTTTGTAGAGAATCTTGTTTAGGTGGAATCACTCCGTTTTCTAAAGGACGTCGTTGCTTAGTTCCAAAAATAGCTGACGGAACGTCGCTCGCTTTGAAACTTCCGCCATGATATGTAAGTTCAGAATTCGTAGAGGATTGGAGTTTACTGTTAGATTTCAAACGTTCAGATTGTAATTTCATGCGAGAATTTGACTTATTATTATATGAACGATAATCATCAGATTGACTGTTATTAGAACTTCTTTTAGAACGACTTGACTCGCGATGATGCATTTGATTTTCATTACGATTTGAATGTTGATTAATATGATCATGCTCACGCATTTGAGATGAACGTCTACGGCGATGTCTTTTTCCAGAATTATCAACTAAATTACGTGTAGAGTCATCATCTTGTGTGTCATATGTTCTTGAACCATAATTAGCATTGTATTCAGAAGTTTCATATTTTTTATCATTATCTAGATCGTTATATGAAGCTTCTTCAGATACATGCATAGGAAATCTAAATTTACCTCTTGGGCGATTATAAATATCATTGTTTTGAGGCAGTAATGAGTCTTGATTATTTTGTTGAGATTGAGTGCCCTGTCTTCTTTTTTTATTTTTACGTAACAGGTCGTCATTTGAATCATTATCTTCGCCAAATAATTTATCAAACCAGCTCATAATTTCACTACCTTTCTTTATTATTCAAAAAATGCTTGCCCAATTTCATAATCATCATTTAATACCATAATACCCTTCTCTTGAGGTGCATTTGGTAAATCTAATTCTTTCATTGAACAAATCATACCACTTGAATCAACACCACGTAATTTAGCATCTTTGATAACCATTCCACTTGGCATTACAGCACCTACTTTAGCTACTACTACTTTTTGTTCAGCTGCTACATTAGGTGCACCACAAACAATTTGTAAAGTTTCATTACCAACATTAACTTTTAAAACACTTAATTTATCCGCATCAGGATGTTTTTCTTTAGTTTCAACATATCCAACTACAAACTTAGGTGATAAATCAGTATCTAATTGATAGTTAAATCCAGAATTATTAATAGATTGTTGTAACGCCTCAATAATTTCTGAAGTTAATTTGATATGACCGTTTCCTTCTATTTTTATTTTATCTGATACGTTAAAGATATTGAAACCAACAACTTGCCCATCTTGAGTGATTTCGACTACATCATCTTTCTTGTTGTAATCAAATGCACCATCTGTAGGTTCAATCTGTAAAAAAGCTACATCTCCTACACCTTGTGGATTATAAAATAAGTTCATCTATAAAACTCCATTTCTATTGATTATCTTTATTATTAAATTTCTTTCTATTCGCTTCTAATCTCTGTATAACATCAGGATTACGTTTTTGTTTATTATTTTTTCCTAGAATAAATATTGGTTCTAAGTGTCCCTTGTCATAGCCAAATGATAATGAAGTAATTGGTACTAAACCTTTAGTAAAGAATTCCATTGTCAAATGAGCCATGACATCGTAACCTGTTTTATTACGTATATCAGCAATAATTAACACGTCTTGGTGAGGAACTGCAACTAACATCTCACCCTCACATTGTTCTTGGACTTCATTCAAGAATGACGTATTAAGTATGCGACTTGCATCATACCCATCATTAGAATTGATGAAATAAAAAATATTGCCTTTAACCTCATCAGTAGAATATTTATTTTTAAGTTTTCTAACATTGAATAATGACATTTCTTTAATTTGTTGTTCAGTCATATTTAATGTTTTTAACATACTTTCATCTATTAATCTGTATGATTTACCTAAATCGAGAGCATAATAAATATTCGTTTCAGCTGTATGTTCACTATAAATAAATGAATGACCTTCTTTAGTCTTCTTGTCAAAGCTTGTTGCTCGAACAACTGGCATGATTTTTAAATCTTCCATTTTTTCTAAAGAATGATCGCCCATTTGAGCAATTGCTTCTTCTACATAGTAAACAATTTCATCTATAATTTTATCTTTTTGTTCTTCATATTTGGCGACAATAGCATCGAGTTTGATTGTGACACCTTTATAATTATCTGTACGATAAATTCTTAAAGTTTCTTCTTCTCTATCAAATTTAAAGTCTACGTCTAAATGATTTAAACGCGCTTTTAATTTATCTCTCATTTGGAAGACATTCATTTAAAACACTCCTATTTTCGCACCTTATAACAGTTTACAATAAATAACTGCTATATAACAGAAAAAACTAAAAATACGGTGTATAGATAACGTTATTTTCTAAATAAATTGATACTTAAATATATTTTGCTAAAAATGCATCAATTTGATCAATAGATTTTCTTTCTTTACCTATATAGCTACCTTCAAGTTTACCATTTTTATAAACTAAGAAACTGGGTATTCCTAGGATATCGTTATCAATACATATATCAATAAATTTGTCTCTATCTACCGAAACAAAATTAAAGTCTTTATATTTGTTTTCTAATTTAGGTAAATCAGGTTCTATAACTTTGCAGTCTGGGCACCAATCAGCGGTAAATTCAAAGACAGTATTACCTTGTTTTAATTCTTCAAATTGTTGTTCTGTATCAAGTTGTTTCACTTGTTCTACACTCCTTAACCAAATTTTAGTACTTCTATTTGATGATGATTTAAATGAGTTATACATTCTTTTAATAGTTGTCTAGCTGAGTAGTAATCTCTTATATCAAAAACTGCATCCGTGCTGTGTATATATCTTGCGCAAACGCCAATCACTGCTGTAGGTATGCCCTCATTTGCTTTATGGATCTCTCCCCCATCGGTACCACCTGGAGAAATATAATATTGATGTTTAATATCATTTTCTGTGGCTAACTTTAATAAATAATCTCTAAAGCGTGGCTTCAATATCATTGTACCATCTTTAATACGAATTAATGTGCCCTCCCCTAGTGCACCAGAGAGTTGTTGTTTCCCTTTTATATCATTAGCTGGGGAACAATCTACCACGAAGGCAATATCAGGTTTAATTTGCTCAGCAGCCGCTTTTGCACCTCTTAATCCAACTTCTTCTTGAACATTAGCGCCTACATACAAATCAACATCTAATTCTATATCTTTGAGCAATTCTAATATTTCTATCGCGAGGACACAACCATAACGATTATCCCATGCCTTAGCTATATAACGATACTCAGATAATTGAGTGAAAGATGTGTCAGGAACGATTGTATCTCCAATTTCAATACCTCTTTCTCGTACTTCTTCTTGAGATGAAGCACCGATATCTAACATTAAATCTTTTATTTCCGGAGCCGCTTCATTACCTGTTCTAAAGTGCTTTGGAATATTGGCAACAACGCCAACAATCTCATTGCCATTTCTATTTTTAACTTTCAGTCTTTGTCCTTGCCATATATCATTAGCAACGCCACCTAAATTAGTAAACTGAATCATACCATTATCAGTTACATGAGTAATCATAAAACCTATCTCATCCATATGTGCAGCAATCATTACTTTAGGGGCATTGCTTTGTTTAGATTTCTTAACTCCATAAATTCCACCCATGTTATTTTGAACAAATTCATCAACATAGGGGTTCATTTCTTGTTTCATATAATCTCTTACTTCATCTTCAAAACCTGGGGCTCCATGAAGCTCTGTTAATTGTTTTATGCGTTCTAAAGTTTTCGTATTATCTATCATCATACACAATCTCACTCCTTGCACTCTATTATATCATCTTCAATATGGTAAACTAAGAATAAGAAATTAGATAAGAGGAGATTATATGATGAAGTCTTTTAATTTTAAAGGTATAGCAATAGTGATGCTTTTCGTAACATTTATAACTTCACTATGTTTAGCATTTTATCTAACAAAGCGAAAATTATATAATGCCAATGACTTATTAAAAGAAGTTAAAACGTATTTTAGAAACGTAAAAGGCTCTTATATAGTACATCAACCTATTGTCTTGAATAATGTTAATCATAACCAACCTATCTATCAAGGTGGTATTACAGCTTATCATGATGGTAAATTAGTAGACTATGAGTTTTATGCCGATGCTAATTCTGGTCAAGTTATCGATATTATCGAGTTATAGCATTCTATAATTAAGGTTATCGTTTGAATATTTTATCAAACGATAACCTTTTTTTATTGTCTAGAAATAAATGTATCAATTGTTTTGAAGTCATCTAGGTATTTTACCGCAAAATAATTTTCATCATGATAAAACAAGAACCAATAATTATGATGCATGAAATATGGGATTAATCGTTCCTTTTCTCTAATGGATTGCATCGGATAGTCATCATAAGCTGTCACCCAAAGTGGATTAAGATGAGCAGTAGTCGGTAATATATCAGCCATATGCACAGCGTATTCATTATCACTTTCAATCGTAATGATTGAGTGACCGAAACTGTGCCCGCCTGTGTGCTTCATCTTTATACCAGGATAAGGTTCGATCTCATTTTCAAATAAAATTAACCTTTCCTTATAATCCCCTTGATTATAACTCCAATAAGTAGCTTGACTTCTTATGTTAGGTGAAAGAAATTCATGCCACTCGTCTTGCTGTATGAAATGTATAGCTCGGTCAAAAATTGCATGCCCATCTTTATCTGTTAAACCAGAAGCGTGATCAAAGTGAAGATGGGTCATTAAGACCATATCAATATCAGAGGTTGTTAAACCTAATTGTTTTAAATCCTCATCTATTAAGCTCTCATATTCAACACCACTATTTCTTTGTTGTTTATCTGAAAGTTTACCATTACCAATACCCGTATCGATTAAAATATTCTTATCACTAGTTTGAATTAAAATAGGATGTGTCGGAGTATGAATTTGATTCTTATCATTTACTTTGTATTTTTTAGTCCATAACGGTTTGGGAACAACACCAAACATCGCCCCACCATCTATATTAGTGTTTCCACCTCTTAAATAATGGAGAGTAAATCGCCCTAATTTCAAAGATAACGCCTCCTTGACATTATTGAACTTCTCATAGAAATGATGTAAATTACATCTTTTATTAAAAATTATTATAAGTTACTATTAAAATCAAATGTAAGCATTTTATAGGAAAGTTTAAGTTCCCAGTCAATCTCATAGAAGTTTGAGTATACAAAATTTGATTCTCATTTTGAAATAGTTTATTAGGTAAAATAAAAAAAGCCTACAAAGTTTGTAACTTTGTAGACGTTCTATTTAAGACAATAGTTATATTATTTTCTTCTTTAAGGACTTTATAAATCCTTGTGAAATTTTGCTTCCATACGATAGATTCTTGAGCCTTTATCAGAAAACTTTTTCTCATATTCTGTTAAAATATTATCTTCATCATCTTCGTCATGTAGGTTCAAATTCATTTTTGTAAAATACATCCCAAATTGCGACATACTCTCAAGGCTATATGCAAACAACCCACGATTGTCTGTTTTAAAGTGAATTTCTCCATCGTCCTTGAGAATCTGCTTATATAGAGCAAGGAATGTGTGATATGTAAGACGTCTTTTTGCATGACGTTTCTTTGGCCAAGGGTCTGAGAAATTAAGGTATATTCTTGAAATTTCTCCATCTTTAAAATATTCATTTAACTCAATAGCATCATTACAAATCATTTTAAGATTAGTTAAATTAAGTTCTTTTGTTTTATCAAGAACTTTATACATGACACTTTTCTCACGTTCCATTGATACAAAATTAATTTCTGGATGTTTAGAAGCCAAAGTAGTTATAAACTGCCCCATTCCTGAGCCAATTTCTATATATATTGGTTGTTCTGTGTCAAACCAATCAGACATACGGCCTGCGTGAGTACCGTCCATGTCTACTAGGTCAGGATGTTCTTTTAAATAATCTTCTGCCCAAGGTTTGTATCGAACTCTCATATTAAATTACTCCTTATATAAATAAGTTGCTATTCATAACTTCATTTAAGAATTTCAACCACATATTCATATCTTTATATCGTTTTTGTTCTTCATACCATTGAACCATACCAATGGATTGAATCACTGTATACCATTTCATACGTTTATTTAAATTGATACTCTCTTCTAGGCCATATGTATCAAACCATTTTGACCATTTAGATTGAGGAACATAGTTGTAAAGCAGCATACCTATATCTATAGCTGGGTCTGCAATCATTGCCCCTTCCCAATCAACGAGATACAATTCATCTCTATCAGACAATAACCAATTGTTATGGTTAACATCTCCATGTACTACAGTAAAAAAGCGAGAATCTAAATTTGGAATATGATCTTCTAAATAAGTTAAAGCTTTTCTAACAACATGGTGAGTTAGAACTTCTCTAGATAAAGAGGCATTAATTTTATTTAACATGATATCAGGAGTGATGGGTTCCATTTCCATACGTTTAAGCATGCTTAACAATGGTTTAGAACTGTGAATTTTATTGAGTAATTTTGCTACTCTGGTTTGATCCATTTCATCAGATTTTAATTCTCTACCGTTCTTCCAATGCTGTGCGGTAACGACTTCTCCTGTTTCAATTCTTTTCGTCCATACAAGTTTAGGTACAATTCCTTCTGCAGACAATGCAGCAATAAAAGGATTAGAATTACGTTTTAAAAATAATTTCTGTCCATCTTGTTCAGCCATATATGCTTCACCAGAAGCACCGCCAGCTGAATCAAGCGTCCACCCTAACTGATAAAACTGCTCCAACATGTTCACCTCACTTTCAATTAGAAAATGGCTCTAGAAATATATTTTCAAGAGCCATATATTCTAATTTATAGAAAAGCGCATATTTTAATTTTCTCTTACGCTCAATTGATATTTAGATAACAGTTTTTTAAGTTGGCTTTATAATATAAAATTCCCTAAATATTTTATTTAATCAGCCCGTTCATTATTTATCACTCATAGAAGATTTTATAATTTTTAAGGGTCAATTTCAACTAAAAATGAGAAACAAAATGACACATTTTACTAGTCGAAAGTACTTGTATTTTCTAAATCACTTTAATATAAATTATAACATAATTTTAGCACTAATTATTGAGAAATTAAGACAATTTTATTAAGATTTTTAAAGTTTAAATAATTTTAAAATTTAAGGTTTTAAATACTATGTGATTTAATGTACTTATTAAAGCCTTCTTGCAATTTACGAGTTACATCTCCTACTTTTCCATTGCCAATATCGTCACCATCCACTTTAATCACTGGCATGACTTCAGCAGAGGTACTAGAAATAATAACCTCATCAGCATTTTTTAAGAAATCAACTGTAAATGTCTCTTCTTTGAATGGTATGCCGTAATCTTCAGCGATCCATTTTATTACACGGCGAGTAATACCATTTAAAATAAAGTTATTGATTGGATGCGTATAAATTGCACCATCTTTAATCGCATAAACGTTACTAGATGCACCTTCTGTAACAGTCTCACCTCGATGTTGAATCGCTTCTGTAGCGTTATATTTAACAGCATATTCTTTTGCTAATACATTTCCTAAAAGATTTAAACTTTTTATATCACAACGTAACCAACGAATATCTTCAGTTGTCACACCATATACTCCGTTTTCTAATTGTTCATATGGTCTGTCATAACTCTTAGTAAATGCCATGATTACTGGTTTTGTTGGAGGCGTCGGGAAGGAATGTTCACGAGGCGCTACACCTCTAGTTGCTTGAATATAAATTCCACCATTTTTCACATTATTTTCGTTTAATAATTGACGAACTAAATCAATTAACTCATCTACTGTATATCCTAAATCTAGGCCAATTTCATTTGCGCTTCTCAAAAATCGTTCAAAGTGTTCTTTAACTGTAAATAATTTTCCTTCGTAAGCACGAATATATTCATATATTCCATCGCCAAATACATAACCACGATCTTCGTAAGATACTTTAGCGTCTTTTTCGTTCAAAAAATCCCCGTTAATAAAAACTTTTGTCATCGTTTATCCCTCCACACATAAAGCATAAATTGCCTCTAAATAAATACTCGTTGCGTTAATCAATTGTTTTTTAGTCATATATTCATTTTTTTGATGCATTAAATCTTCAGTATCTTCAAACATAGCACCAAATGCGACGCCTTTGTCTAGGTTTCTAGCATAAGTCCCCCCACCAATCGTGTAAGGTTCAGTCATATCGCCAGTTTGGTTTCTATATGCTTTGACAAGTTTCTCCACAAATGGATCATCTTTATCTACATAATGTGGCTTTTGAACTTTACCAAGTTCAAGGCTAAATCCAATGTCTTTAATTTCATTAGTAAACCTTTCAACAGCCTCTTCAAATTCAAATCCCTGAGGATATCTTAAGTTCACACCGTATCTTCCAGCTTCTTTATTATCGTATTTAATAATTCCTATATTAGTAGTAACGTCTCCCATTACATCTGTATGGAATTTCATACCCATTTTTTCTCCAAAATGAGAATCAAAGAGATAACGATTATTGAATTCAACAAAATCTTTTGCACTTTTATCTAAATTTAAAGAAGACAAGAATTTAAGTAGATATAATCCAGCATTGACGCCTAGTGAAGGATCCATGCCATGAACCGCTTTACCTTCAACCGTTAAGATTAAAATACCACTATCAACGGTACTTTCTCCTTGAAGCTCATTTTGTTCAACGAAATATTCAAAGTTTTGAATCACATCTGTCATATTTTCTTTAACTAAAACACGGGCTTCAGCATGATCTGGTACCATGTTATATCTTTGACCAGATTCAAAGTTTAATAATTCATAATCTGGTTCATCTACATCTTCATTTATTTGATCTTGAATTAAATCAAATGTAGTGATTCCTTTTTCACCATGTATCGCTGGGAACTCAGCATCAGGTGCAAAACCTAATGTAGGCATTTCTTCAGTTTGGAAATATCTATCTGTACATTTCCAATCAGACTCTTCATCTGTACCTATAATCATATGAATACGTTTCTTCCAATCTACGTTCATATCATTCAATATTTTCACGGCGTAATATGCAGCAATTGTAGGTCCTTTGTCATCTAGTGTACCTCTGGCAATAATTGCATCGTCTGTTACTACAGGATCAAATGGGTCAGAATCCCATCCATCACCAGCCGGAACAACGTCTACATGACATAAGATACCTAAGACATCTTCTCCTTGGCCAGCTTCTATTCGACCGGCTATATGATCTACATCATGTGTTGAAAACCCATCTCTCTCAGCTAATTCGTACATGTAGTCTAAAGCTTGTCTTGGTCCGGGTCCGACAGGTGCATCTTTAGAGGCTTTAGAATCATCTCTTACACTTTCAATAGATAATAAGCCTTTAAGATCATCAATCATTTGATTTTCATATTCTAGAACCTTTTCTTTCCACATTTGAGATCGACTTCCTTTTTATATAAGTTAAACTCCATTTTACAATATGTTACTCAGAAACTACAGTAAGATGTCAGAAAATTACTTAATTTTTTGTAATGATGATTTTCAAGTTAAATTATATCAAATTTAGGAATACTAATATAATTCATATTTGCGTTTCAAATTGAATGCTTTATATATTTTTTTAGATAAAAAAGAAGCCTATAGATGAACTTCTAGCGTTCATCTATAGGCTCTTTATTATTGTGATTTAAATTGATAAATTTTATTTATTCTTTATCTTCTAAAGCATTTTTATTATTTTTTAAATCATCTTCAGAGACAACTCTTAGATTATTAGAAGTTGTTGCGCCACCTTCGTCGTCAAACTTTCCTTCTTCTAAATCATCTGCTTTTTTGTCATCTAAATCAGTAAATTTAGATTTTTCTTCTTCAAAGAATGCTTTAGGATCATTTTTAATTCGATCAACATAATCTCTTGGATTATTTCTTACTTCTTGAATCGTTTCATTGGCTTTGTTTCCAATTTGGCTAGCAAAGTCTTTAGCGTTTGCTTTGTATGATTCAGGATTTTCTTTATATTTGTTATATTCATTTTTAAGTTTGTCACGACTGTCTTTGCGTGATAAAGCGACTGCTGCAACAGCGCCACCAATGCCTAATGCAATTCTAAATAAATTTGTACTTTTACCCATAATTGTACACCTTCTCCTTTGTCATTTTTTTAGATTTTCGAAATCTTGTTCATTTAAAAAACGATATTCACCAGAATTTAGAGTTTCATCTAATTCTAAATTGGCGATTTTAACACGTTTCAATTCTAATACCTCATTTTCGATACTATGAAACATTCGTTTTACTTGATGATATTTTCCTTCATAAATCGTAACATATGAAAGTCTATCATTTCCTTTAATAAGTTCTGCCGGTTTGACCTTACCATCAGAAAGTTCTACGCCTAATTTAAAAGCTTCTATATCTGACTGCTTAATAGGATATTTAGATATAACTTCATAAGTTTTAGATACATGTTTTTTTGGGCTCATTAATTCATGATTAAATTGTCCATCATTAGTTAATAAAAGTAATCCTTCTGTGTCTTTATCTAACCTTCCTACAGGAAAAATCCCTAAATGTGAAAATTCAGGGATTAAATCTAAAACAGTTTGATGAGCGTTATCTTCTGTAGCTGAAATATAACCTTTAGGTTTATTTAACATCATATAGACGTTATCTACATATGAAATCTCTTCACCATCAACCACTACTTTGTCTGTTTCAGGGTCAATTTGAGATTTAGGTGTTTTAATTTTTTTCTCATTAACCTCTACAAGACCTTTTTTAAGTAATTGTTTTACTTCAGTACGAGTGCCTAAACCCATATTAGCTAGAAATTTATCTATTCTCATCTTAAAAACGTCACTTTTCGTCTAATTTTTTCAGGAACGTCACCTAAAAATTCGTCAGCCAGTCTATTCTTGATTGTAATGCCACCATAAATAAGCGCACCAACAATAACACTTATAGCTATTATAATGAGGTAACCAAATCTAGTAGGATTTAGGAATAATTTAAGAATGAAGTATACAACTTCTACACCTATCATCATGATGAAGGAGTATAAGAATATTTTAGCAAATTGTATCCAACTATAGCTGAATTTGAATTTCGCATATTTTTTTAAAATATAGAAATTACAGCCAATTGCAAATAATAATGCAATTGCAGTGCTTAGTACCGCACCTGGAGTGTGTAAAAGCATAATAAGCGGATAGTTTAGTGCTAATTTGATGACTACTGAACCTAAAATAACAAAGACTGTTAATTTTTGCTTATCAATACCTTGCAACATAGAAGCAGTTACACTTAATAGTGAAATTAATATCGCTACGGGTGCATAATAAAATAGTAATCTACTTCCGTCAAAGTTAGGGTCGTGACCATGAACAATAGGATCATAACCATAGAATACAGTAAATAAAGGTTGTGCTAATGCCATAATACCTATACTAGCTGGCACTGTAATAAACATTAGGACACCAATAGATGTTCTAATTTGTCTATGCATTTCCTCTAGACGACCCTCTTCATAAGTTTTTGTGATAAATGGAATTAAACTCACCGCAAAACCAGCACTTAATGATGTTGGGATCATTACAATTTTATTTGTAGACATATTTAACATGTTAAAGAATGTATCTTGTAACTTTGGATTTACGCCAACTAAACTTAGAGCCCCATTATGTGTAAATTGATCTACTAAATTAAATAATGGGAAATTTAAACTTACAATTACAAATGGAATACTGTAAGCAATAATCTCTTTATACATGTTTCCATAAGAAACATGCATATTAGCTGTATCAGACTCAACCATTTCTTTAATATTTCTTCTACGTTTAATCCAATAATACCAAAGCGTAATAATTCCAGCTATAGCTCCGATTGCTGCTGCGAACGTGGCAATTCCATTTGCTTGTAGAACTGTACCATTAAATACATTTAAAGCTAAGTAACTACCTACTAATATGAAAATAATTCGGGCAATTTGCTCTGTTACTTCTGAAACAGCTGTTGGGCCCATAGATTTGTATCCTTGGAATATACCTCTCCATGTAGCTAAAACTGGTATAAATATAACTACAATACTGATAATTCTTATAATCCATGTAATATCAGCAACTGACCAACCAGTTTTCGCATTATTCTTACGCGATAAAGTTAACTCTGCTATGTATGGAGCTAAAAAATATAAAATTAGAAAGCCAATTACACCCGTAATACTCATTACAATGAAACTTGACTTATAAAACTTTTGACTGACCTTATAAGCACCTAACGCATTGTACTTAGCTACATATTTAGAAGCTGCTAGTGGCACCCCTGCAGTTGCTACTGCAATTGCAATATTATAAGGAGCGTAAGCATAAGTAAAAGGAGCCATATTTTCTTGCCCGCCAATCAATGAAGTGAACGGGATAATAAACAGCACACCTAATACTTTAGTAATTAAAATACTTAATGTAATTAAAAAGGTTCCTCGAACCATTTCTTTACTCTCACTCATTACCTATCTTCCTATCTTAAAATTTTATTAAAGTTTTATATCGTGTTGTTTATATCAAAACTTATTACCTTGCATTACTTAAAAATATATCACAAAATAATAAATGTTTGTCTTTTATTTTCCACTTTTTAGACATTGTAAAAATTATGTTTTAAAAAGCTAAGTATCTGTAGAAAAAAGACACGATGTTAGTATTAATTTAATGAGGTTCCAAGTTTCATATTATAATTATATTTTTACTCTTTGTCATCTCATACCTTAATTTTTATTAGATAATACTTAAATAGTCTAATACAATTGTAACAATGAATATGTGGAGGTAACTCAATGTATCAAACTATTATAATTGGCGGAGGCCCCAGCGGTTCAATGGCTGTAGTCGCCGCAAGTGAAGTAAGTGATAATGTCTTATTAATTGAAAAGAAAAAGGGTTTAGGACGAAAATTGAAAATATCAGGTGGAGGTCGTTGTAATGTTACTAATCGCCTACCCTATGCTGAAATAATCAAAAACATACCTGGTAACGGTAAATTTCTTTATAGCCCTTTCTCAGTTTTTGATAATGAATCTATTATTGAATTTTTTGAAAGCCGAGGCGTGAAATTAAAAGAAGAAGATCACGGTCGGATGTTCCCTGTATCCAATAAAGCACAGGATGTTGTAAACACTTTGATTAAACAAATTAATGAAAACAAAGTTAATGTTATGGAGGAAACTCCAGTCACAGAAATTTCTCATGATAACGGTATTTTTTATGTTACAACTCAAAAAGGTGAATTCCAAAGTAAATCTTTAATCATTGCTACTGGTGGTACATCTGTACCACAAACAGGGTCAACTGGAGACGGTTATCAATTCGCCGAATCTCTTGGCCACTCTATAACCGAACTCTTCCCTACAGAAGTTCCAATAACTTCTAGAGACGCTTTCATTAAATCAAAACGTCTTAAAGGATTAAGTTTGAAAGATGTAGAATTATCAGTTTTAAAGAAAAATGGTAAAAAAAGAATAAGCCATCAAATGGATATGATATTTACGCACTTTGGTGTAAGTGGTCCAGCTGCGCTTAGATGTAGCCAATTTGTCTATAAAGAACAAAAGAATCAAAAGAAACAGGATATTGCTATGCAATTGGACGTATTTCCAAATTTAAATCACGATGAACTCTCTCAAAAAATTAAATCCTTATTAAAGGCTGAACCAGATAAGTATATAAAAAATAGTTTGCATGGCTTAATTGAAGAACGTTACTTATTGTTTATGTTAGAACAATCCGATATTAGTGATGAAACTACATCTCATCATTTGTCTAATCAACAATTAAATCACTTTATCTCAAATTTAAAAGGATTTAGGTTTAACGTTAATGGAACACTCCCCATTGATAAAGCGTTTGTCACTGGTGGTGGTGTGTCTTTAAAAGAAATACAACCTAAAACAATGATGTCAAAAATCGTTCCAGGATTATTTTTGTGTGGAGAGGTATTAGATATACATGGTTATACTGGCGGATACAATATAACAAGTGCATTAGTGACAGGTCACGTTGCTGGATCTAATGCTGGAACTTTTAAAAATGAATCCTAATATATTTAAAACCTTCTAGGTAACGTTTTATGCTACCTAGAAGGTTTTTTGAGTAGTGAATTAAGATTTTTTATCTTTTTTATTTTTACGTGTAGATAACAATGCTAGTCCTGAAAGTAATGCTGCACCTGCTAAAGGTCCTGAATAATCTGTTTCACCAGTATCAGGCAATTCATTTATTGTATGTTGATTATTATTAGAGCCATTTACATTATCACATTTATTATTTTGTTCAGTTTGATGAGTAGATTCCATAGAGTTTAACTTATCTTCTTTAACTTTTATAGCTTCTAGTTTAGTAATTGTTTGTTTGACTACTTCATCAACAGTTTTATTATCATTAGCGTCTTCAATTTCTTTAAATGAATCATTCAAAATTTGAGAAATTAAATTTTTAGCTGCTAATTTAGCTTGATAACTAACCTTATCATTATCTTCAATATTTCGAATGATTTCATCCGCTTTGTTTTGAATGATACGTTTAGCATTAGCTTTTTTATGAGTTTGTAATTTTAATTTTTCAAATTCTACTTTAAAGTTATTCAAACTATTATCTACTTCTTCATTTGTTTCTGAGTCATTCACTTGCATATGAATACGATTGACTAAAGCTTTTAATTTGCTAATAAATGCTTGCTTCTCTTCAACTGTCGCATCACTATTTGCTTCAACAGCATGAATTTTAGCAGAAAGTTGTTGATGTAAGTATGATTTCGCATCAGATTTCTTATGTGCATTTATTTGAATTAAACCTAATTTAGCTAAACCGTCGTGAAGTGATTTTGATACATCAGCATTAGCCTCAGAATCTTGTATAGCAAGATTAATAGTATTAACTGTCTCAGCAAGTTTATTTAATGCTTCTTGTTTTTCTTCAACAGTTGCATCCTCAAATTTCTCAAACTCATTTTTCTTCTTATTAGCTACATCTTGAATTTGCGCTTTTGCTTGAGGTTTAACTTCAGTTGTAACTTTCACCGCTTCAATTTTTGGTAAAGCAAGTGCTTTGGCTTTATCAACTTCTTCATTAGTATGAGCAGATAATATAGATTCATCTGCCTCATTTATCAATTCATCTAAAGTTTTTAAAGCTGCATTTTTCTCTTCAGTAGTAGCATCTTTATTAGAATTAATTGTAGTTTTTATTTCCTCAGCTTTCTGTTGTACTTCTAACTTAGCTTGAGGTTTCTTACTAATTAGAGAAAGTATAGATTCTATATCTTTAATACTTTGATTTTTAACTGCTTCGACCTCATCATTCGTTTTAGCATCATCAATTTTAGCAGCATATTCACTAGACGCTTCTACGAGTTTATCTATAGCTACCGCTTTCTCTTCGTCTGTAGCATCATTATTTTCACTAATAAACGCTTTTTGAGCGTCTAATTTAGCTAAAATTTGTTTCAAAGCTGCAGGTTTAATGCTATTAGTTGGTTCAATATTTAAAATTTTATTAATAATATCATTTTTAATATCTTCAACTTGTTGGTTTTTAGTCGCAGCATCTAATCGTACTTCACTCTGTTTAATTAAATCATCTACTAAAAGTATAGCCGCATCTTTTTCTTCTTTAGTCACTTCAGAGTTGTTGTTTATTTTAGATTTTTGATTATTAGCTTGTTGTTGGATTTCATCTAAAGCAAATGGTTTTACTTGAACTTCCGGATTGATAACAGAAAGTAAAGAAATTGCATCTGTTTTAGCGACCATAACTTCACTATCTGCTTTAGCTTCACGGATTTTATTTTGGGCATCATTAACAATAGCATGAACTTTATCTAATGCATTCTGTTTTTCCTCATCCGTAGCATTAGGTGTATTGTTAATTGATAATTTAATTTCATCTGCTTTTGTATTTATAGCTTTTCTAGCAGTTGGTTTTTGAATTACATTAATAACAATATTGTTTAAATCATTTAAACCAAATACCTTTTCTTGAGCCACTTGTACATCTCTAGTATCCTTATCGATTGCACCTAAGACCGCACTTAATTGATTTTTCACATGGTTGATAGCATCATCACGTTCTTCTGTAGTAACATCAGGTGTATTTTCAAATGTTTTAATTAATTGATTAGCTAAATTGTTAAGTATAGTTCTAGCATTAGATTTACTTACAACTTCAGGGAAAATTGTTTTAATTTGCTCTGATATGTTGTTATAAATGTCATCTACACCAGCATTATCACTTGCTAAACCGATTTCTTTTTTCGTAGCATGTAATAATTGTTCAACTTTATCTATAGCATTTTGTTTCTCATCTTCTGTTGCATCAGGAACTGCATTAATAATAGCTTCTTGAGCATCAACAATATCATAAAGTTTTAGAATTGCATTTCGCTTCTTATGATACTCTGGTTCAAATTGTTTAATCGTATTTATAACATTATCTTTTGCTTCAGTTACTTGTGAATTTGTTTGGGCTTTATTAATTAATTCTATAGCTTTTTGAGCTTCTTCATTTACGAATTGTGATGCTTTATCTTTCTCTTCTTGTGTAGCACTGAAAGCTTGACTTATTCGGTCGATTTTTTCTTGTTTAGCATTATTAATTGCGTCAATTGCATTTTGTTTAACACCTATTACTGGTTCAAAAGTATTAATACTGTTAGTACCGTTCTCTTTAGCTTGATCTACTTGAGCATTAGTTTGTGCTTGATTTATATTAGTTTTAGCTTCTTGAACAAATTGATCTAAATGATTTAACGCTTGCTGTAATTCGTCCGTAGTTGCATTAGGTAATTGATTAACCTCGTTTTGTTTTCTTTTAAGTGCTTTATCAAGCTCAACCCTAGCAGCTGGTTTTTTAATGATAATAGGTTGAATATCTTTAATAGATTCTATGCCCTTATTCTTTTCTACGTTTACTTGATCTGTATCTTGTGCTAAACCAATTGAATTATTTGTTCGATCAGTAACCTGTTGAAGCTGTTGGGAAGCCACTTCTTTCTCTTCTGTAGTAGCTTCAGTATTATTAACAATTTCATTTTGTTTTTCATTACTTTTAGCAACAACATCTGCTTTAGCTCTATCCTTAACATCAGTAGATGGTTGTATATTAGCTATAGCTTTTGAATCTTCAGATATTATATTTTGAACATCTTGATTTGTATCAGCGTGTTTTAATCTATAGTTAGATGAATTTAATTCTTGTTCAACTAATTCTTTTGCTTCCAATTTTTCTTCTGTTGTGGCATTGCGATTACTGTCAATTAAGGCGTTTTGTTCATCTGCTTTCGCTTTTAATGCTTTTCTGGCATTTGCTCTTACTTCAGTAGATGGTTGTATTAATGCAATTTTTTGTATACTTGAATTTTTAGCATTGTCAACTTCATCATTAGTTTGGGCATTTTTAATGTTAGCCTTACCTTCTTCATAAGCTTGATTAATTTTATTTAGTGCATCATTTCTCTCTTCTAAAGTCGCTTCTTTATTTTTGTCAACTTCACTATTTTGTGCATTAACTTTTGCACCAATTTCATCTATTGCTGAACGTTTCTTTCTCGCTTGAGGTGTAATAGCTTCTATTTTAGGTCTAGAATTATTTAAGATTCCGTCAACTTCACTATTATGACTTGCATTGTTAATTTGTGTAGTTGAAGTATTTAATTCATTATTGAGTCTCTCAATAGCTTCGTCTTTCTCATCCTTAGTAGCTTCAGTGTTGCTATTAATCACTTGTTTTTGATTCTCACCTAATTGTGAAAGTTGTTCTTTCACATTTTGTTTTTTAACAACTTCAGTTTGAACAGCTTTCATATCTTGAATTGCTTTTGCTTTAATTTGGTTAACTTCATCTGTTGTATTAGCTTTGCCTATGTTAGCATTTGCTTTTTCTTGGATACTATCTACTTTATTATTTGCTTCTTCCATTTCTTCAGCAGTTGCATTAGGTGTTTGATCAATTAAATCATTTTTATTTTTAGCTTCTGTTGAAAGAGCCTGAATCGCATTTGCTTTTACCGATGTATCAGGATTTATTCCTGTGATTACAATAGTTCCGCTATTTTTTGCATCTTGAACTAACTGCGTTGTCGTAGCATTAGTAATATTATTTAATGCCTCATTTTTAGCTATGTTGACTTTATTAATAGCTACTGCTTTTTCTTCAAATGTTGAATTATTATTATCATTTATTTTGTTTATTTGATTTTGAGTAGTTTGTTCAATGCCTTGTTTAGCTGCTTGTTTCACAGTTGTTTCTGGCACTATTTTTCCTATTTCTGCAACACCAGTATTTTCAGCTGCTTGAACTTCGTCATTTGTAGAAGCTTGATTAATATTTTGAAGTGCACTAGTTTTCGCAGTTTCTAATTTCGTTAAAGCTGCCTGTTTCTCTTCTGAAGTAGCTTCTTGATTATTATTAATAAGTTTTGTTTGTTCTGTTACTTTATTATTGATTACATCATTTGATGCAGGCTTTTTAACAATATTAGGCTGAATATTTTCAATACTTGCCAAGTATTGTGTTTTGGCATCATTAACATTTTGATTTGCTGAGGCTGAATCAATTGCATTATTTGCCTTCGTTTCTTCCTGTTTTAGTTGATTAAGTGCTTCATCTTTTTCCTCTGTTGTAGCCTGACGATTAATATTAATTTGTTCTCTTTTATTATTTATAGCATTTGCTACATCAGCTTTTGCAGTTGTTTTAGTTACTGTTGATACCTCAATTTGTTGGAGACTTTGTTTACCTGCTTCAAGCTTTTCATCCACTACAGCATTCGTTTGAGCATTACTAATTTCTGCTTTAGCTTTAGTTAAAGCTACTTCAATAGATTGCGTTGCCGTATTTTTTTCTTCAGTAGTAGCTTGAGAATTATTTCTTATGTCAGCTTTTTTACTTTCTGCCTGAGCAATTAAACTATTGATAGCATCTTGTCTCTTATGAGGTTGGGCATTGATAGCACTTATTGCTGTGATTGCTTTAGATTTTACATTATCTACTTGAGCATTTGTATCCGCATTGTTAACATTTTGTATTTCTTCAGCTAATTTAGCATCTACTTGTGCTTGTGCTGCATTTTTTTCATCATCAGTCGCGTTGTTATTAGCTAAGATTAACTGTTTTTGTTCATTAGCTTTTTGTTTTAATTCATTAATAGCAGATTGTTTCTTGTTTACTTTTGCATGAATATCATTAATAGAGTTAATTCCATCACCTTTGGCACGTTTAACTTCCTCAGTAGAATGCGCTTGATTGATGTTTTGATTAGCCTGAGCCAATGAAGTATTAACTTCTGTGATAGCATCTTGTTTCTCTTCTTGAGTTGCATTAGGCGTGTTAGTAATTTGAGCGATCTGATCATCAGCTTTATTTTGTAATTCTTGTTTAGCGTTAGACTTAACAGTTGTAGCTGGGTGAATTTCTGCAATTTTTTGTATGCCCTTAGTTTTTTCATTATTAACATCAATAGTTGTATGGTCACTATTTATATTATTTTTAGCTTCAGTTTTAGCTTGTTCAACTAGCTCTCTTGCTTTAGCTTTCTCTTCGTCTGTTGCATCATTATTACCATTAATAATTGTATCCTGCTGTTGAGCTTTTTGATCAAGAGCTGTTTTAGCATCAGTTTTGGTAGTAGTCGCTGGGTGAATTAAACTCATCTCATCCATACCTGTGTTTTTAGCATTATCTACTTGAGCATTTGTTTGTGCTTGATTAATACTACTAATTGTTTTTATTTTGCTTGCTTCTAGAAGATTCTTTGCGACCTCTTTTTCTTCATCTGTTGCATCGTTGTTATTCGTAATTAAGTCATTTTGTGATTTAACTTTCTCTTGAACAGCATGAATAGCCTCTGCTTTTTTAGTTGGATGAGCATGAATAGTTTCTAATTCATGTATTCCATTTTCTTTATTTTGATCTACTTGTGCATCCTTAGTTGCTTGACTAATTAGATTTTTACTTTCATCTTTTTTTTCAATTAAACGTTGTATAGCTTCATTTTTCTCATCTGTTGTTGCATCAGGTGTAGAATTGATAGCTTGTTTAAGTTGCTCAAACTTAGCATCAATTTCCCTATTTGCGGTTGGTTTCTTTGTTACATTAGGGATAATAGTGTTTATTGTATCAATAGTAGTAGTTTTTGCATCAATTACTTGTTGATTTGTTTGAGCTTGATCAATATTTTGATTACCTGTATTTTCTTCTGTTTTTACTCTATTTTTAGCTTCTTGCTTTTCTTCATCAGTTGCATTAGTCGTATTATCAATTACTCTATTTTGTTCAGTTACTTTGGTTTCTATATCTTTTTTAGCGGTAAGTTTTTGTTGTGCATTAGGTTCAATATTATTTATTGCACTTATGCCATTTGTCTTAGCCTGAGCAACGCCTTCGTTATCCGTTGCAGTTTGAATATTATTTTTTGCTTCATTAGCTTTTTGGTTTGCTAATTGAACAGCTGTATCTTTTTCTTCTGTTGTAGCAGTTTGATGCTGGTTAATATTTTCTATTTGTTCACTTAATTTACGATCAATATCACTCTTAGCATTTGTCTTAGTAGATGTTGACGATTGAATTAAATTAATATTATTAATACCCTCATTTTTAGCACTAGTTACGGCTTGATTCATTGTTGCACTATTAATATTGTCTAGTGCTTCTTGTTTAGCATTATTTATTCTGCCTATCGCTTCTACTTTCTCTTCCTCTGTTGAGTTATTGTTATTATTGATAACATCAGTTTGTTCATTAGCTTTTTGTTTAACTGCATCTCTAGCGGTTTCTTTCTCTATTGCTTGAGCTGTGATTTGCTCTATTGCAGTCATTGCATTTGCCTTAACACTATTAACTCCTTGAGATGTATGTTCTGTATTAATTTGTTGTTGAACTTTGGCTAGTTCACTATTAACTTTTGCAATAGCAGTTGCTTTTTCTTCATCAGTTGCATCTGGTGTCGCTTTGATTAAACCAATTTGCTCGTTTACTTTATTTTGAACAGCCTTTCTAGCTTCTGACTTAATTGTAGTAGTTGGGCTAATTTCATTAATTTTATTAAGACCGTTATCTTTTGCTTCTTTAACTTGTTCATTTGACTTTGCTATTTGAATGTTACTATTAGCTTCAGCTTTTGCTTCTTCTACTTTTGAATTAGCTTCTGCTTTTTCTTCGTCAGTAGCATCAGGTGAAGTTTGGTTTTTAGCTATGATAGACTCTGCTTTTTTAGCAATTTCATTTTTAGCATTAGTTTTTACAGTCGTAGCAGGAGTAATTGAATTTATCGTTTGAGTTCCATTAGCCACTGCGCTATCTACTTGAGCGTCTGTATCTGCGTTGTCAATATTATTATTGATATTAGTAATTGCTGCATTTACTAAATTCTTTGCATCATCTTTTTCTTCAGTAGTAGCGTTATTATTTAAGTCAATTTCATTATTATGATTTTGAGCGACATGATTAATACTTTCTTTTGCTTGAGGTTTTTTATTAACTGTAGTGTTAATACCATCTAAAGTTTGAATTCCATTAGTTTGTGCTTGGTCAACATTATCATTTGATTGTGAATTACTTATTGTTTGTAATACAGCATCTTTAGCTTGCGTTAATTTTGTTAATGCTTCATTTTTCTCTTCTTGAGTAGCATTAGGGGTTTGATTGATTTGATCTTGTTTTGTTTTAAATTTCTCATTTATTTTTGCACGTGCTTGTTGTTTTTTATTAAAGACAGGATGAATATTTCCAATATTACTCAATCCAGCATTTTTAGCTTTTTCAACCTCTGTATTAGTTTGAGCTTGTGAAATACCACTGTCAGCCTCAACTTTAGATTGATTTACACTTTCTATAGCACTTTGTTTTTCTTCAGTAGTACCTTCATTATCATTCGTTATTTCTCTTTGTTTGTCATTCACTTTAGATGCGATTTCTTCTTTAGCTTGTGGTTTCTTCAGAACATCTACATTGATGTTATCGATTGTTTGTGTAGCATTTGTCTTAGCATTATCAACGTCATTATTTGATGTTGAACGATTAATTTATTGTATACCATCATTAAGTGCCTGATCAACCTTGGTATTAGCAGCGTTTTTCTCTTCATCAGTTGCATCTGGTGTTTGGTTAAGTGTAGCTTTTCTTTCTTGTGCCTTTTGACTTAATTCCAAAATTGCTTGATCTTTTTTAACCGCATTAGGTTGATCTAGATTGATAGTGTTTATACCATCTTGTTGTACATTTTTAACATCTGAATTTGAATGAGCATTAGTAACATTGTTCAAAGCTTCTTGCTTATGTGCATATACATTATTAATTGCTGTCTCTTTTTCTTCATTAGTTGCTTTGTTATTAGCATTGATTTGTTGAATTTGAGAAGTTACTTTATTTTCAACTGCTTCTCGTGCAATTCTCTTAACTGTAGTGTTAGGATTGGCTAAATTAATAGCATTCTGACCACTTGTTTTTGCTTGGTCAACCTCATTATTAGTAGATGCAGAATTAATGTTTTGAGTAGCTTGAGCTAATTCTCTTTCCACTTTACTTTCAGCTTCCGTTTTTTCTTCGGTTGTAGCTTCATTATTTCTTTGAATGTTCTGTTTTTGTTGCTGCGCTACCGTGTTTAATTCATTAATAGCTTGCTTTCTTTTAACAGGGTTAACACTTAATTGATTAATTGTATTTATTGCAGCATCTTTAGCGTTAGTAACATCATTATTTGTATTAGCATTTTGAATATTTTGCAAAGCTTGTGTTTTTGCTTGGTTTACATTGTTTAAAGCAATATTTCTCTCGTCTTGAGTGGCTTGAGTGTTTTGATTAATTTCAGTGATTTTATCTTGAGCTTTTTGATTGATTATTCTTCTAGCTTCGGCTTTTTGTTGAGGGTTTGGAATGTCCGAAGAAATGTTATTAATACCCTCATCTCTCGCTGCATTAACAGTACTCTCTGTTTCAGCCTCACCAATTTTTTGTAGTGATTCCGAAGAATGATTATCAACTTTTTGAATTGCGACATTTTTCTCTTCATGCGTTGCCTCATTATTTTGGTTAATTAACGCTTTTTGATCAGTAACTTTATTATTAATGGCTTCACGCGCTTTAGGTTTTATTACTGGTTGAGGAGTGTCTGCAGCCAAGGTAGTTAGTCCAGTGTTTTTAACTTGCTCGACACCTTCATCAGTTGTTTGATCATCAATTTTACTGAGGATTTCATTCTTATCATTATCTATTCTCTCCGTTAGAGCTTCTTTTTCTTCAGTAGTTAATTCATTGTTAGCTTCCGCTTCATCACTCATATCTTGTGCTTTATTATTAATTTCTTGAGCTGCGTCCACCCTATTAATTAATGTATTCTGTAATTGATGTAACAAACTATCGATTTCAGCTTGGGAAACTCTCTCATTAATTGGTTTATTATTAGCTTCTTCTTCAAGTATCGTTTGTGCTTGTGCTTTTAAGTTTTTATAAGCGTTAAAAGAGGCTAAAGTATAATTTGAAGGTATAACTTCTTTATTCACTTGTTCTTCTAAATCGTCTTTATTCATTTTTACATCAATTGTAAATGGTGTTTGTTGCGCAGTTACAGTATTATCATTAGTATTTAAGTAATATTGAGCATAAGTTTTATATGTTATTGATTGATTAACTGTAACTTGTCTAGGCGTTGGAATATTAACAGGTCTTAATTTATATTTAATATTTAAAATTTTATTAGGTAAAAATTTAGCATCTTCTTGATTACTACTAGACTTATTCACACCATTACTTGTGAAAGTCAGTGTATTAGTTTGTCGATTGTAATTTACACTTAAAGGTTTAATTGTAGTATTTGGCATATTTCCATTAACGAACGTAGCTACAGTAGAATCATCAATATACTCAAAGTTTTCTGGTAATTTAACCGTATAAATTAATTTATTAGTATCTAACGCAGCAGCGAAATTACCATCATTCTCTATTCTAGTACTCACTTCAAATTGTTTATTATTCTTCACAGCATCATTATTTTCCTTAGGGAGCACCTTCAAATGAGATCCTGTAGCGATATCAATGGAATCTATAAGTGAGTAATATTTATATCCATCCTTTAATAGAGCCACTCGGCGAGTGTCAGTCATAATATCATTATTTGGTAAAAATTGAACTTTAACTCTATTAACATTATCTGGAATTTTAACTAATCTCCAAATCCCACCATCTTGAACATCTTGTTTCACAATTTGCTTATCATTATCTGCATTTTTAACTATTAAATATGTTCCACCTTTACCATTATTGGCAGGCATTGTATTAAATCCAAACATTAATTCTGAATTTGGATTAACAGTGAAATCTTTTTCAACTCCATTGAAACCTCCATGATCATTAACATCTGTCCCTCTTGATCTACCTAGAACCAATACATTACCACTTGCTTGATAGTTTCTAGGATCGCCACTATGAAATACATTGGTACGCTCAAGTTCACTATTAACTAACCCTACACTACCACCATTGATCATTTTGAAACCTTTTAATTCATTTAGGACTTTTACTTCAGGTTTATGTCTGTTATTGCTAGTAGTAATGCCTAAATCATCAAACGTTAACGTTGTTTTTATACTGTTTGTTCCCGTATTACTTAAATTAGGATCATTAATTGTCGTAGCCGTGTTTGCGTTGTTGCTATCTCCAGCTGGTAAATCTCTTCGGCTTCTTTTTTTAGGTAAATTACTTTCTTCTCTTACTACCTTTGTATCGTGTGTAATTGGATTTGACGTATTTTTAGCATCTTTAGATGACTTATCATTAGTCTTAGCTTCTAAATGGTGTTGAGTTGTGTTATCAACATGTATAGCGTTCTCATCGATAGTAGAATTCGTATTAGTTGCTAAAGTATTAGTTTCATTTTCTAATTCATTTGATTCATTATTAGTTAGAGATTGTGTTTGATCTAGTGTATTGCCTGTAATTTGTGAGTTATTCAAATTATCAGATTGTTCTAAATGAGTTGTACTTGGTTTATTATCACCTTGAATAACATCGTTGTTTAATTGTGCGCTTGATTCTTCAGTTGACACATTTTGTCCAGAGCCATTTTGCACTGTTCCTTCAGAACTTTCGGGTTGAGTTGAGTCTAGTTCTGATGCAGAGGCTTGTGATGGATGCGCTAAAAATGTAACAGTCGCAATGAGTGCCGAAAAAATTCCAATGTTAAATTTTCTAATACTAAATTTCTGTTTTCTAAATAGATTCATTAAGTTGTTCCTCCTAGATGTTGATTCTTTGATGTTAGTTTAATGTGAATAATTATTTTCATGATGTTTAGAACTTTTTAAAAATCTGACTGCTGGTTTATTGAACACAATCTTTTTAGTCTGTTTAATTTTATCATCTATAATATTTAAAATCTACTATTGTATAAAATTATTTTAACTCAATTGAAATTTATTAATAATATTTTGTTTCCTAACACATAACATATTGCAAAAATCTTTTTTTGTACAAAAAAACACTAGCCCTTGTCGGACTAGTGTGATAAAAACATTTACTTAAGATGAGTTTAAATACTGTCGATAACAGTACCTTCATCTCCCCATTCATTCATGCCACCTTCAACATTAACAGCATGAATACCTTTATCTTCAAGATATTCAACGACTTTAGCACTTCTTGCTCCAGCAGCACAGATAATATAATATGTTTCGTCTTTATTAAACTCATTTAAGTTATCAGGAATTTGATCCATTGGAATCGTTTTAGCTCCAGGAATAACACCCATAGCTGTTTCTTCATCATTTCTAACATCTACGATATTAACTGGATTAGAATCCAACACTTTTTTCTTTAGTTCATCTACTGTAATTGATTCCATTAATAATCTCTCCTTAATATTTATTTAGCAACAATGTTAACTAATTTTTGAGGTACTGCGATAATTTTTTTAATCTCTTTACCTTCGATACTCATTTTAACATTATCATTAGCCAAAGCTAAATCTTGCATTTCCTCTTTTGATAAATCTTTTGGAATATTTAATTTAGCACGGACTTTGCCATTAACCTGAACTACAATTTCAACTTCATCGTCAACAAGTAGACTTTCATCAAATGTAGGCCATGGTTGATAAGTTATAGTTTCATTATGACCTAGTTTACTCCATAATTCTTCACCAATATGAGGAGCAATTGGCGCTAACATTTTTACAAAACCTTCAATATAAGGTTTATAAATTTCATTAGCTTTATAACAATCGTTAATAAATACCATTAATTGACTGATTGCAGTATTAAAGCTAAGCGCATCGAAATCTTCAGTAACTTTTTTAACTGTTTGATTGTAAACTTTGTCTAATGATTTATCATTAGACTCTACAATCTTGTTATTTACTGAGCCATCTTCAGTAACGATAAGTCTCCATACACGATCAAGGAATCTTCTTGAACCATCTAAGCCGTTTTCACTCCATGCAATTGCTGCATCAAGTGGCCCCATAAACATTTCATATAAACGCAGTGTATCGGCACCATGAGATGATACGATATCATCAGGATTAATAACGTTTCCTTTTGATTTACTCATTTTTTCATTACCTTCACCGAGAATCATTCCTTGGTTATATAATTTTTGGAATGGTTCTTTTGTAGGAACTACACCTAAATCATAAAGTACTTTATGCCAGAATCTTGCATATAATAGATGAAGTACTGCGTGTTCTACCCCACCAATATATAAATCAACTGGTAGCCAGTGCTTTAATTTTTCAGGGTCAGCAATCATATTTTCATTATCTGGATCAATATAACGTAAGTAATACCAACAACTACCTGCCCACTGAGGCATTGTATTCGTTTCACGACGTCCTTTCATGCCTGTCTTTTCATCAATCACATTTACAAATTCATCAATATTAGCTAAAGGAGATTCTCCAGTGCCAGAAGGTTTAATTTCACTAGTTTCTGGTAGTAATAAAGGTAATTCTTCTTCAGGCACAGTTGTCATTGAACCGTCTTCCCAATGAATAATTGGAATTGGTTCACCCCAGTAACGCTGTCTGCTAAATAACCAATCGCGCAGTTTGTAGTTAACTTTTTTCTCACCAGCGCCTTTATCTTCTAATAACTCAATTGCTTTACTAATGGCAGCTTCATTTTCAAGACCATTGAGTTCACCTGAATTAACGTGCTCACCTTCACCAGTGTATGCTTCTAGTTGAACATCTCCGCCTTTGATGACTTCAATGATTGGTAAATCAAATTTCTTTGCAAATTCATGATCACGTTCATCATGTCCAGGAACCGCCATAACTGCACCAGTTCCATATGTTGATAGTACATAATCAGCAATCCAAATTGGTAATTTCTCACCAGAAAGAGGATTAATTGCATATGCACCTGTGAAAACGCCTGTTTTTCCTTTAGCTAAATCAGTACGTTCTAAATCTGATTTCTTAGAAGCTTCTTCTTGATAAGCTTTGACTTCTTCTTGTTTGTCTTCAGAAGTAATGCTATTAACAAGTGAATGTTCAGGACTTAATACTAAGAATGACGTACCAAAAATTGTATCAGGACGTGTTGTGAAGACATCAATTTTATTATCAGTGTCCTCAACATTAAAGGATACTTTCGCACCTTCAGAACGACCTATCCAATTACGTTGCATATCTTTAATTGATTCAGGCCAATCTAAGTCATCTAAATCTTCTAATAAACGATCTGCATATTCAGTAATTTTTAGTACCCATTGTTTCATTGGTTTACGATAAACTGGGTGTCCACCACGCTCTGAAACGCCATCAACGACTTCTTCGTTTGATAAAACTGTACCTAAAGCTGGGCACCAATTCACCGCAACCTCATCAACATATGCTAAACCTTTATTATAAAGTTGAATGAAAATCCATTGTGTCCATTTGTAATATTCTGGATCAGTGGTATTTACTTCTCGATCCCAATCATAACTAAAACCTAATTCTTGAATTTGACGTTTAAATGTTTGTACGTTTTTCTTAGTAAATTCACGAGGGTCATTTCCAGTATCTAACGCATATTGTTCAGCAGGTAGACCAAAGGCATCCCATCCCATAGGATGTAGCACATTATATCCTTGCATACGCTTATATCTTGAAACAATATCAGTAGCTGTGTATCCCTCAGGATGTCCTACGTGTAATCCTGCACCAGATGGATAAGGAAACATGTCTAACGCATAAAATTTCTTTTGACCTAAATTGTCACTTGTTTTAAATGTTTTATTGTCTGCCCAATAATCTTGCCATTTTTTTTCAATTTCCTTGTGATTGTAATTCAACACATTTCCTCCTATTTCATAAAAAAGACACCTCTACTATTGTGTGTATAAAGGGACGACAGTGTTGCCGCGTTACCACCCTTATTCGCTTATCAAGCGCACTTCATTAAAATAGTTAGAGATGTCTCATTAAATTCATTTAATTATTGGAAACGATTTAGTCCTTAACACTAGTTCTCACCACTACTAGTTCTCTGTAGAAAAGCCTCTAAATGCTTCTTTCTATTCATTTTTAATCTTATGTTATCAAACGTATTATTGCAAGTAGTTAGAGCTATTTCTTCCATATTATATTTATTTAGAAGCTTTTGATTTTCTTCTCTTACGTCTTCTAGGTATAGGGGTTTCATTTTTATCTTTAGGCAAACCTCTATCAAAGATGCTTAGGAAAATGAGTCCGAAGCAAAGTAATACTATCATTCCTACAAACATCATACTCATATTCATTGCATCTACGAGTACACCACCAATAAACGGTCCAAAGGCTTTACCAACTGTAGAAGCAGAGTTTACAAAGCCTTGGTATTGACCCTGTTTACCTTCAGGTGCAAGTTTATTGGCAATAGTAGGAACTGCAGGCCATACAAACATTTCACCAAATGTAAGAATAACCATACCTACAACGAAAATAGCAAAGTGATGCGCAAAACTTGTAACAAGGAAAGAACTCATAAAGATTAAAATACCAACGAACATTTGATGTTTTAAGTTCCCTCTTAAAATTACAATAATTGGTCGAATAAGTGGTTGTGCTACTAAAATCATAATACCGTTTATTGTCCAAAGCACACTATATTGAGACATAGAGATATTGATTGATTGAGTAAAGGATGCAATTGTTGTTTCCCATTGAATATAGGCGATCCAACAAATAGCAAACATCGCACATACCAACATCATTGCTGTAAAACGTTTTCTATTTTCTTTACTTTTTAAATCAACTGCATCTTGATGCTTAACTTTAGCATGAATTTCCAAATTAAATTGTGTAATTGCAACAAGAGCAAATAAAACATACATAACTAAATTAGCTAGAAAAATAAAATTAAAGCTAAATTCAGCAACAAATCCTCCAAGTGCTGCGCCCAATGCAACACCTATATTTTGTGCTAAATAAATGGCATTAAATGTTTGTCGTCCCCCATTTGGCCATACTGCTCCGGCCATAGCATAAATTGCTGGGACAATCATACCGCCACCAAAACCTAATAACACGAGCCAAATTGCATACCATGGCCAACCATGAAATAGATTTAACAGCGTAGTACTGCACAAACATGTAATAGTACCTATAAGTATGGTTTTATAACCACCAAGTTTATCAAATAAGGTGCCCCCTAGTAAGTTACCAACAACCATGCCAAATGAATTAATCATTAAGACAATACCAGCAATTGTAAGACTTTTATGAAGTTCTTCCTTCATATAAATAGTGTTTAAAGGCCACAAAAAACTGGCGCCAGTGATATTTAAGGCCATGCCAATAACTAGCCACCAAACTGATTTAGGTATATTCATATCTTGAGTCCCTCTCTTTATGTTTTTCTCAATCTACAATAGACACTATAACACTAAAATATGTTAAAATCTGTACTTAGAACTAAAATAGAAAGGAAAATGTATTATGGGTAATTTTTTCCCGTATGCTTTTGAAAATAAACGATATCACACATGGAATTATCATTTAAAAAATAAATTTGGACGAAAAATATTTAAAGTTGCTTTAGACGGTGGATTTGACTGCCCTAATAGAGATGGTACTGTCGCACATGGAGGTTGTACTTTTTGCTCAGCTGCAGGAAGTGGTGACTTTGCTGGTAACAGAGCTGATCCCATTGAAGTACAATTCCAACAGATTAAAGAAAGAATGCATGAAAAATGGAGCGAAGGACAATACATTGCTTACTTCCAAGCCTTCACTAACACGCATGCGCCTGTAGAAGTGCTGAAAGAAAAATATGAACCAGTACTTAAAGAAGAAGGTGTTGTCGGTTTATCCATAGCCACACGTCCTGACTGTTTACCTGATGACGTAGTAGAATACTTAGCTGAGCTTAATGAACGAACTTATCTTTGGGTTGAGTTAGGCTTACAAACTGTTCATCAAACTACTTCTGATTTAATTAACCGTGCACATGACATGCAAACGTATTATGAAGGCGTAGCGAAATTACGTAAACATAACATTAATGTATGTACTCACATTATCAATGGTTTACCAGGCGAAGATTACGATATGATGATGGAGACTGCTAAAGAAGTTGCGCAAATGGATGTTCAAGGCATTAAAATTCACTTACTTCATTTATTAAAAGGAACACCAATGGTAAAACAATATGAAAAAGGCATGTTAGAATTCATGAGTCAAGAAGACTATACAAATTTAGTATGTGATCAACTTGAGGTCATTCCTCCTGAAATGATTGTTCATCGTATTACGGGTGATGGCCCTATCGATTTAATGGTTGGACCAATGTGGAGTGTAAATAAATGGGAAGTCCTAAATGAAATTGATAATGAATTAGAACGTAGAGGCTCTTATCAAGGGAAAAAATTTGAGCAGAAGGTTAAATCATGAAAATCGAGCGTATTCTCCCCTTCTCAAAGTCATTGATTGATAGTCATGTTTGTGAGAGTAGTATCGTCATTGATGCTACTTGTGGAAATGGTAATGATACGCTATATCTTGCTGAAAAAGTCACTAATGGGTTTGTTTATGGATTTGATATTCAGAAAGAAGCGATAGATAATACTCAACTCAAAGTAAGTGATTTTAACAATGTTTCTTTAATTCAAGACAGTCATGAAAATGTAAAACAACACGTCTTAGAAAGACACCTAAATCTCATTGATTGCGCGATATTCAATTTAGGTTATTTACCCAAAGGTGATAAATCAATAGTTACTAAACCGGATTCAACTATTAAAGCTATTGAGGAAATATTTGATATGATGCGTGTCGAAGGTATTATTATTCTAGTTATTTATCATGGACATGATGAGGGTAAATTGGAGCGAGACGCACTTTTAAAATATCTTAAAGAACTTGATCAACAGAAAGCGCATGTTTTACAGTATCAATTTATTAATCAAAAAAATAATGCACCTTTCATATGTGCAATCGAAAAAAGAATATAAATATATAAAAGATCTTATTCTCACTTTTGAATTAAGCGTAGAATAAGATCTCTTTTAATAATAAAATATAAGACTAGTTAAACAGCTAAAATTGATTTTAAACTATTTTGCATTGGTTCTGATTTACTTCTAATTGATTGTCCAATAAAGTTAAGTAAATCTTCTTTTTGGGAATTGAGTTTCTCATTATAATGAATAATTACAGTTCGTTCATCATCTTGAGGTCTTTCTTTATAAATCCATTCAAGATTAACCAAGTTGTTGTACGTTCTTGTACGTTTATATGGCTTAATGTGAACGAATTTATCCATTTGTTTAAGAGTCATTGAACCTTCTTCCCAAAGTGTAAGTAAAATTAAAACTTCTTCTTTAGACATTTTATACTCTTTTTTGATTGTATCAAAAATCGAGTTAATGTCAGAAAGTAATGCCTCTAATTGCAAAATTCCATGTACTCTCTCTTTTTCACTTTTAGTCAAAATTAACATCTCCCAAATAAAATAACTGTTAATATTTTTCTAAGTTAACCGGTTCTCCCTTAATAATTAAAACCGGTTAAATTAAAAAAATATCTAATTTTCCCTATTATTTAATTGAATGTGTTAATTTAAAATCAAATTTAGTGCCTTTGATTAGAACTAGACTAGAAGCATTAGTACATATAATAAAACATCCCAAATAATAATATAATTTCAGTTCAACTTCTAGTCTCAATACATATTAAAATTATATTATTTATACAAACAAAATATATCAAGTTCCTAATTAAAATGCAATGTTTTTGTTAAATATCTCTATTAAAATTGTAAATTGTTTTTAGTTACAATAAAATGATATTTTGAATTAAACATTCTAATAAAAAGAGCTTACATTACGCAAGCTCTTTCTTAACCTAAATATCTTCTATTTCTTCCTCTTTAACCACAAACCCCATAGTGTTAACACTATTATTTAAAAAAGTAAGAACATATCTCATAACTTGATCTCTCTCGGGTTCATTATGAATTTCATGATATAAACCATTCCAAGCCTTAAAGTACAATTCATTACTAGCTAATTTATCTTTAAGTTCTATGATAGCATCAGTTTCTAAAATTTTATCTTCAGTTCCATACATGATAAGCGCTGGTAATGGTTTAATATCTTTAATATGATCCATTGTCTCTTTCATTTTTTCAACGATTAAGTTATACCAACGATACGTTACTTTCTTCAACATGAGACCATCATTATCTGTTTCGTCAATAATTTCATCATTTCGAGTTAAATCTTGTGAAGAGATGCCCACTTTGAACCTAGTATCCTTGGACATCTTACCTAAATTAGAGATAATTTTATTCTTTCGACCTTTACCAGTTTTTCTAAGTTCTAGCATAGGAGACAATAGCATTACACCTTCAATAGGTAATTCAGCCTTTTCTAAGAGATTTAAGACAATTAAACCACCTAAACCAACACCTAAAACAAAGGTAGGAATTTTATATTCATTGGCTATTTTGATCCATTCTAATAAATTTTCATGATATGTATTAAAGTCATCGATTTGACCTTTATTTGCTCGTGAGGTTTGTCCCTGTCCAGGCAAGTCTCCCATAATAACATGATAACCATTTCTTCGTAACATGGTAATAACGTATGCATATCGTCCAGTATGTTCTAAAATATTATGAGCAATGACCACGACGCCTTTTGCGTCATTTTCTGTTTCCCACTTCCACATTCTAAGACTGCCCCTTTTTATTTATTCTTTAATAGTACAATTATATCAAAACAAACATATTTATTACCATTTTTAGCATAACTTTCACTTAAAATTAATGTAATTGTAGATATTACCACCTTGAATATAAAGTATAAAACTACTCTATTAGTGTTTTAATGCGTTATGTAAACGCTTTCTCAAACATTGGTTTCGTGATACACTATTTTTAAACATTAATGTATCAATGTATTGGAGGTATTACATATGTCACTTTTCCGAGATTTTTTTATCGCATTATCTAATAATACTTATTTAAATGAAACTGCTAAAAAGGTTGGCCCTAGAATGGGGGCTAATAAAGTAGTAGCTGGAAATACTATTCCTCAACTAATTGAAAAAATTCAATATCTAAATGAATATAGAATTGCGGTCACTGTTGACTGTTTAGGCGAATTTGTTGAAACTAAAGAAGAAAGTTTACATGCAAAACAACAAATTTTAGAAATTATTGAAGCAATTCAATATTTTAATGTTGAGGCACACATGTCAGTTAAAATCAGCCAATTAGGCAGTGAATTTGATTTAGATCTTGCTTATGAGAATATGCGTGAAATACTTCTTAAAGCAGATGAGTGTGGCAAAATGCACATTAACATTGATACTGAGAAATATCATAGTTTACAACAGATACAACATGTACTTGATAAACTTAAAGGAGAATTTAAAAATGTCGGTACGGTAGTTCAAGCATACTTATATGAGGCTGAAGATTTAATTGATAAATACCCAGACTTACGATTGCGATTAGTTAAAGGTGCTTATAAAGAAGATGAAACTATCGCTTATCAAACCAAAGAAGACATTGATTCCAATTATATTAAAATTATAGAGAAAAGACTTTTAAACGCACGTAATTATACATCAATTGCGACTCATGATGATCAAATCATTAGTCATGTTAAACAATTTATGAAGAAAAATCACATTGAAAAAGATCAAATGGAATTTCAAATGTTATACGGCTTTCGTTCTGATCTTGCTCAATCCATTGCCAATGAAGGCTATCATTTTACAGTTTATGTTCCTTTTGGAGATGATTGGTTCGCTTACTTCATGAGAAGATTAGCTGAAAGACCTCAGAACCTGTCACTTGCATTTAAAGAATTTTCAAACCCTAAAGCACTTAAAAGGATAGCCCTCTACGGCAGCGTGGCCACAGGCTTAGCCTCTACCCTAGCCATAGCAACCAAACTACTCAAGAGGTAACAAACCAAACGACACGGAGAAGTAAACTACGCACCATTATCACTTCTCCGTGTCGCTTTGCTTTGTCTATATTTGTTTGATTAGGTTAGCCATTTCAATTGCGCTTACTGCTGCTTCAGAACCTTTGTTCCCTGCTTTTGTACCCGCTCTCTCAACAGCTTGTTCAATACTTTCGGTTGTTAAAATACCAAAAATAACTGGTACCTCTGATACTTCATTTGCCTTAGAAACACCTTTTGCAACTTCATTACAAACGTAATCATAATGAGAAGTAGCCCCTCTAATAACACATCCAAGTGTAATTACTGCGTCATAGTCACCTTTTCGAGCTAATTTCTTAGCAACTAATGGAATTTCAAAAGCACCCGGTACATATGCAACATCAATTTGTTCTTCTTCGACCTCATGACGAATTAATGTATCTTTCGCACCTTCTAATAAACGACCTGTAATAAAATCATTAAATCTGCTTACTACAATTGCAACTTTTAAATTTTTACCTACTAATTTACCTTCAAAATTCATATTTTATGTCCTCCTTAATGTGTTTACATACTCAATTCACAATTAAATTAAGTGACCCATTTTCGACTTTTTCGTCTCCATATATTTATGATTATATGCAGTCTCAGGAACAATTAATTCAATTCTATCTTCAATGTTAATACCATATTCTTTTAATCCTTCAAATTTTTTAGGATTATTACTTAATAAGTTAACTTTTTCAACGTTAAAATATTTTAAAATTTGAGCAGCTATATTATAGTCTCTTAAATCTTCATCAAATCCTAAAGCGAGGTTTGCAGTTACGGTATCATAACCTTTTTCAATCAATTCATAAGCTCGTAATTTATTCATCAATCCTATACCTCGTCCTTCTTGTGGTAGATATATAATCATACCACCGTGTTCATCGATGTATTTCATTGATGCTTCAAGTTGAGCACCACAATCACATCTTTGACTGTGGAATATATCACCAGTTAGACATGAAGAGTGTATACGAACATTTTCATTTGAACGAATTGATCCTTTAGCAATCACTACAATTTCTTCATCACTTAAGTCAGTTGTAAAACCGTACATATCAAATTTTCCATAATCTGTCGGCATATTAACTTTAGCATTTAACTTCACATGTGACTCAGATTGCTTACGATATTCAATTAAACTTTCAATCGTAATCATTTTTAAGTTATGGCGTTCCTTGAAACTTTGTAAGTCTTCACCTCTAGCCATTGTTCCATCATCATTCATAATTTCACATATCACACCTGCTGGTTTAGCTCCAGTTAATTTTGCTAAGTCTACAGCCGCTTCTGTGTGACCATTACGTTCTAGTACACCATTATCTTTAGCAATTAATGGGAATAAATGACCAGGGCGATTGAAGTCTTCGGCATTAGCATGATGATCTATAAGTGCTCTTGCTGTCATTGTTCTCTCATAGGCACTAATACCTGTAGTCGTATTTTTATGATCTACACTCACGGTGAAATGTGTACCATAAGCATCAGTATTATGCGGTTCCATAGCATTTAGCTCTAACCTTTTAGCAATTGAAGTATCTAAAGGTGCACATATGAGACCACGTCCTTCTTTTGCCATAAAATTAATCGTATCGTCAGCCATCCATTCAGTAACTGCGATAAGGTCACCTTCATTTTCTCTGTCTTCATCGTCTACTACAATGATACTTTCACCTTTTCGCAAAGCTTCTATAGCTAACTCAACTGTATCAAATTGCATATAAATTCCTCCTAAAAACCAAATGCACGCAATTTATCTTCTGTTAGTTTAGATTTTTGATGATTCATGATATTTTCCACATATTTAAAAAGTACATCTGTTTCTAAGTGAACTGCATCGCCCACTTTTTTATCTGATAAAATTGTAGACTTACGCGTCTCTGGAATAAGATGAATATCAAATGTGGTTTCATGAAGATCAAAGACTGTTAAACTTACGCCATCAACAGTGATAGAACCTTGTTGTACCATTTGATTTAAAACATTTTTTGAAGTTTTGATTGAAATTATTTTTGAGTTAGCTGATTCATTAACTTTAGAAATCGTTCCAAGTTCATCAACATGTCCAAGAACAAAATGTCCACCGAATCTGCCATTACCACTCATCGCTCTCTCAAGATTTACTTCAGCCTGACGTTGTAAATCGGCTAGGTAGGTCTTATTTTCAGTACCTTTAATCACTTGGACTGAGAAAGCTGTATCATTAAAATCAATCACCGTTAAACATGCGCCGTTTACACTTATAGAATCACCGATATGCATATCTTCAAGAATGCGATTCGCTTTAATTTCTAAAGTTCTCACTGATTTCTCAGAACGCACTTGTTGAACGATACCAATTTCTTCAACGATACCTGTAAACATAGGCATTCACTTCTTTCGTAGTTTCAATTTTAAATTTTGATTAATTAACTTGGAATAAACAATTTCAAATTGAGTTGCTTCAGGTAAATCAATGACTTGATCAGTTTTGTAAAATTGATGTTTACCTGAACCACCTATTAATTTCGGGGCTAAATAAAGAATGAGTTCATCTAAATGATGAGATTGGAGAAATTGTGAAGTAACATTTGGACCTGCCTCGACTAGCAGTTTTCCAATACCTCTTTGATATAAATCTTTTAATATAGCTGTACTATCGCATTTTTCTAAACAAATAATTTCTATATGTTTATCATTACTTTGATTTTTTAAATTTTCATTTTCAGTATAAATCCAAATAGGTGAAGCAGTATCTGCAAATAGCTGTTGCTCAAAATCAATTTGTCCTGACTTTGATAGAATAACTCTAATTGGATGCTTACCATCCTGAACTCTAGTCGTATACAATGGATCATCAGCGTCTATCGTTTTTCTACCTGTTAATACAGCATCATGCTCGTGACGCAACTTATAAACATCTTCTTTAACTTCTTTATTAGTTATCCATTTACTCTCATCAGAATCAGTGGCTTGTTTGCCATCTAAACTTGATGAAACTTTAACAGTTAACTCTGGAATGCTATTTCTTTTAGCAGTAAAGAAGTCTTTATAAAGTTCAGCGGCATTCTCATTAAATTGAAATTCAACTTCAATACCAGCTTCTTTAAGTATTTCATCACCCTTAGAAGCTAAGGTAGTGTCTTTTACCGCATAGATAACCTTACGAATACCAAATTCAATAATTTTATTTACGCAAGGTGGTGTAGAACCATGATGAGTACAAGGTTCTAAAGAAACGTATATAGTTGCATCTTTAGCATTTTCTCCCGCCATATCTAATGCTTGTACTTCTGCGTGTTTATCACCCTTTTTCAAATGGGCGCCTAGACCGACAATTCTACCATCTTTAACCACTACAGAACCAACCGGCGGATTTATACCAGTTTGACCATCAACCATTTGAGCAAGTTGAATGGCATAATTCATAAATCGACTCAATTTATCACCTCAACAAAATAAAAAAACCTTACACCAATTTAATTAGGCATAAGGAGATTGATAATATATCTTTAAATAAGCATATTTGTTTACTATAAGACATAGTCCTACAAATTTGCTTGTCGAGTAATTATATTCTTTCTCCCATCCAGACTTTCACTGTCGGCTCTAGATTCTCACTAGATCAGCCACCAATATTATTAAATATTAGCAGGTCGCAGGCTTAATTTACTGCCGGTTGGGAATTACACCCTGCCCCGAAAGAATTATATGAAATTGTTATTGGTTAATTGAGTGATGTAGTTAATAACTACAAATAAAATCTTACTATAATTGATTTCAAAACTCAATTTAATAGCATCAATCAAATTTTATTTATTAGTGGAATTTTATCCGTTAGTCGATAATTTACCTATTTTTTTCCATTTCTTTTTGCGTCAAATATAAGTGAGATACTGTATTCACTACTTGATCAACAATCATCTTCACACCATTACGTAATTTGTTAACACCATTTGTCATTTGACCAATGGCAATGACGTTCGTCAACGTACCATATCTTGGACTAATGACTTGATTGGTTTCAGGAATAATTTGAATGCCACCCATAGGATGTCTTTGTACAATTTGACGATTTTCAAGATTTAACATCAATTGATCATCTTCATCTAATTGTCCGAGGTGTGTTTTAGATCCTGTTGCATTAATCACTACATCAAATAATTCAGTTTCTTGATCTTCATTATTAAATTTTAAATAAAATTGATTATTGTCATGTTGAATATCTTCTAAATCTTTCTTTATTTCAAGATATCCTTCTTCAATTAACTGTATAAGTAACTTTGCAGTTCTAGGAGGCATAGGGTTTGAATTTAATTGAATCATTTTTGAGTATTTTTGATTAAATAATTCTTGATCTCTTAAACTTAAACTATTCCAAATCCAATCTAAATTCTCTTTCAAATGCTCAATGATACTTTGAAATACTCCCATTTCTGTTTCATTATTTAAATCAAATTGTAAATCTTTAATATGGTGACCAGTTCTTCTATTCACTAATCTTTGAAAATCAATTTCATAATCCTCACACTCTTTTAAAAACAAAGCAACTGCCTTATCTATAGGCACATTACCGTAATTATTTTCCTTAATTCCATTAAAATGATCTTTAGTTAAATGAGTAAATTGTATATCTATCATTTTACCTCTTACACTAGGTAAAGAGGCTGAACGACTTGTCATTGTTATCGGCAAATTAGGATGATGTGCAGCAACATATCTCACTGCATCTAAACTCGCTAACCCAGTACCTATAATAGCAATCCTATCTGAATCATCTACATGATCTAATGTATTATATGTTGGATATGGTGTTTGGATGTATCCTTTTTTACCTTTCAAATGATAAGGATCGTGATAACTAAACGTACCAAACGTTAAAAATAAATAATCATATTCTCGCCATTCTTTATCATCTTCACATGTACATACATAATACTTTAACTTTGTATCATCCACATTTGAGTTAGTAAAGATTTCCTGAACTTTATCATTAATAATTGTTAGATTCTCGTATTGTTGGTCGTATCGAGAAAGATGTGACTTCATATAATGTCCAAAAACAAACCTTGGTAAGTACTGTGGATTAGGAAAATCAAATTCGGTTTGTTGTTGATACCATTTCCAAAATTCTTCATCATCATCTAGATTTAAACTCATTTTTTTTGAGGGCATATTTATTAATAATTCACTACTGTCATTCTGAAATGGTACACCTTGCCCCATATTTTTTGCATCGTCGTACACATCCACTTTAAGTTTGGAAAAATCTTCATGTTTAACAAGTTGTCGTAAAACACTGACACCAGCTGTTCCCATACCGATTATTGCCACGCGCATATTCATCATCCTTCTATTTATGTATTCAGTTATTATACCAATTAATGTGAAAGCTTAAAAAATATATACCTTATAAACATATCCTTTACTAATTACTTTTAATCTTATATAGATATGCTAAAATCATTTTGTCGAGGTGAAATAATGAAACTACTAACAAAAATATTAATTGTATTTATCATTCTGTTCACATGGTTATCCAGTAAAAATAAAGCAAAATAACTTAAATTAAACCCTCTATAAACTTTTGCACTACTCACAAAAAAAGCATCGCTATCGAGAAAATTCTCAAAATAGCGATGCTTTTTTTAAATTCTATTTTTGATGTTCTTTATCATCTTTGTATACATATAATTTAAAGTATTTACCTTCAGTCTTCATGTTCTTGTAGAAATCTGCAATAATGCTTGCATTACTTTCAGCCCATTTAATATCTGTTGCATATTGATGTTCACCAGGATTCTTAGGGTTCCATCTCATACTATACAGCGTGTCTTGATCTTCATGAGATAAGAAATGTTTGTGAATGAAATCAGCACCACCATATATAGCTTTCTGTGGAGTATCCCAACCATGTTTCTTAGCGTATTCTGCACCTGTTTTAACAGGATCACTGTCTAATGCACCTACACCATAAAAGTTATAATATTTTTTGCCGTCGATTTCTACACCTTTAGACAATTCACTTTTAGCTGAACCTGTCTCTAAAAGCGCATGAGAGATGAGATAAACTTCATTAACATGTTTAGCTTTAGCTGCATTTAAAAAGTCATCAGTATGTTCTAATAATACTGGTCTATCAAATAAAATACGTTTAATTCTGTTTTTATCTATACCTTGATATTTTGATAAATCTAAAAATTGATATTTTTGTTTATCATTATCAATGAATTCACTACTATCCATAGCTGTTTTAATTTCAGCATCTGATGCATCACGCCATGAATCATTATTTTTATTAGATACCTGTTGACTCGTATAGTTATGTATTTGTTTCTTTGCTGCTTTATCTAGAGTTTTATCGATTTTAATTACTTTCTTTTCTGACTTTACATGTTTAAAGAATATTTGATCAGAGATCATTGAAAAGAAAATAACAGCAGCAACAACAAATACTATTAGCAATCCTATAATAGCTAAGATAGAGCCCTTTTTGTGCTTAATCATAGTCACACCTCTTAGGTCATTGTTGTTAAACTATTCAGTTTCATTACGATAATAAAGTTTAACATTATTAATTCAGATTCACAATTTTATATTGGTAATGTTACAAATTCATAAATAAATAGTAATAAAAATGAAACTAAAAAATAAAAATAGAGGTTTCACTTCTTCATCATTTTTTATTACTCGATAATAAATGAGTGTCTACATCTAATAATAGAACGTAAAACTAGCAATAAATCTCTATTATTAAGGGTATTAATCATGAGAAAAAACGTTAAATGATGATAAGCAACCTCGATTTTTATATTATATGAATTAAGACTTTTTATATTCCATCATAACAAAACTAGCCGCTTGTGAACGATTTTTATAATAATACTGATTTAAATCAATTGTCCCTTCAATTTCACCATCACGATACTTCATTTCATTAGTAAAATTATTTATCATGACGAAATCAGAACGATCTCTAATTACGTCTAAATCATCGTTACGTGCGAAAAAGTGCTCTAAATTTAAGTGTGCGTAATCCATATTAACCTCCCTTAGTGCATACCAAATTTATTTATGTTGAATTATCATTTTAATGTCAATTTTATGCTTTTTTATTTGAGTTTTAATAAGTCTATGCTTACTATTTAACACCTTATTGGAAAATTACGCAAATGATAATTTTTATAAAGTAAGTTATCTTCTTTTTATCCGGAAATAATATTTATGTACATAAATAGGAGTGCATATTTTGGAATTTGAAGAAGTTTATAAAAACTATAATAAAATTATTCATTATTTGTTAAATCACTATCACATCACTTATAATTATGATGAATTTTATCAACTCTTACTTATTAAAATGTGGCAACTCTCTCTAAATTACGATGAACAAAAATCAACCTCGATAAGTACATACCTCTTCACGAGATTGAAATATCATTTAATAGACCATTTTAGGAAAGAAAATAATAGATCCAATCAAATCACTCTTGATGCCCATCTTCACAATTCTTATGATTCTACAATTCTCCTCAATGATTTTAACTTAGTGTTAGAAGACTTCTCTGATCAACTCAAACCACAAGAAGCGCAATGGCTGCGTCTTCATATTCAAGGCTTTAAACAATATGAGATAGCCCAGCACATGAATTTATCTCTAACTTCTATAAAGAAAATTAAAAACTCCACTAAACAAAAATGTTTAAATAATCTTAAATAACCATGAAGGAATGAACAACATGACTACTTATTCAACGAGACATTTACTTTATTTAAAAACTGCTATATCTAATGAGACAGAAACACGTATACAATACTCTGACTATCATATCACTGTCCCCTTTACACCACAGAAAATGATTCACTATCTACTTGAGTTGAATCACACTTCATTACAAGTGCAATCGTCAAAAGCTAAAAGATTACTAAATATAAATAAACTAATACCTATCTATATCAATCGAGATACAATTTTATTCCCACTAACACAAAAACGTGCATCAATAAAATATTTTATTAACGCACGTAAAATTATTGGAATTCACTCTTCTGTAGATTCTACTATTATCATTTTCGACAATACGACTCTACTTCGTACTGAAATCCCCTATACACTGGTATCCAAAAAATGGCAAGAAAGTTTAACTCTTGCTCAAATCATTGAAAAGACTAGCGCTTATTAAATTTTAATTCTAGTAATTTTTTTGTAAATAATGCTGTAATTATTTTAATTAAATAAAGGCTCAATATCATTATACAGATTGCTGCTATTAAAATGATAATTACTAATAAACTAGATAATTCAACTTTAGGATTAATAAAGTAATGAACTGAAGTTAAACTTGTTATCAAACCTGTTAAAAATAATCCAAGTAATAAAGCATATGTTACAACAATACTAAATAGTAATATAAAGGTTTTACCTGAAGTAGTACTTTTATGCTCGTATATATGATTTTTGAGATAACGATTAGAAAACTGAATGGGTTTATTAAAATCTACATTATCTTCACTATCTAACTGACTTAGCTTTTTATTCAATTGTTCTTTTTCTTTTTTATTTAAAAACCATAATTGTTTTTGAACCTTTTCTTTAAACGTCTTTTTGTCCATAAATTGGAGTACGCTCCTCAAATCTAATAATTACTATAAATCATAAATTATTTATCATACTGTTGCAATCACTCTTAAAAATCTTCAATGAAAAAGCAATCGATGAAGTGTTATTTCTTCATCGATTGCTTTTATAAATTAACTACAATTAAGCTTTACAAGATAGAAAGACCTGAGCTTTGAATATCTTTAGCGAAACCTTTAACTGTGTCAATTGAGAGTTCTTCAATATTACGACCCAAATTTGAATTAACTTTTTTGACCACATCAGCTGGACATGTGATGATATCTGCACCTATTTCATCAGCTTGAATAACATTAATCACTTCGCGACAACTTGCCCAAAGTAACTTAACACCTTTTTTACTATGAGTAACTTCAACAGATTCCTTCATTAAAGGTAGTGGATCTACACCAGTGTCAGCTATTCGACCAGCAAACACTGAAACATATGTAGGTACGCCTTCAGTAACAGCATTTGTAATATCTCTAACTTGTTCAATGGTATAAACTGCTGTAACATTTAATCTCACATTATCAGCTGATAATTTTTTAATTAAGGGAAGCGTTGATTCCCCTGTTGTTGTTACAATAGGTATTTTTACAAAAACATTATCACCATATTGTTTAAGGATTTCAGCTTCCTTTTCCATAGTTTCTAAATCATCCGCAAAAACTTCAAAAGAAATAGATGCATCTGGAATTGCTTTAACTACTTCTTCAGCAAATGCTTTATAATCAGTCACCCCTGCTTTAGCCATTAAACTAGGATTAGTAGTAAAACCATCAACATACTTATTATTATAAGCAGCTTTCATTTCCTCAATATCAGCGCCATCTGCAAATACTTCTACATTTAACTTCGTCATTTGTTGTTCCTCCTTAACTCAATACGTTCAATACGATAATTCATAAGTATTTTAAAACAAGATATGTATGTATATTTATAATTATAATAGAATTATAGCTTTCACGTGTTATTATTAAAACTTTATAAGATATTTATAACATGCACCGTTCAGACAAGCGAATGATATGCCTTAAAATCGCTGTTTAAAAAGAGACATTAATCTTTATAATAATGATCAAATTATTTTTACTATTCTCATATTCATAAAATGTGATAGTATATTGTTATGATGTAAATCAAGGAGGCAACGTATGGCACGTTCTAAGAAATACTTTTACTTAAGTATACTTATGATTATTGTTAGTTTTTTCTTTAATACTAACAATTCTTTATTGAGTCATATTTTAGGCTCATTTATGAAATTAATGGTTGCTACATCAATAGTAAATATTATTATCTTAATTTTATCTATTATTTTTGCGGATAAATCAATTAAATATTCAAGAGAAAGTAAAGATTGGATAAAAGTAGCAAGTAAACTTCTACCTTTAATTATATTTATAGTTATTGTGATACACATTCTTTCATCACTACACACATTTGGTTTTATATTTAATTAATCAAACGTAACAAAATAAAATTAAAATGTTAAAACGTTAATGAGGTGTTAATCCCATGCAGTACATATATATATTTATTGGTGGCGCTTTGGGTGCATTACTACGTTACGCTTTTTCAACGCTTAATGATAGTTCGGGATTCCCCTTAGGCACCTTTATAGTCAATCTTTTAGGTGCTTTTTTAATGGGACTAATTGGCACTTTGACAATTACCCTATTTAAAAAGTACCCTCTAGTTAAAAAAGCAATAACAACAGGGTTTATAGGCGCCTTGACGACTTTCTCCACTTTTCAATTCGAACTCGTCCAATTATTTGATCATCACAATTTTATGATGCTTATCATATATGGACTGACAAGTTACATCCTAGGTATCATTTTCTGTTACTTAGGAGTTAAAATAGGAGGTCAATTATGAAGTTAGCTATCCTTCTTGTTATGTTAGGTGGAGGTTTAGGCGCTGTAATTAGAGCGTTTATAACAAATATATGTAATGAAAAATTCAATTCTGCTATTCCTATAGCAACTTCAATAGTTAATATTTTAGGTAGTTTTCTAGGCGGGATAACATTGGGTTCTTCAATTTCAAATGACTGGATATCACCATTTTTTATAACAGGAGTTCTAGGCGGATTAACTACTTTCTCTACACTTACAAATGAATTAGTTCATTTCATGACACCCAATTTTAAACTAGGTCATTTTATAGGATATTCACTACTGCAATTTTTAATTGGATTTATAGCTTGTTATATAGGATTTCATCTTTAATACTGTTGACTATTTTAAAAAAGACCATAGTAAAAGCACTCTGATACATGTATCAGAGTGCTTTTTTATAATCATTATTATTTATGCCCGTTATACTCGGCAGGATGCGGTCCCATTCTTTCATCTTTATTTAAACTATCAATTTTCTCCATCTGAGCATCAGAAAGTTCAAAATCAAATACATTTAAATTTTCTTCTATACGATGCGGCGTCACTGACTTAGGAATAACAACTACCCCATGTTGAACATTCCATCTTATAATCACTTGTGCAGGTGATTTACCTATCTCATTTGCGACTTCGTTGATAGTTTCATCTTCTAAAATTTTAGCATTCATTAACGGAGACCAAGATTCCATAACGATGCTTTGTGCTTCTAAATATTTACGTAAGTCTTTTTGAATTAAATATGGATGAAATTCAACTTGATTGATAACAGGTTTTATAGATACCTGAGCGAGTAAAGCTTCAAAATTTTCAGGAGTAAAATTACTTACACCGATGTTTTTAACTTTATTATCTTTGTATAAATCTTCCATTCCCTGCCATGTATCAATCATGACTGCTTCATTTGTTCCAGGCCAATGCATTAAATATAAATCCAAGTAATCTAAACCTAATTTATGAATGGTTGTTTCATAAGCTTGTGCAACATTATTACGACCATAATCTTCTAACCATAATTTAGAAGTTATAAATAAATCGTCACGTTGTAAACCTGTAGAAGCTAGTCCTTCTTTTATCCCTTGACCAACCATTTCTTCATTACCATATATTTTGGCTGTATCTATACTTCTATAACCATTTTCAATAGCATGTTTAACAGCATCTTTACATTGATCACTATTCTCAACTCTATATGTCCCCAAACCTACTTTAGGCATCTCTCTACCATTATAAAATTGAACTGTTTCCATCATATTCACTCCTCATCTATGCTTTAGTGTCTATCATATTACGATTCAATCTAACTGTAAAAATATTAATATGATTTTCTCTCTTCAGATTTCTATACCCTGTTCAAATAAAAAAATACAAACGTAAGAAAATCATTTTCTTACGTTTGTATTAATTAATTAAAAGACTCTATTTTATCCATAATAGTTTGTAACTCGTCCACGTTATATTGAATACGTCCATGGAATACAAATTTATTAAAGAATTCATCGAGTTGTTCAGGCCCAACTAGAACCTTAACATTAGAAGCCTGATTATAATTAGAAATTGTAACATCTCCATCATTTTTAGGATTAAAATACAAAATTGAAGTTGGTGTATATTTAGTGTTTAATTCACTTTGTAAATCACCTGCAAGATTTTGAATATGTTTAATCTTCTCAGAATAATTAACAAATGATAAAGATTGTTGATCTTCATTTTGATCTAATACTAATGTTTGAGGTGTAGATTCATCTAAATCAAGTGTTTGGAATACTTGAGACATTGTTGGTAACTCTTTGAACTGAGCACCACTAATACCATTATACACATGACCTTTTAAAAGTTGAGAATCAATGATATATAAACCAGTTCTAGTTAAAACAAGATGACTGATGCGTTCGATATTATTAAATTCATTACTTGGTAGGAAGATATTTGCCATAATGTGCATATCTTCAGGACGAATTCTCTTCTCATTAACAAGACGTTCACGAATACCAATCAATCTCATATCTGTTACATATTCACTATGATTTTTAGAAAATAGTTTTAATGCATCAATTTCTCTATCTTTACTGCTTACTGTCGCATCAAAATCTTCTTTTTGTTTTGTGACAGCCTTTTTATTTTCAACTCTTTCTTTTTCTAAGGCTTCTTCATGAGATTCTTTCATATGTTGCTCTTTTTCTTTATATTGGGCTTCTGTTTGGTTTTTAATTTTCTTTTTACTGTGATTCGCTACTAAAAAGAGAATAAAGAAAAGAATTGCCACAATAATTGCAACGATTAAGCCTATAACTATCGGTGAAGATAAACTCATCACAACAACGCTCCTTTAACCATTTCAATAACTCTCATTATAATAGAAAAAAATCAATTTTTCGACATTTAATTAATATTTATTTCTCTTAATTTTGAAAGCTATGGTTATCATTCGACCGCATCTTTAAGTAAATTAACTTTGTCTAATTTTTCCCAAGGAAGTAAAACATCAGTACGGCCAAAATGACCGTATGCAGCAGTTTGTTTGTAAATAGGATGTTTTAAATCTAACATTTTAATGATTCCAGCTGGTCTTAAGTCAAAATTATTTCTAACCGCTTCAACTAGTTTAGCTTCTGAAACTTTACCAGTACCAAAAGTATCAATTGAAATAGATACTGGCTCAGCCACACCAATGGCATAGGCTAATTGCACTTCACATTGATCAGCTAACTCCGCGGCTACTATATTTTTAGCAACATAACGTGCAGCATAAGCAGCTGAGCGATCAACTTTAGTTGGGTCTTTACCACTGAAGCAACCGCCACCATGACGTGCATAACCGCCGTAAGTATCAACAATGATTTTACGCCCAGTTAATCCTGCATCCCCTTGTGGTCCTCCGATAACAAAACGACCTGTAGGGTTAATAAAGAATTTAGTATCAGCATCTAATAAATCATCTGATACTGTAGGGTAAATGACATGTTTTTTAATATCTGCTTCAATTTGTTCCAATTCAACATCTTCAGCATGTTGAGTAGATACAACAATTGTATCTATACGTTTAGGTTGATCGTTCTCATCATATTCAACTGTTACTTGTACTTTTCCATCAGGACGTAAATAATCTAAAATTTCATCTTTACGCACATCAGATAAACGTTTAGCAAGTTGATGTGATAAGAAAATTGGTAATGGCATATACGTATCTGTTTCATTAGTGGCATACCCAAACATTAACCCTTGATCTCCTGCACCAGTCGCTTCTATTTCTTCTTCTGAAATTTCATTACGGTATTCTAGCGCTTTATCAACACCTTGTGCGATGTCTGGAGATTGTTCATCAATAGCGGTTAAAACTGCCATAGTTTGGAAATCATAACCATATTTCGCTCTTGTATAACCAATATTTTTAATTGTCTCACGCACTACTTTAGGTATATCAACATACGTTGATGTTGAAATTTCACCAGAAATAAGCGCCATACCAGTCGTTACTGTTGTCTCACATGCGACACGCGCATTTGGGTCGTCTTTTAAAATTTCGTCTAGAATTGCATCAGATACCTGATCTGCAATTTTATCGGGATGACCTTCAGTTACTGATTCTGAAGTAAATAATCGTTTATTATAAGTCATGTTTTGCTCCTTTAATATAAATTACGAAAATTCTCTTTTATTTGAGAGCTAAATAAAAGAGCCTTCATCACTATCAAGATAGAGAGAAGGCCCTTAAACGTCCATTCGCTCTTATCGTTCAGACGATATATGTCTGCAAACGGTTTGGCACCTTTCTTTATCATAAAAGAGGTTGCTGGGTTTCATTGGGTCCATGTCCCTCCACCACTCAGGATAAGAGAATCCGTTAAGAATAATAGTACCGAATTCAAGGTTCAATGTCAATTTATGATTTTCGTTAAATGCTTATGTTAACGGTGGATTAATAAAATTAATGTGTTATACTATTTAAATGTAAAGGCTTACATAACTACTATTGCTTTGGAGGGATTGAGTATGTCAGTAGACACATACACAGAAACAATAAAAATAAAAAATTTACTAGAGAAACCATCAACACAATTTCAACTCTCAACAACTCAGCTATACAATAAAATTTTAGATAATAATGAAGGGAAATTAACTGAATTAGGTGCAGTGAATGCAAGTACTGGGAAATATACGGGGCGCTCACCTAAAGATAAATTTATCGTAACTGAACCTTCTTATAGAGATAATGTCGATTGGGGAGACATTAACCAACCTATTGATGAGGAAACTTTTTTAAAACTTTATAATAAAGTTCTAGATTATTTAGGTAAAAAAGATGAATTATACGTATTTAATGGTTATGCAGGAAGCGACAAAGATTCACGTTTAAAATTAACTGTGATTAATGAATTGGCTTGGCATAATTTATTCGCGCACAATATGTTTATTCGTCCAGAATCTAAAGATGAAGCTAAAAATATCAAACCTAATTTCACAATTGTATCAGCACCTCACTTTAAAGCTGATCCAGAAGTAGATGGCACTAAATCAGAAACATTTGTCATCATTTCTTTCAAGCACAAAGTCATTTTAATTGGTGGCACTGAATATGCTGGAGAAATGAAAAAAGGTATTTTCTCAGTAATGAATTATCTTTTACCAATGCAAGATATCATGAGCATGCATTGTTCAGCTAATGTAGGTGAAAAAGGTGATGTCGCTTTATTCTTTGGACTATCAGGCACTGGTAAAACAACCCTTTCAGCTGATCCAGAACGAAAACTTATTGGGGATGATGAACATGGCTGGAACAAAAATGGTGTATTTAACATTGAAGGTGGATGCTATGCCAAAGCAATCAACCTCTCTAAAGAAAAAGAACCTCAAATTTATGATGCAATTAAATACGGCACTATACTAGAGAACACAGTCGTAAAAGAGGATGGTACAGTAGACTTCGATGACAATAAATTCACTGAAAACACTCGTGCTGCTTACCCTATCGAACATATTGATAATATCGTGTTGCCTTCAAAAGCAGCTCATCCTAATACAATTATTTTCTTAACTGCTGATGCCTTTGGTGTGATCCCTCCTATTTCCAAACTAACCAAAGATCAAGCAATGTATCATTTCTTAAGTGGATTCACTTCTAAGTTAGCCGGTACAGAACGTGGAGTAACTGAGCCTGAACCATCGTTCTCAACATGTTTTGGAGCACCATTCTTACCATTAAATCCAACTGTTTACGCTGATTTATTAGGTGAATTAATCGATAAACATGATGTTGACGTTTATTTAGTTAATACAGGATGGACTGGTGGAAAATATGGTGTAGGACGCCGAATCAGCTTACACTATACGCGTCAGATGGTAAACCAAGCTATTTCAGGAAAGTTAAAAGATGCTGAATATAAAAAAGATGAAACATTTGGTTTAAATATCCCAGTTGAAATTAAAGATGTGCCAAAAACTATTTTAGACCCAGTGAACGCTTGGAGTGATGCAAATAAATATCATGAACAAGCTCAAGACTTAATTAATCAATTTGAGGAAAACTTTAAAAAGTTTGGTTCAGAAGTAGAACACATTGCTGAAAAAGGTGCATTCAATAAATAAATATTTCCAATTAATAAAGGGTGAGACGTTTGTCTCACCCTTTTTAATATATCTCTATCTTGATTTAAAATTTGTTATCACAAATTATTTTTAGTTTCTTCAATATTGGTCATCCATTGTTGAATTTTAGATAATGTTTCTTTCATTGCTGGAGGTCGTGGCACATGACCTTCATCTAGTTGATAAAACGTTTCGTAGTACACCCTCTTAGCTGTCAACTTTTCTTCTAAATCATAAGCTTGGTGAATGCCAACTTGCTTATCTTTACCTCCATGAACAATTAATATAGGAGGGCTGGTAGAATCAATGGTTTTCATCGCGTTTCTTTGTTCATAAGCGTCTTTATCTTTTTTAGGATGGCCCACCATTCGTCTTAACATCCCTCTTAAATCAACACGTTCCTCATACATTAAATGAATATCTGAGACGCCTCCCCATATGATGAAGCTATTTACAGGTAAGTCTTGAAAGGTTAATAAACCTTGTAGTCCACCACGTGAGAATCCTATCATATGAATATATGCTGAGGGATACTTATCATGTAAAAGTCGAATTAATTGTGTTACATCATTCAAATCTCCTCGATAAAATTCATCTTTACCTTCACTACCGTTATTACCTCTATAATATGGCCCTATAACTATCGTATGTTCATTTGCAAACTGCATTAATCTTGCAGCTCTTACACGACCTACTTGTCCTTTTCCACCGCGAAGATATATAACTATACGTTGAATTACATTTTGGTCTACTGGTGTCATCATTAAAGCTTTGACATTTAATCCATCTACTTTATAGGTTACTTCATCAAAATGATGCGTATGAGCGTCGATTGGCATTTTCTTAATTTTTGTAAAATCCAAGCGCTCTCACCCTTTCTAAACATTTCAATATCGTCGCATCTTGTATTAAAAAACTTTGCTTATCCGTAGGTATGTTGGAAACATTTTCAAATAGACATGGACCATTTGTCTCATAATAAGTTGAAGTTTCAATGAAATGACTTACTTCAATGAAAAATACATCTTTAAGAAATGTACTATGATCATTTGTGTTCACTTTATATTGCGCAATATAAATACATTTCTCAGCAACTGCGCCTGTCTCTTCATATAATTCCCTTAAAACCGCATCTAATGGTGTTTCACCGGACTCAACTTTACCCCCAGGGAATTCAACTCCACGAACTTTGTGTCGAGTAAATAAGAGTTGATGATTATATATTGGAATCGTGAGTACGTGATTACCACTAGGCGTATCCTTATTCGTTTTAAAATTTAAAGTGACCGTTCGATTGTCTTTATCACGAAACTCCACAATCCACACATCCCCTCTTACTATGTTAAAATAAATCTATTAAATAATTTGTTGGAGGCGCAATACCATGATAAAAAAGATTTTTCTAGCGCTAGTTGTATTTTATCAACGATTCATATCACCGTTGACACCACCTACTTGTCGATTTTATCCAACATGTTCGGAATATACGAGAGAAGCAATCCAATATCATGGTGCATTTAAAGGGCTTTATTTAGGTATACGCCGCATTTTGAAGTGTCATCCATTTCATAAAGGTGGCTTCGATCCAGTACCATTAAAAAAAGATAAACAATCGACATCAGAACATAAACATTAAAGTTTTGTTAGTTTAGTTTTTTGTACTTTAGGGGGAATAAAATGAATCATTCCCTCTTTTAAAATGCCTGAATCTCTCACTAAATCACCTTCAAAGTAATATCCGGAAGGTGTAACATCACCTGGATAATCTCCCTCTTTAGCTAACATTGCTGTAAAATATCTACTTAATCCAAATTCATACATGCCACCGACTACAAATTTAATATTTTTTTCTTTTAAAATATCTATTGCCTCTAAAACTTTATCAATACCACCTAATCTATACGGCTTTAAAACAACTAATTGAATAGGAAATTTTTCAATAATTGAAACAATATCTTTGATAGAAGTCGCCTTCTCATCGATAGCTATAGGTGGATATTCGCTCACATTCATTGCATTTAAATTCTCTAATGATTTAAACGGTTCTTCAATATATATGATATTCGCTTGATTAACCTCACTAATCTTTGAAAATGATTCAACATTCAGCGATTCATTCGCATCAAGTGCTAAATCACAATGAATATCATTTTGATGTATAGCATTGATATCTTCAACAAGTTGTGAAGACCACTTAAGTTTAACACGACGTGGCTGTGTTTCATAAAGCTTATGTAACTGTTCATTTGTTAAACCACTTATTGTCGCACCATAGGTTACTGAGAAAGATGATAACTCATGATACATTTGATAAACTGCCATAACGATAGCTGAACGAGTCGCTGGGGTCTCCTCAAGTTGCTCTAAATAAACAGACCACTCTCTAAATGAATTAAATTCTTTGTCAATAAGCTGAGGTATCCACTCATTGAGCGTATGAACTGCTATATCTATCGTTTCATCATCATACCAATTCGTAGTAAACGCATTACACTCACCATAAAAAGATTGATTATCTCGGGTTAAAATTTCAACAATTAAACTTTCACGTTCATAAAGTTTAACTTTAGGTGTAATAATGGGAGATTTGAAAGGTTGTTTATACGTGTATAAATGAATAGCTTTAATAATCATAATTGATTTCCTTCATATGTTACTTTGCTACGTTGCAGTTTTCCTGTAGAAGTATACGGTAAATTCTTTACTTGATAGAAGGCTTTAGGCACTTTATATTTTGCTAAATTCTGTTGAAAATGGTTTAACAATTCTTCTCTATTGACTTCATTTTCAGAAACAAAATAAAGCACAGGAATTTGTCCCCAAGTATCATCAGCAACACCTACACATACTGCATCAGAAATTTCATTAAATTGTTTAGCAACTGTTTCTATTTGGTATGGATAAATGTTCTCTCCCCCACTTATAATTAAATCTTTACGACGATCATAAACCATTACGAAACCTTCTTCATCTATCTCAGCAATATCTCCAGTTTTGAAAAAGCCATCTTCAAATGTCTTTGTCAAATTCTCAGGATACAAGTAACCATTCATCACATTTTCACCTTTGATAAGAAGTTCACCGTGACCATCTTGATTAGGATTCTTAATTTTTACTTTTACATTGTCACTCGGTTTACCGACTGTATCATGTTTTTGAGCTAACATTTCAGGTGAAGCTGTTAGAAATTGCGAACATGTTTCTGTCATACCGAAAGAGTTATAAATCGGTAACTGATTGGCAAGTGCTTGCTCTATCAGATTAGAAGAGAGTTTTGCTCCTCCAAGTAAAATTTTTTCTATTGAGAATGGTTGTGTAAGACCACCATCCATCAACCATTTTAATGTTTGAGGAACAAGTGAGACATGCGTCATGTTTTCATCTTTAATAATATGAAGCATCTTATCAGTATTAAATTTACCAACTAAGCGAACTGTGAATCCCTCAATGACTGATCTTAAAATAACGCTCAGACCAGAAATATGATAAATAGGTAAAACTGATAGCCACTTTGTATGTTGATCAAAACCTAAACTTTGTTTACAACCTGTAGCACTTGCTAAATGATTATGGAACGTTTGTGGCACAGCTTTCTGTGGGCCTGTCGTTCCAGAAGTGAACATGATAGATGCAATATCTTCTAAATTGAATTGTTTAGATTGGAGTTGTTGAGGTGTTAAATTTCTAAGACCTTCAATGTTGTATAATTTAAAATCCTCCATTGTTAGAGGCATCGTATGTAATATGGTATCAACACGAACTGATTTCATCTGATTTCTCATTTCTTGCTCAGTTAAACGCGTGTTAAGCATCGCTATTTCGATTTGAGCAATCCAGCAAGCATGTATAAGTATGACCGAATCTAAATCATTTTTAATAAATAAACCTACTCTTTTCTTATGAAGTGACTGAATGTAGCGTGCCAAATCATAAGCCTTCTCATACAGCTCACTAAACGTTAACGATTGTTCATCAGTGGCCACTGCAATTTTATCTTTATTTAATTGTGATTGTTCTTTTAACCAATAACCCACAACGCATTCCTCCAAAATTAAATACAATACTCATTATAACGATTCACTGCATAATTATCAGTACTTTAGCTTAAAATATATAAGGGGTTAACATGTTATTTTTGATAAGCATATATTAATTATACCTTTATAAATGTTATAATATTAAATAAGATTTACTATGTTTAATTAATATATAAATATATAATTAAAATAAATTCATACAGATAAAAGGAGGAACTCATATATGGTAACGTTTGTAATGATTTTTCTTTTTGTTTACTCGCTTGTTATAACAATGATGTATTTTAATAAAGATAAGAAATGATGTTTCCTGTCGCCACAGAAAGTGATTCTTAATAAAAGAATTTGAGAACAAAGAAGATTAAGAAGTAGTTAAATATTTAAATGAGATTTTCTTGAGACTAAATTAGAAAATGTTGTGACTATAATAAAGCTTAATTATCATACTCATAGTCACAATTTGACTAAAAATTTAAAATGAATAAAAACTATTCAGAAGTAGAATTTTACAAAACACATCCAAAGTGTTGATACATAAGGATTTAAAAGAATGCAAAAAATTAACGCTTATAATGGATTTAAACCATTATAAGCGCGTTTGTACGGAGAGTGAGGGATTCGAACCCTCGAGACGCTTGTGACGCCTACACACTTTCCAGGCGTGCTCCTTCGGCCAACTCGGACAACTCTCCACTATTGAATTTTATTTAAGATATAAAAAAACAGAAGCGATATTTCACTTCTGTTTGTATGACTCCTACGGGACTCGAACCCGTGTTACCGCC